>JAJDDA010000171.1 GCA_029260535.1 Phycisphaerales bacterium | reverse complement strand
GTTAGAGCACCAGGTTGTGATCCTGGGGGTCGGGGGTTCGAGTCCCCTCAGTCGCCCTTTTCGGAAATCGAGTGAAACCTGAAACGAAGAACGCCCCGCTCTCGAAAAGAACGGGGCGTCGTTGTTTTTGGATGTGGTGCTCGACGATCAGGGCTGGCAGGACTTGCCGAAGTTCGCGATCAGCGAACCGAGGTCGGCGGTGTCGACCACGCCATCGCAGTTCACATCGCCGCCGGGTCCCACGGTGTTGAACTCGGCGATCAGCGTGCCAAGATCTGCGGTGTCCACACCAGCGGCGTCGCCGTTGATGTTGCCGAGGATGGCGCAGACCCAGTGGTTCGAATCGTCGAGGTTGATCCAGCCGACGTTCTCGCCCCACGCGTAGCCGCGGAATCGACCAGCGGTGGAGTCGTATCGGGCGTGATCAGGCGCGGCTGATGCGGTATCAAAGTTGATCCAGCCGATGTTCTCGCCCCAGGCGAACCCTTCCATGTCCCCGTTGGGGAGGATGTTCACGCCGAAGTCGGACGAATCCGCGTTGGTGTACGTCGCGCCGGAGAGCGGGCCGTTGCCAGTGTTAATCCAGCCGACATTTTCGGCCCAGATGAAGCCCTCGAGGTGGGCGCCGCAGTTGAGCACGCCGTCAACAGCGCCGTTGGCGTCGCGCCAGTTGAGCCAGCCGATGTTCTCGCCCCAGGCGAATTCCATCCCGGTCGTAACGTTGGAATCGGCGGCAGCGAAACCGGTGCAGACCGATATGATGGCGACGCCGAGCAGGGCGCGTGATGCATGGATAGGCATTGGCATTATCTCCTCAATTTCATCCACCGGATGTCTGTGGAATCTTCTTTTGAAGGCTACCCCATTGTAGTACCCTGCGATAGCGAGAAATCGCCAAATTTGCGTGTCTCAGCCTTGCAATGACCCTGAAATCGCTCTGGATGCGTCTCCGTGGGGGGCCAGTTCCCAGAACCGCCCTTACAGCCGGTGCACCCTTTAAAACCGGCCTAGGCTGGAACCGATGCCGCATTTGTTGCGCATATTGTCTGATTGCTGGGATAGGCTTGGAGAGCGTCAATTCGCCGGGGGTCGGCGAGTTGACGTCAGCCAGAAGTTCCTGGAGGAGATAGAGAGCATGCACGAATCCAAAGCTAACAGCGCCATTGGCATGGCAGGGCTTGCCACCGCTGCGATCGCTGTGATGGGAATCGCGGTCGCCTCGGTGTCGCTCGCTGGCGAGATCGAATTGCCGCAGTTTTCTGACCAGACCGTTTCCTCAGGCCTCGTATTCACGCACTCGACCAACCTCGCGCCGGAAGCCTGGCGCGAACGGCACAAGATGACCCCCGGGATCGCGACCGCTGACTTCAACCGCGACGGCTGGCTCGATGTCTTCGTGAACGGAGGCGCCGGCCAGAACGCGGTGCTCTTTATCAACAACGCCGACGGGACCTTCACGGAATCCGCCGCCGCGTGGGGGATCGATCTTGTAGACGCGGAAGGCGCTTCCGCCTCGGTCGCCGACATCAACGGCGACGGGTATCCGGATCTGTACGTCGGCGCGTTCGATGGCGGGAACTACCTGTTCGTCAACAACGGCGATAACACGTTCACCGAGAACGCGGAAGCCGCGGGTGTCCAGCTCGCCGAGGGCTTCACTAACCCGTTCAACGATTTCAACACCACCGGCGGCGCCTGGGGCGATATCGATCTCGACGGCGATCTCGACCTGTACACGACACAATGGTGGCTCTTTGCCACGTTCGGCAACCGACTGTTCATAAACGATGGCACCGGTATCTTCACCGAATCGACCGAGGCCTACGGGCTTCTGCAGGACAACGAAGATGCGCTCTGGGGCTTCACCCCGATCTTCCAGGACATGAACGACGATCGGTACCCCGAACTCATCATCGCGGCGGACTTCGGCACCAGCCGGTACTTCATCAACAACGCGGGCTCAGGATTCACCAAGGTGCTCGGCAACGGCACCGCGACCGATGAGAACGGGATGGGCGCCGCGGTCGGCGACTACGACAACGACGGCGACCCCGACTGGTTCGTCACCGCGATCTACGACGAGGACTTCGTCGCGGAGATCAACTGGGGTGTCACCGGCAACCGCCTCTACCGCAACGACGGCGCGCACGCCTTTACCGACACAACCGGACCGGGGCTCGACGCGCCGATCCCGCCCGACGGCGCCGGTGTCCGGTACGGGTACTGGGGCTGGGGGTCCATCTTCGGTGACTTCGATCACGACTACGACCTCGACCTGACCATGACCAACGGATTCCGCCTCCCCGATGGCCGGATCCCCGATCCCGATTTCTTTGACGACCCCACAAGGCTCTGGCTCAATCAGGGCCAGACGATGGGCCGGACCGATTGGCAGGAGAACGCGATCGGATGCGGCATCAATCACAACGACGACGGCAAATCGCTCGTGGCTTTCGATTACGACAACGACGGCGATCTGGACATCCTGATCTCGTCCAACTTCGGTGATCTGGCGCTGTACCGCAACGATATCGATCAGCACAAGCCGGGTTACGATTTGTCGTGGCTCGAGGTTGAGACGGTGGCGCCATACGGTGTCGCTCCGGACGGGGTTGGCGCGAAGATCGAGACGATCGTCAACGATCAAACGCTCACCCGGTGGGTGAACACCGGCGGCGGGTTCATGAGCGCACAGCCCAACCGCGTGCACTTCGGGTTTGATCCGGTTGAACTCATCGACATGGTCCGCATCACCTGGCCGAACGGTCTGGTGACGACGATGATCGATGTGGAACCCGGCGCGATTATCCTCGGTGCGATCGGCAACATCAACGGCGATGACCGTATCGATGTCGCCGACCTCGGGCTCCTGCTGTCAGACTTCGGCGGCGAAAACCCCGCGAGCGATCTCAACAACGACGGCGAGGTCAACACCGCCGACCTCGGGATGCTCATCAGCGGCTACGGCGCGTCGCTCGGTATTGTTACACCGGAATGAACCGATACTGCAATTTGCACAAAAACGGACAGGCCCGCGTCGAGTGACGCGGGCCTGTTTAATTGCGAAATCAGGAAGGCGGATTAGTGCTTCCGTACACCCTTGATCTCCATGACCTTGATGATTTGGCCGTCCATCTTGGAGTACATATCCATCGTCGTACGATTGGCGCCTTGATGGGTGATGACCTCGCGCATCCAGGATTTACCGCTGGGCGATGTTGGGTCGGACATCTCGCCCTCGAGAACGAGTTGGCCCTTGTCGTTGTAGTCGCCGGTCAGGACGATCACACCGGTGCCGAAGTTGTCGAACCAGACGGAGAAGTAGTGCCCGGCGACGTTGTCGTAGCCACCGATCGCCATGCCCTCGAAGGGCATGCCCATCATCACGCTGTTGGCTTTCTCGAGCGTGTAGCGGCCGTCCATGATCGATTTGATCTCGTAGGTGCCCTGCGAAACATCCGGCGGCGATGAGGGATCCATCCAGTGCTTGATCGTGTTGTCCCACATGCCGACGCCCTGCATCATCTTGGCGTGCTGCTCGCCGGGCGTGGAGGCCTTCATGAACGCCTCCATCATCGCGTTCATGTCGGGGGCTTGGTGTTCGCCCATCGCGTGGTTGTGCCCTTCGTGGCCCTTGTGGTCCTGCGCGACGAGCGCGCCGCCAAAGAAACCGGCGCCGACGAGCGCTGCACCTGCGACAACCGCGTACTTCATTTTCAGATTCATAATTATCTTGCTCCTTGTCCTTCTCGCCGGAGAGGGGGGAGTCCCCGGCTGGTGGTGGTGGGTCCCCAATCCTGGATAATACCCTGATGGGGCCCGAATGTTGACAGAATTCCACGGCGTCATCTGTCCCGATGACGACCGCACGTCAACAAGGCTACCCGGGGGATGCCTTGGGTTGCTTGATCAGGATTGCGAATAGACTAGCGAGTAAACGCGGGGATCCGTGTTTATTCGTTCTTCGAGTCGCCCCGAGCGAAGATGCTCGCGACGTAATTGAGCACATCGGTCGCGCTCGAATCGTTGTACCCGAAGTTGCGGATCAGCCGTTGCTTGACGACATCGATCTTCGCCTGCGTCTGGTCATCGACGACCGACGAGACGAGGTTCTTGAGCTTGATCGTGTCCCTGCTGTCCTCGAAGAGCTTGAGCTCCAGCGCTTTGTAGAGACGTGCATTGGTGTTGTACTCGAACTTCTTCCCGTCGAGCGAGAGCGCGCCGATGTAGTTCATGATCTCCTGGCGAAAAGCGTCCTTGCGCGTCTCGGGGATGTCGATCTTCTCCTCGATGGACCGCATGAGCCGCTCGTCGGGGCCCTCTTCCTTGCCGGTGTAGCGGTTGATGATGCGTTCCTTCTGCGTGTACGCACGGACGTTCTCGATGTAATTCTGGCAGAGCCGGTTGATCGCGTCCTCGTCGGCGCTGATCGCGCGCTGGACTTCGCCTTTGATGATGTCCTCGTACTCGTCAAGCACGATCGAGAGCATCTCCCGGTACCGGCGCTTGAGGTCCTCGTCGCTGATCAGCGAGTGGTGGCTCAACCCGGACTCCAGCTCATTCATCACCATGAAGGGGCTGACCGTCTTGTCCTCGATCGCCTGAGGGCTCACCAGCGCGTTGGAGACCTTGTCCTGCACATACCGAGGGCTGATCCCGTCCATCCCCTCGCGCGGCGCCTCCTCGCGGAGTTCCTTGACGGTGTCCTCGGTGCAGCCCTGGATCGCCTTGCCGTTGTAGAGCTTCATCTTCTGGAGCAGCGACAGGCCCTGTTTCTTCGGTTCTTCGAGCCTCGTGAGGACCGCCCACATCGCGGCGACCTCGAGCGTGTGCGGTGCGATGTGCACGTTCGTGACGCGCTTCGGACCGAAGTCGCGTTCGTAGATCTTCACCTCGTCTTCGAGGCGCGTGTTGTAGGGGATGTCGATCTTGATCGTCCGGTCGCGGAACGCTTCCATCAGTTCGTTCGATTGCAGGCGTTTGTATTCCGGCTCGTTGGTGTGCCCCAGGATGA
>JAJDDA010000170.1 GCA_029260535.1 Phycisphaerales bacterium | reverse complement strand
CGATGTCGTCTTCGATGTGCTGCGCGGAGAGCTTGAACCCGATGGGGATGCCGCCGGTGGCGCTGCGCACTTCATCGGAGAAGGATTTGAAATCATCTGCGGTGACCAGATCGGAGAACGTCGCCGGGCTGATCGCGGTCTGGCCGACCTGCAAGCCTCGCACCGAGGCGATCTGCTCGGTGACTTTGCTTCCCGGGAGGTGCCCGCCGGTTCCTGTCTTGGCGCCCTGGCCTCCTTTGAAGTGGAATGCCTGGCACCTGGCGACCTTGTCCATCGAGAAACCGAATTTCGCGCTGGCGAGCTCGTAGAAGTAACGGCTGTTTGAGGCTTGTTCTTCGGGGAGCATGCCGCCTTCGCCGGAACAGATGCCGGTGCCGGCGAGTTCGGCGCCCTTGGCGAGGGCGACTTTGGCCTCCTGCGAGAGCGCGCCGAAACTCATGTCGCTGACGAAGAGCGGGATGTCGAGCTGGAGCGGTTTCTTTGCGTTGGGTCCGATGATGACGCTGGTGTTGACTTGCGCTTCATCGAGCAGGGGCTTGCGCGCCATCTGCGCGGTGACGACCTGGAGGTCGTCCCAGGTGGGGAGTTGATCTCGGGGGACACCCATCGAATCACCCGGGCCGTGATGGCCGAACTTGGTCAGGCCGTCTTTGGCGAGGGACTGGATGAGCTTGACGTGCGGCTCTTCTGGGGCGCCGTGGATGTCCTGGTAGGCGCCGAGGTATTCGTCGCGCTGGTAGGGCTGGGGGTTTTCGAGTTCCCACGCGGCGATCTCGTCTTCGTCGACGAGGATGGTTGGTGCGCCGTTGGCGTCTTCGATCCACGACTTGAACCGGTGGAGTTGCTCGGCGTTGTTGTACTCGCTGATCCCGGTGTCGTAGCGGTAGTCCCAGCCGTGGACGCCGCAGATGAGGTTGTCGCCGTCGATGGAGCCATCGGCCATCATGGCGCCGCGGTGGTGGCAGCGCCCGTAGAGGACGCTGACCTGCTCGCGGCCGTCGCGTTCAAACCGGACGACGACGAGGTCGACGTTGGCGACGAGCGCGTGCTTTGGTTCGAGCGGTTTGATGTCGTCGAGTGCGAAGAGCGGGATCTTGTTCATGGTTGATGTCCGTTGCTTGATGTCGCGCGGAGGGGATCGGGTGTCAGTCGATCGGTTTTTCGAGCAGGGTGTAGAGTACGAAGTTGGTGAAGGCGCGGTCTTTGGTGAGACCGAGATGGTTGGAGGAGAGGAACTGCACGCTGTCCCATGCGACGGGGGATTTCAGCCTTGGGGTGTAGGGATTCCCTACGCGCTCATCCATTAAGGCGCTGGTCCTGGCGACGGTGTCGTCTCCTGGCGCGGTCCCGATCGTGTGGATCTTGCCGGTCTGTGCGTCAACGGCGAGCAGGTCGGGTGTGGGGATCGCGTCGCCTGCGATGAGGTGGATGGTGCAACCCGCCGGTGGGGTTGCGGGGGTGTCGAGGGCGGCGAAGAGCTGCTCGGCTTTGCGGAGGCACTTGTCGAGGTGGTCGATCGCGATCTCGCGGCGCTGCGCATCGGTTGGAACATCGGGGAGGAGCTGGCGAAGGATGCGCTGCTGATCGGGGTCGGCCATGCCCCATTGGTACTGCTCCCAGACATCGGTGTCGTAGATGTCGATCGGTTCGAGCGTGGCAGAATCAACGACGCGGTTGTGCCGTGTTCGCGGGAGCAACTGGAAGAGCGAGGGCATGGTCCCGAGCACCGCGGGTTGGTATGTCGGGGTGATCAGCGCGGCGAAGTTGACGCCCTTGACGAGTTGTTCGAGCGACAGGACAGAGCCTGCGCTGGGGGTGCCTACGAGGATCGCGGTGTTGACGTTGTCGGCGCCTTCCCAGGTGAGCGGGGGCATGGAGCCATCTTCGGGGAGCGGGTTTGGCCCGTAGCGGAGGTAGTACCGCAGGACGAGACCACCCATCGAGTGCGCGATGATGTCTACCTTGACCGGATCGGTTGTGCCGCGAGCCTGCTGGTTGGCGAGCTGCGCATCGAGGACGAGTTCGTGGAGCGTGACGGCTTGTTCGGAAACATCACGGCGCCAGTCGTAGGGGAACTGGAAGCAGGTGTAGTGCAGGCCTCCGTAATCGATAGCACCTGATTCGCCGAGGGTTTCGTCGCGGTACTTGCCGGCGGCGAGCGTGATGAGGATGTCGGCGTAGGCGCCGAGTTCAACGCCTCGAATCAACCCGATGTCGAGTGTGAGCGTGTCGAGGACGTCGGTGGGTTGGACGTCGTCGCGGAGTTGCGCGAGCGGGACGCCCTGTTGCATCGGGAGCGCGACGAGCCTGGCGCCCTCGGCGGTGTCGGGGTCGGCGGCGCCGAACGTGAAGGCGCCCCAGATGGGTTGGTTGTTCGAGGGGTCTTCGAGTTTGGTGCCGAGAACGCCGGGGATGACGATGACGGGGTTGCGGTTGTCGCCGATTTCCTGCGCTGGTGCGTTGTAGATTTCGCCGAGGTTGGATGGCGGGGTTGATGCGCAGCCGGCGAGCAGGAGTGCCGCTATGAGCAGGGCGAGGGATTTGTAGTGAGCGGTCATCGTCTTGCCTCGAAGGATTGGAGCGCAGTAACAGCGCGGTTTTCTTGGAGAGCGCATGACGCCCTCGTCGCAACGTGCGGGAGTGTGAACTGATTTCAGAGTTGTATGGGTTGGACCCCAACCGACGCTTGTCTTTTCGTGCCCTTGATTAGGACGCGAGCCACGCGACTGAGATGCAGGGGGAGCCCCGGGGGTTACAGCGGAACCGATCTGCGTGCGTTTACGCAGGATTAGTCGGCGCTGGTGGTCAATTCGACCGGGGCGCTGGGTTGGGTTTCAGCGGCGCCTTCGATGTGCAGTCGTTTGGCGCGGTGCTCGGACCAGTCGGTGACGCGTTGGTCGGGGCTGTCGGCTCCTGCGTGGATGCGGAGGAGGTCGTAGCCGTTGTCGCGCTGGGCCGGGGTGAAGCCGGCTTCGCGGATAAGCCGGCACAGGACCGGTTCGTCGAGGCAGTACGTCGTGCCTGCGGCGCTGACGACGTTCTCTTCCATCATGACCGATCCCATGTCATTCGCTCCAAAGCGGAGGCCGACTTGGCCGATGGATGGTCCCATCGTGACCCAACTCGCGCCGATGGAATAGATGTTGTCGAGGTGGATGCGGCTCATTGCCTGCGTGCGGAGGTACTCGGTGGCGCCGGCCATGCGTGCGCGGCGTCCGAAGTTGGGGTCGGCTTTGGCGTCGCCGTCACCGGCGAGGTTCGCGACGACATCGCCCGGAAATGTTTGTTCGAGTTCGGAGGGATCTGCGCCCCACTCGGGGAGCCTGCCCAGCGGTGTGTTCTCGCGCTGGAAGGGCCATGAGATGAACGCCTTGTAATGGCCGGCGCCGGTGACTCCGGGCTCGTTGTTCTGCGCGTGGTCGCCGAGTTCGAGGAGCGATTTGTCCTGCCACTGCCTGACGAGCTCGAGGTGGTGGATGCGGTCGGCGAGGCCCTCGATGTGGCCGAACATCATCGTGGCGCTGGTGAACATGCCGAGTTGGTGCGCGACGTGCATCGTGGTGAGCCACGCGTCGGCGTCGCACTTGCCGAGGCCGATCTTCCGGCGGACCGGGTCGGCGAAGATCTCGCCGCCACCACCTGGGATGGAAGCGAGCCCGGCTTCGCGCAAGCGGATCATAACCCACTTGAGTTTGGATTCGAGCGTGGCGCCGGGGGGATCGAAGTACTCGACAAACTCGATGAACTCGGGCGGTGAGAAGGCGTGGATGTGGACCTGCGGGAACTTGTCCTTGAGCCTGCGCAGGAGTGTTTCGTACCACGAGAGCGGGAGCGCGGGGTTCATGCCGCCTTGCATGAGGATCTGGGTCCCGCCGATGGCGACGAGCTCAGCGACCTTGTCCTCGATCTGCGCGTACTCGAGCGTGTACGCATCGGAGTCGTCGGGATCACGGCGGAAGGCGCAGAACGTGCA
>JAJDDA010000169.1 GCA_029260535.1 Phycisphaerales bacterium | reverse complement strand
CGACATTGCCCGGCGAAACCGACAGGTCCTGCAGGAACCGGATCAGCGTGTCGCCGTCGTTGGCGAGCAGCATCGACTCGCAGTACAGATCAAGGATCTGCTGGTCCTCGGGGCGCAGGTCGTACGCGACCGCCATCTGCTCGCGCATCATCGGGTATTCCTTCAGTTCCTTGAGCGCCGTGGCGAGCTTCATCCGCGAGCGCCAGTCGGTGGGATCGCGCGAGACGACCTCGCTGAACTCGACCTGGGCGGTCTGGAAGTGCTCGCGTTCGAGCGCCTTGTCGCCTTGGGCGCGGACGTAGGGCAATGGGCGGGTGGCCGAGCAGCCGGTCGCGGCGATGCAGGCGAAAATGCCCACGGCGAGGGTCAGGCGGCGGCGTGTCGTTGATTGGCGCATCGGTCGAGTCTCCACGAGATTCGGTCGTTGGATGGATTCTGTGAGTTGGGCAGCAGTGTAACTGGATTTTGACCGCTCGGCGCCCTCGTTGGCCCGAGAATTCCCGGTCTCACACACAATCGGGCCGACCGGCGCCCTTCTTGAGCGGATACCCTGACGCCATGCCCCGCATCGCCCTTCTTGAGCACCGAACCCCCGATGGGGGCAGCCACTTCGATTGGCTCCTGGCGCCCGATGATGGGCGGTACGACGCGGATGACCGGGTCCTGGTCTCGTTCAGGGTGTCGCAGCGGATCGATCTTCCTGCTCATGGATCGGGATTTGAAGCGCAGCGGATCGCGGATCACCGCTGGCTGTACCTCGCCTACGAGGGAGATCTTTCGGACGGCAGGGGCAGCGTCCGGCGTATTGCCGAGGGGGTCTGGACGCCGGAGATGATCGAACCGGGGGCCATCGCCGGGAAGATGGAATGGGATGGTGGATTTCAGGGCCGGCTCGAGGGACGGCTCATCGGCGACGACCGCTGGGTCTTCCAGAGCAGCCCCGCGCATCGCCGATAGCCTTCTGATATGTGCGGCATCTTCGGCGACATCACGATCCGCGGGAAACAGCCATCGATCGATGATGCGCAGGCGATCGCTCTGCGCGACATGCTCACGCACCGAGGCCCGGACGGCGAGGGGATCTGGCGACACGAGAACGCGCTGCTCGCGCACCGCAGGCTGGCGATCATCGATCCCACACCGCTCGGCGCTCAGCCGATGCTGACGCCGGATGGCCGGTACGCGATCACCTACAACGGTGAGCTCTACAACGATGCGGAAATCCGCAGCGAACTGAAAGAGCGAGGCGTGCAATTCCAGTCCTCGTGCGACACCGAGACGCTCCTGCACGCGTGGGCACAGTGGGGGATCCATACCTTCGACAAGCTCCGCGGCATGTACGCCTTCGGCGTCTACGACACGAAGCTGCACACGCTCGTGCTCGGGCGCGACCCGCTCGGAGTCAAGCCGCTCTATTACTGGACCGGCTCGGACGAGGTCGTCTTCGCGAGCGAACCGGCGCCGATCGTTTCGCACCCGAACGTCCCGCTCGCGCCGAACTGGCGTGCCGTCAGCGCGTACTGCTCGACGATCCGGTGCGTGCTCGGCGAATCGACACTGTTCGAGGGGGTTCACGCGGTGCGCCCCGGTCAGGCGGTCCTGATCGAATTCGATGCCGACACACCGCGATCGAAGACGATCCACCACTGGAAGGGCGTCGCGGAATCCGCCCCCGACGCGATCGGCATGGATGAGGCCGCCGATCGGGTCTGGTCAACGCTGGAAGCCTCCGTCACGGCCCATCTCCGCTCGGATGTCCCCGTCTGTGCGCTGCTCAGCGGCGGGATCGATAGCGCCGCGACCTCAGCGATCGCGTCTTCGCATCTCGATCATCTCCGTACCTACTGCGCCGGTGCAGCGACGGAGGATACCGGCGACGACCTCCACATCGCCCGCCTCGTTGCATCCGAATTGGGGACATCGCACAGCGAAGCGATCATTACCAGGAAATTTTTCACTAAGCGATGGCCCGAGATGATCGCGCAGCTGGGCATGCCGCTCTCGACACCCAACGAGGTCGCGATCAACGCGGTCGCGTCGAGGCTCCGCGCCGATGGATGTCTCGTGACGATCTCCGGTGAGGGCGCCGACGAATTGCTCGCAGGTTACGAACCACCGATGGATGCTGCTGCGGAGTTCGTGCGCACCGGCGGGATGCTCAATGGTGTCGAGATGTCTGGTGGCTTGCACCAGTTGCTCGCCAACGCCTGGATCCCGCCTTCAGCGAAGTCTGCGCTCTTCAACGAGCCGATCTTCGCCGCGATCGACAACGATCGTGCGCTCATCGAGCACATGGAGTCCGAATACCGCGCATGCCTTGATGAAGTCGGGGATCACGCCGAGTCAGAACTCGCCGCGCACCTGCGGTTCCAGCGCAAGGTCAACCTGACCGGCCTGCTGCGAAGGCTCGATTCCTCGATGATGCTCGCGAGCGTCGAGGGTCGGACACCATTCGCCGATCGCGATGTTGCCGCTGCATTCGAATCACTCCCGATGTCGGTGAAGTACGCATCGCCCGAACAGCCAGATTCGAATGGGGGGGTGATCGCGCCGGCGCGAGTCCGGACGAAACTCGCCCTTCGGCAGGCCTGTGCCGGGAAGATCCCCGAGGTCAGCATCAACCGCCCGAAGGCGAGCTTCCCGCTGCCCTTCCAGTCATGGATCGCTGAGCATTCGCAGACCCTCCGGAACTCCCCGTTCGCCCGCGAGGCCTTCACCGATGCGGCGATCGAGATTGTCTCCAGCGACCTCTCCGAGCACTGGCGCCTGGGTTGGCCCATGTGCAACATCGCGATGTGGGGCGATCGCTGGTTCGGCTAGTGATTCAGGCCACGCTCGGGACCGCATCGAGCAACCGTCTGGTGTAATCCTCTTGCGGCGATTCGATCACCCGATCCCGCGGGCCGATCTCCACGATTGAACCGCCGTGCATGACCGCGATTCGATCGCACATGTGCCGGATCACCGCCATATCGTGGCTGATGAAGAGCATGCTCAGCCCCATGTCTCGCTGCAGGTCCTTGAGCAGGTTCAGGATCTGCGATTGAACCGATACATCCAGCGCCGAGGTCGGTTCATCACAGACCAGCAGCGTGGGGCTCAGCGTCAATGCTCGCGCGATGACGATCCGTTGGCGCTGCCCGCCTGAAAACTCGTGGGGTCTTCGCTTCATCGCGTCGGCGCTGACGCCGCAGCGTTCGAGGAGCGACGCCGCCCGTTGGCGCTGGTCTTTCTTCGAATCGCCGATCCGGTGCACGATCATGGGTTCGGTCACGATGTCGCCGATGCGCATGCGCGGGTTGAGGGCGCCAGCGGGGTCCTGGAAAACGATCTGCATCGACCGGCGCAGTGCGCGCCGCTGGGCGCCGGTGTGCGCCGAAGTGTCCTTGCCTTCGAAGCAGACGGAGCCGCTGGTCGGTTCGATCAGCCGGAGGATGGCCCGCCCGGTTGTCGTTTTGCCGCACCCCGATTCGCCGACGAGCCCCAGCGTTTCGCCGTGTTTCAGCTGGAACGAGACATCCCGAACCGCATGAAAGTCCGCTTGTCGCGGTCCGAAAACGGACTGACGACCCGAGAACCGTACACACAACTTATCCACAGTCAGGATTGGTCCATCCGTAGGTGATTCGGTGTTCTGGGTCGTTGTTCCGTTGGCATCGGTCATCAGCGTGGTGGCATCCGTGGTTTTTTCGGGCTTCCCGTTCGCAGTGATCGAAGCGACGCAGCGCGCAAGTGTAAGTCTCGGACGCTGTTCTATCGAGTCCCGCTTTAGCGTGTCTTCATGGTTGACCGGGGCGCTGGCGACCGGGTAGGTTGGGTGGCTGAGTCGCGCGGGGGCGACACTCGTGGAGTCGGGGCCCCGTGACTGAGCATTTGGATGGTGGTGTGATGCGCGGAGCGCTGGAACATTCAAAGCAGGGCCGGCCTCGCTGGTCGAACCAATGGAGCGATCAGGAGATCGATCAGCTTCGCCGCGCGTACTTCACGCGGCTGACGCGCGATGATTCCTCAACGCGTCGGTTCGGCGTCAGTGTCGATCGTCTCGTCTCGCAGATCACCAAGGCCAAGCCGAGGCGATCCGCGTTGGCAAGGCGTCCTGAGATGCTCCACCTTGACGATGCAGCGCTTGCCGCAGCGTGTGTCGACCTCGATGGCGCCGCCTGGGCTCACCTCATCGATCTTCACGAGCCGGGCCTGGTCGCCGCGGCTGAGCTGCACATCGATTCGCGGGGCTCGCTCGTTGCGGTGCGGAGGCTCTTCAGCCTTTTGCGCAAGAGTTCAAGATTGAGCCGGTACGCCGCCGACATGCCGCTGCAATCGTGGCTGATCGAGCAGATGATGATCGAACTGGGTGTTTCGAAATCGGTCGAGCGTGAAGAAGCCGCAGGCGTCGATCCGCGCACGAAACTCGCCATGCGTTTGCTCGGCGAATCGCGCGGCAACATCCGGCGCTCGACCAGAGCCGGGGATCAGACCCCGGACCTCACCGGTTCGTAAAACTGTTCAAAGAAATCGAAGCTGACCCTGGACGATCCCTCGCAGGGATTTGTTCCCGAGGTCCGCGTGCACGACCGTGCCCTCGGTTGCAAGGTCCGTCTTCATCGTCACCAGCGCGATCGGGACATCCCCGAGCATCGGGCTGAGCGTTGAGCTCGTGATCGCTCCGATGACCTTCCCGTCAGGGCTATCGAGCAGCGAAGCCGCGGTGTGCGGCTGGATCGTCCGCTCCTCCTCGGATCCATCGTCCGCGATCCCGGTGACGACCTCCCGATCAAACCGGACCGCGGCGAGCAACCGCTTGGGTTTGCCCTGCGCGTAGATCCGAGCGACGACCTCCTGCCCCAGGTAGCACCCCTTGGTCATCGAAACGCGATCTGGCATCAGTTCGCCCAATTCATTCGGGATCGAGTCAGGACCGAAGTCCGTCAGGAAGAGCGGCCACCCGGCTTCGATGCGAGCGGTGTTGCACGCGAGCCAGCCGGCGCGTCGAAGCCGGAGCGATTCGTCGGCCTCGCCTGCTTCAATGATCGCCTCGTCCACCGTGTGCGCACCGCTCGAATCGATGAGCAATTCGTACCCCGGGACACCGAGCGAATCCTGCCGATCGATGATGACACGAACGCTTGCGATCATCGTATCGACCGCGGCGCCTTCGTCCAGTGCGCCGATCCCGGTGAGCCTCTCAAGCAGCGTCTGCGCCGTCGGGCCGTGCAGCGCAAGGCGCCTCCACGAGCCGGTGATATCCTCGATGACGACATCGTCTGCGATGATGTACCTGTCGATCGAATCAACGGAAGCAGAAGCGATGTTCCGATCGAGATCGAGGTACGTTTCATTCTCGAACTCAACAATCCGCACGTCGGCGTCGATCCGGCCCACCTTGCTCAGCCACAGCGCCCTCTTGCACATGCCCGTGTCGAGGTCCTTGAGTTCCTGCGTGAAGAGCCGGCTCATCAGGCCACGCCGGTCGTCGCCGGTCAGCCGGATCGTCGCCCGCTGGGGCTGGTCGAGCAGCACGCACCCCTTGCGGATCGCGGCGTATTCCAGTTCCACCGAGCCGAACGAGGACGGCATCTCCACCGCCGTCTCGCCCTGCCCGTACACCAGCCAGGTGGCCTCGGATTCGATCAGTCGTTTGCGGAGCGGGTCGGTTTTCGTCATGGTGGATATCATGCTGTTACAGGATGAGGGTGTCCGCTTGTTTGGATGCCCCGATCATACCCAGCGCTGCACCAGAAACTCAGAATCACCGGAGAACGACGTGAACATCGATTTGCTCAAGAGACTGTGCGAGACCCCCGGAGTCCCCGGCCGCGAGGAGCGTGTCCGCGAACTGATCGAGAGCGAGATCGACGGCCTCTTCGACGACGTCGCGATCGACGGGATGGGCTCGCTCATCTGCACGCGTGAGCCAAGGGCGGCAAGGCGGAGCAACTCCAAGAAGCAGACCACCCGCCGCAGCACCGGTTCCGCGAGCGACGATCCGACCCGGATCGCGCTCCTGTGCCACATGGACGAGATCGGGTTCTACGTTTCTCACATCGATGACAAGGGCTTCATCCGCGTCAACGCCGCCGGCGGCTTCGACACGCGGAACCTCTTCTCGCGACGCATGCTCGTGTGCACGAAGGACCACGGCGACATCCACGGCGTCATGAACCCCGGCGGGCGCCCGATCCACATCGCGACCCCCGAGGACAAGAAGAAGGTCCCCGAGGTCAAGGAGTTCATGATCGACACCGGGCTCCCCGCAGCGAAGGTCAAGAAGATGATCCGCATCGGCGACATGGTCGTCACCAACGAGCCGTTCCTGGAGATGGGCGACAAGCTCGTCAGCAAGTGCCTCGACAACCGCATCGCGTGCTGGCTGGGGATCGAAGCGATCCGCGCGATCGAGAAGTCAGGCGTCGGGCACAAGGCCCAAATCAACGTCGCGTTTACCACGCAGGAAGAGGTGGGGCTGCGAGGCGCCCTGACGAGCAGCTTCGCGATCATGCCCGACATCGCCATCGGCGTGGACACCACCCTCTCATGCGATACCCCAGGGGTCCCAGGCGAGGAAACCGTCACGATCCAGGGCGAAGGCGTCGCGCTCGGCGTCATGGACGGCTACATGATTGCCGACCACACGCTGACGGATGAACTGGAGGCGGTCGCCGACAAGAAGGGCATCCGCACGCAGCGGTCGATCCTCCCCAGAGGAGGCCAGGACGGCGGCGCGGCCCAACGAACGGGTGTTGGATGCCGAGCGGGGGCGCTGCTGGTGGGCCTGCGGTACATCCACACGGTGACGGAGATGGCGCACAAGCGGGATCTGAAGGCGGCGCTGGACTTGATTGCTGCTTGGGCGCCGACGGTGAAGTGATCTTAAGATTATGGGTATGCCGATCGGAATTATTGCAGAAAATGTGAGCGCATAATGCCAGATATGAATTGGCGCGAAGCCATAATCAAAGTTCTTCAAAATGAAAACGAACCAGTACACTATGCTGACATTACAGAATCGATCATGGAGCAGGGCCTTAAGACTCAGGTCGGGGCTACGCCCGCAGCATCTGTAGCAGCAACTCTATCTGAGTCATTTCGGCTCGAAGGTAAAAAAACACCTTTTGAGCGCGTTGCTCGGGGTTATTACAGATTGCGAGACGAGTATCGTAAAGGGTCATGTGCCCAATTAGACTCTGGTCCGATTGCAGATGACGTTGGGTCAGAAACAGCACTGATTAATGCATTTGGGATGTATTGGCGTAGGGAATTGGTGTCATGGAATCCCCCGCGATTGCTTGGGCAACAGCAACCAGGAAGTGCACCGGTTGATTTCGCTGAGCAACGAGGTGTTTACCTTCTGCATGACAGACGGGAAGTTATATATGTTGGAAGAACAACAGATCAGGGAATTGGTGAGCGCCTCAAGCAGCACACACTAAACCGTCTTAACGGCAGGTGGGATCGCTTTTCTTGGTTCGGCGTATTTCCTGTACATGACAACGGTGCGCTTGGGACAGATGCAGAGTTGCAGTATTCATTAGACATATTGATCGCAACTATGGAATCACTGCTAATTGAAGGGCTGGAGCCTCCACAAAATCGGAAAAGAGGCGATGGTTTTAGTGCGGTGGAATTTATTCAAACTCTCGACCCTGAGTTGGCTAAGAAAAAGCAAGCAGAATTGCTTGATCAAATGAAATCGAATCTCTGAATAGAAATAGATCTGGAAAGTTAGATTTCTTAAGTTTTATACAGGGTTTCGGTTGCTTGAATGTGGTTGTCAATACTCGATGTTTGAGCATGGAAACGATGCAAGGTTCGAATGAAGTCATTAGACTGGCCCGCGTCGTTGGCCTCTGGCGCTACCCCGTCAAATCCATGGACGCCGAGTCACTGCGCGAAGCCGACATCTCCTGGCAGGGCCTCGCCGGCGACCGCCGCTGGGCGTTTGTGCGCGACGGCGTAGAACAAAGCGGTTTCCCCTGGCTCACGCTCCGCCAGCGCGGCGAGATGAACCGGTACGTGCCTTCGCTGACCAACCCGGACGACCCCGAGAACTCGCCGACGATTGTTCGCACGCCCTCAGGTGCCGAACTCGACATCACCGACCCGGCGCTCGCAACGGAATTCGGCGCCCGCGTCATCCGCAACGGCCGAGGCGTCTTCGACACCTTCCCGCTCTCGCTCATCTCCACGCAGACCATCGCGAGCCTCTCCGACCTCGTCGGCGAGCCGCTCGATGTCCGGCGGTTCCGGCCCAACATCCTTGTTGAAGCGACCGGCGACTCACCATTCCCGGAGGACGAGTGGATCGGGCGTGTCCTTACGATCGGCTCGATGAAGATGCGCATCGACAAACGCGATGGCCGGTGCGTGGTCATCACGATCGATCCGGAAACCGGCGAGCGGCGCCCCGAGATCCTGCGCGCCGTCGCCGACCATCGGCAGGGGAGTCTTGGTGTGTACGGGACTACCGTCGCGGAGGGGCGGATCGCGGTGGGGGACCCGGTGTTGTTGGACGGCT
>JAJDDA010000168.1 GCA_029260535.1 Phycisphaerales bacterium | reverse complement strand
CTCGACCCCAACAATGTCGGCGCTGATGTCACTGTTCGCGAACTGCTCCAGGCGTATGCCGACAACCTCGAAGCCAACCCGATCAGCGACCCGCGCATCGAATGCGAAGTCAGACAACGGCTCGGCAGCGGTTTTTTCGAGGTCAAACTCTACGAACAAGCCGAGGGCCATCTCCGCAGGGCGCTCGAACTCCGCGAACGCACCGGCAGTGGTGGCCATACAGCACTTGCTACAAGCCTCCACGTACTCGCAGCAACGCTCTGGTTCCGCAGCGCATACACCGAAGCGGCCCCCTTGTACGAGCGTGCCCTCAGACTCCGTGAGTCCACCCTCGGCACAGAGCACGCCGATGTCGCTGAGACCATGGCGCACCTCGCAACGACATACGAAAATCTCGGCAGGTACATAGACGCCGAACCCATGCACCGGCGCGCCATGGCGATCCGCACGGAAGTATTCGGTCCTGACCACGAACTCACCGCCGCGAGCATGATGAGCGTCGGTTTTTCCCTCCTCAATCAGGGCGAATACGAGGAGGCCGAGCCGCTCCTCTCGGAATCCCTTGAGACGACCCGTGCCAAACGAGGCAACCAGTACGAGGGCGTCGCGATCGGGCTGACTAACCTGGGCCGGTGCCTGCTTGAATTGGACCGGCTCGACGAAGCAGGCGCCGCGCTCGAAGAGTCACTCACAATCAAAGAAAGAATCTGGGGAAGGCAGAACGACACCTACGCGTGGTCGCAATACCTGATGGCGCAGGTCGTCTACCACCAGGGGGACACCGAGCGCGCATTGCGGCTCGTGACCGAGGCAGCCGATGAGTTGTCGCGATCACTCAACGATTCGCACGAAAAAACCAAAGCCGCCAGGCGCCTGCTCGAGCGCGTCAACAGATCAGCAAGCGATCCCGATTAAGGGCACTGAACCCCGAATTCCGCGATCAATATCCCCAGGTCCGCGGTATCGACAACGCCGTCAGCGTTCAGGTCCGCGAGGCTACTGACCGGCGAGCCGAACTGCGCGATGAGGATCCCGAGATCTGCCGTGTCCGTGATACCGTCGTTGTTGATGTCCGAGTTGGGGCACAGCGTCTGCCCGGCTACACCCTGGAGCGAGATCTGGTAGAGACCAAAGTCACCGTTCGAGTTCCAGTTTTCGATCGGCGCCATCCCGCCAGCGCCGTCAGGCCCCGACCGCTCCTCCGGGAGCGCCTGATTGAAGATCGCCCCGCCCGCGTTGCCCGGGTCGCTGTCGAACCCGGAGATCGCGAGGAAGTAATGCACATTGGCGATCAGCTGTGGCGGCATCGACCCATCATTAACATTACCGTTGATGAAAGATTCGCCGCCGGTCGCGGAGGGCGACTCATCGTTGGCGAAGATACCCAGCCCCGGGCCATCCGGATGGTCGGGCCCCGTAAACAGGAAGAGCTGCGTATCGAAATCGGCGAATCCATCCAAGTCAGGATCGGTCGACGCACGGAACACGCTCGGGTCATCAATCCTGACCAAATACATGTCCTGAAAATCACCACCGAGGCCTCGCGCGATCAGTGGGCCGGGGATCGGAGGACCGCCGAGCGATCCTGAGATCGCCAGGATCGGCCCAGCACCGTTGATCTTCTGGCTCGAGTCCGGCAGCGGCCCCGCCTCCGGACCTTCCGGCCACGTCGGCCCAGCCGATGCCGGCATCGAGAACACGCCGGCGATCATCGCAAGCAGCAGCGAGCCAATCGTGTGGTTGTTCAATATGCGCATACCAATCCCCTTCATCGATGCTACGTCGGCCTCCAACCGTCCAAGGATAACCCGGATCAGGCCGATTTCAGCACGAAAACTCGCAGATTCCATGACGTTGACCCGGTGATTCCCCCTGCATGGCTCAGTACCGGAAGGTCAGCCCCAGTTTGAACGTCAGTTCCGTAGAAAGCGACTCGAACCGGCCGTCCTCCGTATCGAACCCCTGGTTGAGGACAAAGAACACCTCATCCCCAGGGCGCAATTCCCAGCGGACCCTGCTGTTGATCCCCAACGCGTCCGAGACGTTGTCATATTGAACCGTGTTGTTCCACGTGACCGCGGTCGAGAACGCGATGTTCATCTGCAGCCTCGCCAGTCGCGTGATGAAATCACCACCCGGCAGATCGATGTCGTTGATCGTGTAACTCCCCGCGAGCACGAAGCCGGGGTCGGGGCGCCAGGTCGCGCCGACCCGGTAATCGGATCGACGACCATCATAAAATTCACCGGTGCTGATCGACCCGTCGGCGCTGAACGGCCTGCCCCCCGAAGTGAACGCGCCGACGCGAGCGGACGCCCACCAGTAATCACCCGGATCGATCACCACACCATCGATAATCTCAAAGCTCTCGAACAACTGCTCACGATTCACATTGATGCCGACGTTAAACCCGTCATCATCATCGGTCACGAACGTAATCTGCGGAACCTGGATCGACTGCGACTCGACCACGTTCGACAGATCCGTGGTCACCGATTGAAAAGCCGAGAGATCGATCCGCCGCCAGACGCTGTCCGTCGGTCGCCACCGCTTGCGCACGCTCCCCAGGATTTCGCGGTTGTCACGCCGACCAACAAACCCGAGCCCCGGGTTAAAACTCTCACCGGTCTGCTCCGCAAGGATGGTCCACCGTATGTCATCACTCTCGTATTCAAGGCGCCCACCCATCGCGATGCCCTCGTCGTGATCACCGATCACCGCCTCACCCGACGACACGCTCGCCTGAAACCACAGGTTCCCCCGGAGCGTGTCCTCACCGAAATCTGTCGAGTTGCGGTAGTTGTAATCGAACCCGACGAGCGAGTTGCTCCCGGTTGTTTGCGGAGCGCCGTGTGTCGCGATGAACCCAACCGTTGACTCATCACCCACGTTCCACAGCCCGCGAGCCACCGAGAGGTTCTTGTCACCCAGCTCGTTGTCGTGCTTCATCTGGATGTTCATCACACCGTAGTTGAACCCATCAATACGCCCGGTCGCCTTGAGCCCCGCGAGGATCTCCTGCTCCTGCCCGTCCGCGTCGATCCCGATCCGCCGCGAAAAGAAGGGCAACGGCGTGCGCCCGAGCCCGCCGAATCGGAAGATGCCAGCGTCCTGCAGGAAGAAATCCCGTTTCTCCGGGAAGAACAACGGGAACCGCGTCAGGTTGATCTGCCGATCATCGACGTCCGTCTCCGCAAAGTCCGTGTTGACCGTCGCAATAAATGTCAGCGAAGGGTCCGGCTTCCAGAAAATATCCACGCCAGGCTCAACGGACGATGTCTCTCCGTAGTGCGAGCCATCACCCCTTGTCGAAGCGGTCACGAACGGCTTGACGTCAACGCCGAGCCCCTGATGCATCCCCGCGAGCCCCTCGATGATCCCCGCGTCGGCCAGCGTCGAAACACTGCGTTCGATGTTGATGCCGGCCCACCGGATGTCCTCGTTGGAACGCCGGATAAACCGCTGCGCGTTGAACCCCCAGTTGGGATTGCTCGGATCGAACGAGACCGTCTTGAACGGGATCGCAATCTCCGTGTGCCATCCGGCATCGTCCACCGATGATTTGGCGAACCAGATGCCGTCCCAATCAAAGCGGATGTTCCGCCCCTGATCGATCAGCCCATCGAGCCTCGCCCCGAGCGGGTTCGTCTCGAAGAAATACCCGTTCCGCTTGTCGTTGAACGTATCGATGACGAAATTGAAATTGTCACCGCTGCGCTGGCCCGCGTCCCGCTGCATTTCCTTCGCGACGATCCCGTCCGGATCGTCGTCAAAGCAGTGCACACCGACGTACAGGAAGTCCGCGTCGTGCAGCAGCCGGACCTCCGTCCGTTGCGAAGGATCCGCGCCCTCGACCGGGTTCACCTGCCGGAACGAGTCGATCACCGGCGCCCCTTCCCAGACCGCCTCATCAAGAATGCCGTCGATGACAGGCGCCACCTCAATCTTCTTGACCGAAGCAACCGGCGGCGGCTTCTTGTGCACAGCGCCAGGACCATCGGCATCCGCCGTGCCCTGCCCGCAAGCCGGCGCCGCAGCGCACAAGACCGATACCGCCGCGATCAACGCAAGGCGGGGACCGCATCGGCGATAGCAGACATCGGGTTTGACGATTCGTGACGGGATAGATCCTCTCCGGAATTCAAACAAAAACGCCCCGCCTTCGATTCGGTCAGGCCGAAGAATACCGGATTCACACCGTCGTGGCTCCCCCGCCTGCCATCTCGCGCTGACGCCGACCGAGCACCGCCGCCAGCGCCGCCCACAGCAGCGAGATCACCGCAACAATCGAGGCGAGCCCCGCGAGCGAGATCGCCGCCCAACTGATGAGCCGGAACGCCAGAGCACCGATCACATCACCGCCGCGATAGACAAACGTATCGATAAACGCCTTCGCCTTGTACTTCTCCTCGACGGTCAGCACCGTGAACAGCACCTCCCGCGCCGGTCTCGCCAGCGCATAATTCGTTGCGCTGCGGATGCTCTCGAGCGCGATGAGCACCCCCAGAATCGGCGAGATCGCCAGCGCCACGAATCCGGCGAGCGTCACGATCGGGATGATCGAGAGTGTCGCGCCGACGCCGAACGACTTGATGATGCGACCCGTGAAAAAGATCTGCGTCACGAGCGTCAGCAATTGTGTGATCAGAAAGATGTTGCTGAAGATCCACAGCTTCTCCTCCTCAGAATCCGCCATCCCCTGAACAAAGTTCATCCGCGTGAACCAGACAAAGGTCGAGGTCACGGTGAAACAGAGCATGAACAGGCAGATGCCGATCATGTAAGGCGATCGACCAACAAGCGAGAACGCCCGGAAAGCGCCGCCGAGACCGATGGGCTCCTGATCAGGCGTCGACACGCTCCCTGATTCCTGCCGCGGCGCGTTCCGGAGCAATCCGCGGAACATCCAGACGCTCGCTTCGAGCAGCACCGCCGAGATCAGCATCAGCTCGCCCAGACCAACAAACGGCAGCGAGATCAACTGCCCGCTCACCCAAGATCCCATCAACGCACCGAGCGTCCCGCCGACACCGATAAACCCAAACAGCCGCTTGCCCTGCTCGCTCGTGAAAATGTCCACCATTAACGACCGGAACACCGCAACAGCGAACATATTAAAAATGCTCAGCCAGACGAAGAACACATAACCAAGCGAGGTCCGAACCCCCTCCTCGGCGCTGACGAACCGCTCGAGCAGATAGAACACGATCAGGTTCGTAATGAAGAACCGGTACACCCAGGGGATGAACCGTCGTCTCGGCAGTTTCTTCACCAGCAGCGTGTACACCGGCGTCAGCAGCAGCACACCAGCCAGCGTTCCCAGGTACAGCCACGAGAGGTCATCGACGCGGCCACGCAGGCCCATCGTCTCCCGCACCGGCTTGATCAGGAAGTAACTCCACAGGACGCAGAAGAAGAACGCGCTCGAATACAGCAGCGCGCGCACTTCGCCCTCGCGGACATCAACCAGCCGGCGCAGCAACCCCGCTGCGCCGCCGCCCCCATCACGATCGCCTGCCATCAGTGGCCGTGACCGGCGTGGTCATCGTCGTCGCCGTGATCGTGTCCCTCGTGGTCATCGTCGCCTTCCGCGTGGTCCTCGCCGCCGTCACTGTCCTTCGCAGCCTTCCACTCCGCAAGCATCGCCGCCTCGTCCTCCATCGACCAGCCGGCGCGGAGTCGGTCGCTGTCGCGCTTGCCGGGGAACCAATCGAGCGTGTCCGCGATTGTCTGCGCAGGTGTCCGGAAAACCAGCCCCGCCTCGATCGCTCTCGCGTTGCTCGCTGTGTTGATACCAGCCGCGTCACCATCGCCGGGCGCCCACATCGGGAGATGTCCCCAGGGCTGGATCTCCCGCTCAAGCAAGAAATCAGCCGGAACCCAGGTGATCGTCGCATCGACCCCCGCAGCCGCCTTCGATGCATGAATCATGTCCGCGATTGTCACCGTGTGATCAGGACCGCAGCCGTTGAACGTGCCAGGGGTGTCGTTTTCAAGCAATGTCACGCAGAAACGGGCAAGGTCGCGTGCATCGATGAACTGCACCGGATCCGTCGGTTTTCCAGGCGCCAAGATCTCGCCGCCCTTGCTCACCCGGACCGGCCAGTACGAGAACCGGTCCGTCGGATCGCCAGGCCCAACGATCAGGCCCGGACGGACGATCGTCGCGCCATCAGCAAAGACATCCCGAACCGCCTGCTCGCAGTACGCCTTGAGCGGCCCGTACGTCTCGCCAGTGACCTGCTCGACGGTTGGGTCATCGAGCGTCCCTACCGCGTCATCCTCATCGAGCCCCTTGATCGACAGATCCGGGTACACCGAGATGCTCGAGATAAACAGGTACCGATCCGCCTTGTCCTTCAACACCGTCGCGCTGTCGAGGACAGGCCGGACGACATACCCCGAGTTGTCGATCACCGCGTCCCAGTGCGTGTCCGCATCGCGAAGTGCATTCAGCCCCTCGCCCTTGTTGTCGTCTCGATCGCCTACGAGTTTGGTCACATCCGGGAACAGATCCACATTGGTCTTGCCCCGGTTAAAGAGTGTCACCGTGTGCCCCCTCGCGGTGGCGTACTCAACCATGTGCGGCCCGATGAACCCGGTCCCGCCAAGGATCAGGATATTGAGCGTCTCCTCCGCCTTGTCGATCGAGGACAATGCCGCAGCAGGGTCATGATCGGCAGCGTAGGAACCGGAAGCCGCCGCACAGGCGATGACAGCGAAGGACAGCAAAGCGCTTTTAGTTTTTGTCACGTTGGGGATCCCCTCGAAAGTTGAAGTCTCGTGGGTTCGTACCAGCGTTGAGTCTTGCAGTTTCACCGTGCCGTGACGAAACCGAAAATCGCCGCCGAAGCAGCATTCCGCCGTCGATTCATTCTTCAGAATCAGGCTCAGAATCCGCCGGAACCGCCGAAGAAATCGGCTTCAGCGGCGCCCCCGCACGGAGCCGCATCCCAGGTCGGTGGGCATGGTAATCGTGACACCCCAGGCACGTCGTCGTGACCTTCCCGGGGGCATGGCACTCGGCACATGCCGCCTGCTCCATAGGAGCCAACGAGCTGACAAAGACCCCAGGGTCGTGCTGCCCAAACGCCATCTCAAACTCGCGCGACTGCGGATCGACCGAGTGGCACTGCAAACACCCATCATCGCCGACCATCGACAGGTGCGGCCCATGGCTGAACCGGGTGAGGTCGGGCGCCCCGCCCTCGGCACGCCTCGCGTACCAGTTGACCTGCAACGAATCGGCGCCGGTCTCAACCTTATCCACGCTGTGACAGACCAGGCACCGTCCCACCGCATCAACCGCCATCATCGAATCCAGGATCGCCCCAGCCGAACCCGGATTCGCCGCCGCAAGATCCGCCCACGCCTTAAGAAACTCGTCGCCGTGCCCCGTTGGACGACGCCGAATCGCAAAGGCCATGTCATCCCGATACCAGCCGCCGAGCGACACCCACTCCTGCCCGCTCGAATCCGTCTCTTCAAAGACCGCGTCTGCTCTCGGATCGGTCGCCGGCGGGTTGCCCTCTGCGTGCGCCTTCAACTCCTCTTCCAGATCAGGGAACCACGCGCCGATGCTCTCCTTGAGCATCACTCCGCTGAGCCCGCCGGCAAGGTGCGGCGACAGGTCGTTCATGTCATCCGCACCGATCGCATCAGCCACAGCGACCAGCAACCCCGCGTGCCCGTCCTGCGCAAGCACCAACGCGATCGACTTGATCGCCCAGGCCACCCGCGCGACCGCAATCAGTTCACCCCCAGTCGCGTCCTGCAAGTCGAGCAGGTCCAGCGAATCAACGACCACAAGATCATCGCGCAGCAATGGGTCCGCGCCGAGCAACAACCGGACGTAAGGCGAGATCGGGCTCTCGGTGATCGCCGAATCCGCAGGCCACTGCCCGATATCGACCCCCTCATCCTCGAGAGTCATCGTATCGATCGCCGGGATCGCAAAGAACACAACCCCCGAGCCCTCCGACCGCGCAGCGGCCCGGACCTCCTGCCCGTGGCACTTGGCGCACGCAACCTCGAATGGCGCGGTCATCATGAAATCACCGCTCGGATCAGCGCTGTGGCAATCGGTGCAGGCAACCGGCGCCTTCGTCGGATCCTTCGTCAGGAAATTGTGATAGATGTGCGATGCATGATCGAACTGGATCCGAAGCCGCCGTTCGTAGGGGTAACCATCGAACCCAGGATGCCCGCTGTGGAAGCCGTTGAACTCGACTTGGTGGCACGCCTGGCACTGCGCCTCGGACATCGAGGTCAGATCATTCCGTCTTCCCTCGTGCTCAACATGGCAGACCGCGCAGGCGTATTCACCATCCGCCGAGTGTGGCGGTGGGATCCCCGCGAAACCGGAGAAACCTTCTTGAGATGTGCCCGAAGCATCGTCGCTGACGCGCTGTTCCATCGCCTCGTGCGACATCCCGTGCGCCATCATCGCGTCAGCCCCGAGGTCGTGGCAATCAAGGCACAACACGCTGTCGCGAAGGCTCAGCTCAGAGTTGACCATCCCGTGCAGGATGCCCTTGGTCGAGTCCATCTCCGCAGAGTGGCAATGCGTGCAATCCGCCGTCAGCAGCGCGTGCTGCGCCGTCAACGGCCCGGGGATCACCACCTTCGGCCCCAGCGCCGTGTTCATCACAGCCGAGGCGATCACAACAGTGCACACCACAACAACAAGCACAACGATAAAGACGCGCCTGGTCAGGCTCGCTGTTGTCGGGGAAGGCTGGGTCAAAGGAGGCTACTTTCCGAGCATGACGTGCGCGAGCAGGCCGTGGGCGTGTGCGATCACCCCGTGCATGGCTCCCAACGCGAGCAGGCAGGCAACGCAGGGCATATGCACCAGCAGCCACCGCCTGACCGCGCGATCACCAGCGCGGAGCGCATCGAGACGGTCCTTCTCGATCGCGAGCGAGGACAGTGTATCGAGCGCTCTCGTGTCGGCGTTTCCGGACTCCACCTTGAGCGAATCCAGAGCGCCCAGAGCCCTTGCGAGATCATTATTCCACAGCATCCGCCGCCACAGCCGAGGGGTCCGATCGAACGATTCCCTGAGCACACCAATCGATTCATCCGATCCGCCTTCTCCAAGGCTTGCCAGCGCCACCTCCGCTCTGGTGCGGATCTCCCGCTGAGCCAGCGCGTGCGCATCGTCCGGGGTATCCCCGGTCACCGCAATCGACCCCGAGCGGAGCTGCGTCCAGAGCAGCACTCCAATAGCGCCAGAGACAACCACCGCCAGGAACAACCCCGCAAGAACACCGTCGAGCCACCCGTTCGGTCGTGAAAACTCAACGTGCATCATGAAGAGCGTGACGATCGCAACCGCAAGCGACGTCTGCTGACTGACCCACCGCTCCGGTTTCGCCCCGGCACGCAGCCTGAGAAACCGCGCGGTAAACGAGGTGGTCATCGCGGCAAAGAGCACCCAACCCGTCACGAAACAGGTCCGGTGCAGCGAAGCCGAGCACGCGACGAAGACACAACCCAGCGCAATCGCAACCACCAGCGCAAGGAACACCCCGCCAGTCGCACGACCCCGGATTCGTTTCAACACATCACGCATCATGAATAATCGGTCCTACCGTCCCTCGCTCGAATACGCACCCGGGATCAGGGCATCGATCTGATCCAGCCCTTCTCCGACCCGCTCTGCCGCGATACGGACACCGATCGCTCGGATCCGCTCGACCGCGCCGGCAGCGTCACCACCGGACGCAACACCCTCGCCGATCTCGATCAGCGAAGAAACCGCATCAATAGTTACGGCTTGATCAACCCTGCGCAGATGATCGATCGCGCCGGAGATCGTCTCCGCAGGCGCCCCAATGGCGACCGCCCTGCAGGCCGATTCGAGCCGGACCGCAGCACCGACCAGGAACATCACCCGCTGCCTGCTTATCGCCGACACCGGATTCGCATCCGCGCCCGCCCTGGTAAAGTTGTGCCGAAGATCGCCCTGCGACCACGACGCGAACTCAAACTCAGTACCGGCAGGATGCCCCGCCGTGTGGATCAATTCCTGATCCGTGATCGCGTGGCACGAATAGCACGCCGAAGCCAATTCGTATAAACGATCGGGCCTCACCATGCCCATCGAGTCGCAGTACGACAACCGATCGGCGCGGTGCTGCGCCGATTCGTCCTCCGCGGATTCCGCATCAGCGCCGAACTGCGCGTGCGGATCAATCCACGATGCGGAAGCGCTGTGACAGGACTCGCAGGACACCCCCGCGATCGACCGCAGCTTGCCGCTCTCGTTTTCTTTGCTCGTGAAATGGCAGCCGGCGCATTTCGCGTCGGTCTTGATCCGGCGCACGCCGAGCACCTTCGCGATCCGCTTCGCCTCGGGGTCTCGAGACAGCACCTTCGCGTCCGCCTCGTGCGCGCTCTCCATCCAGACCCGGTGCTCATTCTCGTGGCACTCGGCGCACGCGTCTGGACCGGCGATCTGCCCCGGATCGCGGTTGATCATGCCAGCTGTTTCCACGCCAGCCGTCCGCTCGGCGACCGCCTGTGTAACAGCGCCACCGCCCAAAACCACAGCGGCGCCAACCGCGAGGGCGCTGATCCAAACCGTTGTCATCGCTCGGCTCTTGAACATCTACGAACTATTCTCCGGACCATGGTCGAACCCGACTCCGCCAGAGTCAGGATAGCACATCACAAGAGCCACCTACATCCCAAATCCAGCACTCCGGGACATCCTAAGGCCGCCCAGCCGCCCCATCCGGCACTGTCTTCAAAGCAGGAATCAAACGTCCGATCAAAACTTGATCAGCCACTCGACACGAGCGCCAGAAGCAGGGCCTTTGCCTTCCTGCCCAGTGATGAACGCATCAAGCCGCAGGATATTGTTCCGCCCGATCGCTTTTTCGTATCGCGATGCAATGCCGACCGCAGATTCGTCGGTGTCGTTCGTATCGGACCTGAACCCCGCCTCCACCACGATCTGGCTCCGCTTCTCGTCCCAGAAGTGCTGGAAACCGACCGCCGAGCCGACCGCGTTCTGCGCATCATTGCCCAGCGGCGCCCCGTACCGGCCAAGCTCAACCGCCGCGAACAGCAGCCCGGTCCGCCCCAAAGGTCCACCGGAATCAGGACCGCGCGCCGCGGAAGTAAACTCATCGATCGCCCAGAACCCGTTGAGGTACCAGATGTCCTCCGAGTGCGCCGGTGTGTACGACAGCTCGGCAAAGAGCAGTTCGCCCTGCCCGACCTCAGGTGATTCCTGATTGAGCGGGATTGAGGCCAGCGCCCTGAACGAGGTGTTGAACTTCCCGATCCGCTGGACCGCGCTCCCCGCGAAGTACAACCCATCGGAGTTGTCCTTGCGCAGGTCGTCGTCGTAGACGTACACCGCATCAAAGTTGAGCGTGCTCTTCCTCGTGTCCGACTCGGCGAACAACCCGAAGAGGTGCGCGTTGTCGTCCTCGATGTTGTTCCCGCGGTTGACCTCGTTCCACCCGTATAGCGCCGTCACCTGCAGGTGCGGGAGCCCCGCGAAGCTGATGTTGTTCTTTGTGATCCCCACCGCGTCAACGCGGTCGTTGATCAGCAAGCCCTCCTGATAAAACAAAGGCTGCCGACCAACAGAGAACCCGAGATCGAGCTGCCCCGAATCGCTCTCATCGAGCCCCGGGAAGATCTCACCGAAATCACCCTCAAAGAACAGGTGCGTGATCTCGCCGTTGCCGCCGTCATCCCACCCCGACTGCCTCGCGCCGTTCGGCTCAAAGAAATACCCGGTGAACTCCCCGTCCTCATCAAGAGGGCGCAAGCCGACAAGCAGCCGCTCGGTTCCCGAGAGCTGCAGGTTCCCGAAGATATCCAACCGGTTGACCCACTCGGTGAACGTCTCATCGCCGTTGTTGAACGTCTGCACCGCCGAACGGTACTGACCGAAGACAACAAATGAGGGTTGCCACAGCGCGCCGGTCGGGATCGTGAACCCCTTGCCGATGGGCCCCGTCCCGAGGAACGGATCGCCCAACTCAACGATCGGCGCCGGCCGATCCGGAACATCCTCGATCCGCATCGGCGCCGGCTCATCCGAGAACGTCGTCTTCAGTTCGTGCTTCCCGTCGCCGTGCTGATCTTCGGCGTGATCCTGCGCAAGAGTATGAGTTGCAAAGCAACCCAGCCCAACGCCAAGAGCAGCAACACGGAACGCGGTCGTGGTGAAAATAGGCATCAGGTTCATTCCATCGCCTTCTGTGCAACGGTCTCGGCATCGTCCGTGACGCCGAGTTCGATCGTGGTTTCGTAGAGCGTGATGTACCCCTTGCCGACACCCTTGACGACATCGAGCGGGCTCATGTTGAAATCAAACCCGACCTCCTGGATATCCCGGATCAGGTTCGCGGGGGCCATCCCAGCCTTCAGCTCGATCGTCGCCGTGTAAGGACCTGCACCTGTGAGCATGTCCTTATCGACGCTGTACTTCGCCCAGAGCGCACCCAGGGGCTCGATGCTCTTGCGGTGCTTGCGAGCGCCGGGAGGCCTCCCAAGCAGGACGCTCGACCTCGTCGCCGGGCGCACAAACGGGAGCGCATCCTGGGAATAATTCACCGAAACAATCTGCTCCCGGTCACCCCCACGGAAGTTCCGCGTGATGAACTTCGACTGCAGGTTAAAGAGCTGCTCGTCCAGGGGAAGCACCCCATCGTGCACGAATTCCGAGTGCAGGTTCCGAAGATCAAAGTTCGGATCGAAGTCCCCCGACTCGAACACCGTCTCACCGTTCGCATCGGCAACGACAACGTGCAGCCACACGATCCGCTCCGCATCAAACCCGCTGGGAGCCGCGTGCCCGTCCGACGCGTTCTACACCTCGAACTTGAACTTCAAGCCGCCGAAGACGGCGCGCACCGTAACGACCTCACCAAGGTGATACCCGTTGCGCAGGACCGTCGCCCGCTGCTCCATCCCCCACTCGAGCAGCTCCAGGTTCGCATCAATAATGTCCCGCGCCTCGTACCGGTCATCGATGGACCGCCACCGCTCCGGGAACGTGTCCTCGTCGTGGTCCTCGTCCTCGAATTCATCCGTGCCCCAGCCCGCTTCCCAGTCGAACTGCGTCCACTCCCGGATCGTCGCCAACTCCTGCGCCTCGGGGTTGTGCGGGAAAATCCCAGGATGAACCACCGAATGATCCGGACCGGCCCAGTTGTGGATCGCGTGCTTGCGCGACTTCGTCGGCACCCCACCGACCACCGCCGCAGGCGCCTCCGCGTACCCCGCATTGACACCCTGATCCACGCTCATGTGGCAGTCCTGGCACGTCACACCGTTCGCCGCGGCAGGCGACCGCTTGTAATGCGAGAACAATTCCTCCAGCCGGAATCCATTGACAAACGTCACATCGTGGCACGACCCGCAGAACCCGGGCTCCGTCAACCGGAAGAACCGCTTCGACTCCGAATGAATCTTCCGCCCCGCGACACCGGGCTCGGTGACCACGCGGTACTTCTCGGGATCTTTCAGAACATCGGCAAGGATCTCGTTGCCCAACGGCCCATAGATCGGCTGCAAGATATCGCCCTCAACCAGCGCGATCCTGCCGCTCACCTTCCCGTAGTTCTGATCGACCCGGTGGCAGACGATGCACGTGATCCCCTCTTGCGAAACCGGATGCCGCTCCTCGTACGGCGCAAACAGAGGCTCACCAAGGATCATCCCAACCTGCGTGTGGCACCGGATGCAGAAATCCCCGAACGTCCCGTTCGTCCGCTTGAGGATCGTCCCGTGCAGCGCCGTGAACACCGGGCTCACCATCGCGTACGCGTGCTGCGACACCGACCATTCCTTGTAATGCTGAGGGTGGCACGTCCTGCACGTCTGCGCCGATGGGAACCGGTCCTCGACAAAGAGCTGCTCATGCGCCATCGCCGCAGCAGCGCCAACAACCGCGTCAGGATCATCCGTGACCTGCGATTCCAATTCGACGGGTATCAGCCTCGGCCCTGCATACTTCTCCGCGCCAAGGTTCGCCGAGGCCATCACCAGCACCGCAACACCAACCACTCCCGCAACACCAATCGGCAGCCTCCGTAGCCAGCCAACGATCGAAGCTCCACGACGCATTTTCGAAACCAACCGCATGAGCAATCCCCCACCGGCCCCGATCAACAATCAGCGCCGACTTATTCAGGACAACCAACTCCAATATATCGGGCCTCAGACGGCCACAACCCACAATATCGGTTTTTCTCATCAATAATCTAAGAGATTCTCGGCCTCAATCGCCCGAGTTTTTGCCGAAATGCAGGTGGAGCAAGAATGACTCGCCCTCTTCTCCCTCATCAGGGACCAGCACAAGAAAGCAGTCGTCGTACGCATCATCCGCGATCGCAGGCGGATTCTCGATCCCCAACGCCGCAAGCACCGACGGGACCGTGTTCGAATGCCCCACCACCAGCACCGCGCCGCCCGAGTGCCCCTTCAGGATCTCATCCCGAAGCCCTCCTGAATCGCGAGGATCGCGGATCCGCACCTCAACCCCGGCCTGCTTGGCAGCGGGCGCCGCCGTCAGCCGTGTCCGCTGGTACGACGACGAATACACCGCCTGAATCGGGACATCGCTCAACAACCGAGCCAGCGCCTGAGCCCGCTCGACTCCCTCCTCGGTCAACACCGGATCACGGTTCTCAGGCTCGATCACCTTCTCCGCATGCCGAACAACAACCACAGTCGTCACACCGAAGGTGTCAGATGACACCGCAAAAAAACATACAAACAAAGCGAACAGGAACGGCATGAATCTCGTCTTTAGTGACACCGCAAGGCTCCTGATTGAGTCAAAGCACCGGTCCCGACAGCGAACGCGCCCACAGCCTACTGTCTCCGTCAGCGCAGGTTGCCTCCCCCACAATCCATCACATGCCCACCCAACTCCATCCCACCACGCCGAAATCAGGGTTCACCGCGGGTTTCGTCACGATCACCTTGACCCTGCTCGGCTGGTCCTGCGTCCCGCTCTTCCTCCGCTACTTCGCAGACGAGATCGACGCCTGGACCTCCAACGGCTGGCGCTACGGCGCCGCCGCGTTGATCTGGCTCCCCGTCGCGATCCTCGCGACCCGTTCGGGAAGAGCCCCCCGATCCATCTGGAAATCCGCCCTCATTCCCAGCGCCTTCAACGCCACCGCGCAGGTCTGCTTCACCTGGGCGCACTACCTCATCGACCCGGGCCTGCTCACCTTCGGCCTCCGCGTTCAGATCATCTGCGTCGCCATCGGCGCCTACCTGCTCTTCCCCGGTGAACGCCGAGTCATCAAATCGTTCGCCTACCTCGCAGGCTTCGCCCTCGTCATCGCAGGAGTCCTCGGCACCGCGCTGCTCGGTGATACCAAATTCACAGGAGATCACGCGCTGGGCTTCGCGCTCGCCTCTGCCGCCGGCGCGCTCTTTGCAGGCTACGCACTGGGCGTCAAGCGATGCCTCACCGGAACCAACCCCGTCATCGCCTTCTCTGTCATCAGCCAGTACACCGGCGTCTCGATGATCGCGCTCATGCTCGCGCTCGGAGCCTCCGCCGGCGCCGACGCCATCACCGCGCTGACCGTCGCACAGTTCTGGCTGCTGATCCTCTCCGCGATCATCGGCATCGCGCTCGGCCACGTCTTCTACTACATCGCGATCGAGAACCTCGGGGTCGCCATCTCATCAGGCGTCATCCAGCTGCAGCCCTTCATCGTCGCGGTCGGTTCGTATTACTTCTTCGATGAAGTCCTCACGACCCCGCAGTGGATCAGCGGCGCCGTCGCCGTCGCAGGCGCCCTGCTCATGCTCACCGCACAGCGCAGGCTGAACCAGCAACGCCCGATCCCAGAAGCGTCAGCCGAACTACCCGTGATAATCCCGATCGAGCCCCAGCTCGCAACGATTCAGGACTGACCAGCCGTCTCCGCGTCGCTGATCTCCACCGGCTTGCCCGCCTGCGCCCAAGCCCCGAACCCGCCGGCGAGATTCACCACTTCGTACCCCAACCGCTTGAGCATCGCCGACGCATACGCCGACCGCGTCCCCCCCTGACAATGGATATGCACCGGCTTGTCCTTCGGGATCGATTCGAAGTGCTTCGGCAGGTGCGTGTGCACGATATTGCACGCCCCCTCGATCGACCCCGCCCCGTGCTCGGCGGATTTGCGCACGTCGAGCACCGTCACATCACCACCAAGATCGGCGTCGGTGATGTGCACATCCTCGATCGTCTCAACAACCCCGCCGCTCTCCTGATAAGCCTGCACAGAATCCGCCGCGGCATACGCGACGAT
>JAJDDA010000167.1 GCA_029260535.1 Phycisphaerales bacterium | reverse complement strand
AGCGGATCGGCGCGAGCGCCTCGGTGATCCTGATCGACGCGATGTCCGGCGTTGTCGAATCATCGAGAGCCCCACGATCGGCGGTGCGCGCCTCATGAACCTGCTCGATCAGAAACTCCGGCTCGCGCTCTTCTGGATGATCGGGATCGGTGTCCAGGTGTACTGCATCGCGGAATCGAACACCTCACTCGCGCTGATCGCGCTCCCGATCTGGTTGCTCGCGTGGCCCATGTCGATGAGCGCCAGGGGGAGGTCCGTCCCGAAACTGGTCCTCGGCGCTATCGCGCTGGGGCTGACCGCGCGGGTGTTCGCTCAGGCGTTCTCGACCCCGGAAGACTTCGTGACCAACGTCTCCCGGTACATCGTCTGGCTGCAACTACTCAAGCTCTACGACAAGCGCGACCCGGGCGACATCATGCAGGCGATGTCGCTCAGTGTGTTCCTCGTCCTCGGTGGCTGCCTCACCAGTAACTCGGTGTGGCTGGGTGTCGGGCTTCTCGTGTACACACCGAGCGCGCTGTGGGGGATCACGATCTACCAACTCTACGCTGAGCAGCAAAGGGTCGGCGCGACACAACGCACCGCGCAGCCGTTGACCAGGAAAGGCATCTCCCAACTGCGCCGACTCGGGTTCGTCGCGGGGATCGCGTCGGCAGCGATCGCGGTGGTTGTCTTCATGTTCATGCCCCGGGGGTACGGCGAGGGCTTCCTCGGCGATGTTGGCGTGATCGAGCCGACCTCGGTCTCGGGTGTCCCCGATGAGATCCGCCTCGGTGATTCAGGGCTGATCAACTCGTCCTCGCTCGAGGTGATGGAGGTCAAAATCACGAACGAGTCCGGCGCCAACATCGGCGAATCGCTTATGCCGGTGTATTTCCGCGCGACGACGCTCGACGAATACGCGAACGGGAGTTGGCGCCAGAGCAACAGACTTTCGAACACCGGCAACCGGGGCTCGCGGCCGAACCGGGACCAGCCGGTCGTGCTCCGCGCGGTCGAACCCCAAACGACACGGATCGAGGGGGAGCCGGTCTACATCCAGAACTACAAGTTCCTCACGCGGGATCGCAAGAGGTTGTTCACCATGAACCGCGCGATCCGGCTCTTCCCGGATTCCACCGACAGCGCGCGGATCCGATTCAACCCCCACGACGTCACCTTCAAAAATTACAGCGGCGTCAAACTCAAGTCGTACACCGTCTGGTCGCAACCCGATGCGCCGAGGATCCCTCCCTTCCCGCAACTCGACTGGAGGTACGAGCGGCAGTTCGTCGGATCGCAGGCCCACACGCTCGCCATGGAGTTGCTCGATCGCGCCAGGCTCGTGCGTGATCCCGACGTCCATATCACTGCAATCGACGGCGTGATCGCCACGCTCTTCGAGGGGCACCTGCAGCGCAACTACGGGTACACCCTGGAGATGATCGCGCCGGAACCGGGGGAGGACCCCATCGAGATGTTCCTCTCGCGGACCAAATCCGGCCACTGCGAATACTTCGCCTCGACGATGGCGGCGATGCTGCGCAGTGTCGGGATTGATGCCCGCGTTGTCACCGGGTACGCCTTGACGGAATTCGATGACGAATCAGGCCTCTTTATCATCCGCGAGAGCCAGGCGCACGCCTGGGTCGAAGCGAGGACGGAAGAGAATCGTTGGATCACGTACGACCCTTCTCCCAGCGCCGATGTCATCACGTCGCACAAAAACAAGGGCGGGCTCCTGACTGCTGCAAAGAGTGTCTTCAATTGGGCGAACGCCTTCTGGATTGATCACATCGTCGGGTTCGATCGCACCCGGCAGCAGGCGGCGCTGGGTGATCAGTCCTCGAAGATCAGAGGGTTCTTTGAACGGATCTGGCCGACCCCCGCCAGCGGCGCGGAATCCGATCCACAGATGCAGGAGATCCGCACCGCCGGGTTCAAAACACTCATCGGCGCTGCGGCCCAGATCTCGGGGCTCGTCCTCGGCGCGTTCGGGCTCTCGGTCATCCTGATCCTGCTCCTGCGCAAAGCCGGTGCGTACCTCGAACGCAGAAAGAAACACCGCGCCATGGTTAGCGCCGATCCGGAGCACTCGATCCGACAACGGCAGTCGGCGTTCTTCAGGCGATACCTCCGCCTGCTCCGCTCAGCGGGGCTGTCCCCGAAGGATTCGACCCCCGCCCTCACGCACGCGCACTCGCTCCGTGAACAGAACGAACCGCTCGCACGCGACGGCGCGCGGCTCACCGCGATATACTACAAGCTCCGGTTCGGCCGAGAACTGCTCACGAGCGACGAACTCGAAGAGGCGGAGCAACTCCTGGCGCGGATCGCTGGAACGCTGACCGGCGCCCGATAAGCCTCCCCGAAAGGTCCGGGAACCACGCGATGAGCCGATTCTGGCGACAAGACGCCTAATCAGGCGTCAAGGGCGTCTCTGGTCCACCCGATGTTGAGTTAGATACGGCTCGACGCCTGTGCGTTGACCGTGGTTCAATCATCGAACAACCAGAGGCTTCTGTCATGCCCGCAGTCCGATCACGCACCGACAACTGGCGCAAGAGCCTTCAGCAGATCCACGAACGCAACGGTGCGCTGGAGATCACGCTGCCGCGCGAAGACTCCGACAACGCCGATGAGGGCGCCTGGCAGAACCTTGTTTGGCGCGTCCGGATCCTCGCGATCAGCGATGACGAGATCGTGGTCGAGCAACCCAGCGCGCTGGGTGTCCCGATGACGCTCAACGATGGGGTCAACCTCGTCGCGGTCATGCCGATCGGGCAGAACCGCTGGATGTTCCACACGCAGGTGCTCGGCAAAACCAGCGCCACACTGAACCGGAACCAGACCGTCGAGGCGATCCGCATCCGGATGCCCAAGACCGTCGAGCGCTGCCAGCGCCGCAACTTCTACCGGATCTCAACGACCGGGCTCATCGTGCCCAACGTCGTGTGCCGTCCGATGCTGGATCTCGGGAGCGCCCCCGCCGCCGAGCACGCCAACAGGGCGCGCATCCAGATGATGCTCGACGGCGAGCTCGCCGGTGTGATCAACGACGACGAGTCGGCGATGCTCCCCGAGGTCGGGCCCCCGTTTCCCGGCAAGCTCATCAACATCGGTGGAGGCGGCGCCGGGATGCTCGTCGAGCAGGCCGACGCCCCCGGCCTCCGCTCGCACCACCACTACTGGGTGCAGATCGAGCTGACCCCGCTCGTCGAGACCCCGATCGGGCTCGTCGGTCGCCTCGCGCACAC
>JAJDDA010000166.1 GCA_029260535.1 Phycisphaerales bacterium | reverse complement strand
GCGCACCTTGGCCACACTCGGAAGCAACACGCCGATAAGCACCGCCATCACCGCAACGGAGACAAGGATGTCAACGAGCGTAAACGCGCGAGCGCAGTTGCCACGTACAAATGTCTTGGTTCCGAACCGGTTGTTCACTTGTCCAGCCAACTGGAAACTCCCGAGCGGAGGGGTGTCCTTGAACGAGTAAGCATACCACGAGAAACCCCGGGAAAACAAGGGCCGTCTCTCGGGTCTCTTCTAGTATTTTCGACGCGAATGGCAGGCGACGGGGTACAAGTTTTTGATAAAAACAGCGCGAGAGGCTTGATTTATACCTAACATATACCTATTCTGCACGAGTTAGAAATGGTGTGACCTGTCGCAACCCCTGTGCTTTCAAATACTCACCGAAGACCCGGGGTTTTCATCGGCATCGTGTTTTTTGAAAGAAGATCGATGAAAATGACGGATCCTGAGCCGGGGCACATCCGTACAATAGAGGCAACCGGGTTTGGATCGTGGATGCATTCTCCGGGTGCTGGTGGAACAACAACCAGGTCACGTGATGGACGCTCGCCAGAAGCAAGCAGATCAGCGGTTAATGGACCGTGTCGCACAAGGCGAAGAAGACGCCGTGGGCGAGCTGTACGACCGCTTTGGCGCTCTCGTGTATCGCATGGCGTACCAGATGATGCCGACCTCCTCTGATGCCGATGATGCGGTGCAGGAGGTGTTTATCAGACTCTGGAAGAGCGCCGACCGATACGACGCATCAAGGGCGGCGTTGTCGACCTGGGTGGTGCTCCTGACTAGGCGGCGGCTGGTTGACCGTCTCCGCCGATCGAGAGCGCGCGTGAAAGCGAACTTCACGCTTGAGGAACAATGGTCACCGGAGGTCGGAGGCAAGGCGCCTTTGGCATCGGTTGAAGAGAACGAGCGTTTTGCGACGCTCATGCAGCGGATCGAGGCACTCCCCGAGCTCCAACGAACGGTGCTCACCAGGGCGTACCTCAAAGGACAGACATTGCGGCAGATCGGGGAAGATCTGGACAGGCCGCTAGGAACAATCAAGTCAACCCTCAGCCGGGCCCTGAGCAGGTTGCGAGAACGAGCAGCGATCGAGGATTTAGCATCATGAACCCAACGACACACGAAACCCTGGAACTGGCGCGGCTCGACGCGCTGGGGATGCTTGATAGCGACGAACGCGTCGCCTTCGAGCGTGCTTTCCAGAACGCCTCGCCGGCGCTGCGTGAGCAGATCCGCCGCGAGCAGAACCGCCTGACGGATATCGGCGATCTGCTCCCGGACGTCGATCCTCCGCAGGATCTCCGCGCGCGGGTCATCGGTGCGGTTCGCGATGCGATGACCGCTGTCTCAGGCCGGAACAACGACGTGCTCGCCCGGATCGAACCGCTCGCGGTGACGCTCCGCAGCAACGTCTCGCCGCTCTGGCGGGCGGCCTGCATCGGCTTTGCAACGGCGACCGTCGTGCTGCTCGGCTTCGCGTTCAACCTGCAGAACACCTACGACAACTCGCTTCACGCGTTCCGCACCGGCGAATTGTCCGAACAGATCGCACGGGAGATCGGCCCCGAGTTCGTCGACACCCTCCTGAGCCCCACCGCTGATCAAGTGAAGTTCACCACCGTCGCCGACAATTCGGTGCGGAACAGCCGCGCCACGGTCCTCGTTGACAGCGAGATGAACATCGCGTTCCTCGTCTGCAAGAACCTGCCGAAGATCGACGGGAAATACGCGCTGGTGGTTATTGACAAGGACGGCGGCATCCTCAAGACGCTCGCCAGTTTCGAAAACGAAGGCCAGCTCGATGGGCAACTCCTTAACGGGCAATTCAAACGCAGCGATCAGCTGGCGATTTATGCCTCGAACGCCGCCGGCGAGGACGCGAAACCGATCCTCGTCAGCCTCTGATCTGAGGGTAGAGATACCAACAGCAGCCGATCGAGATCTCCGCCGAAGATCAAACTGATAGCGAACGGATCACACCGTTTTCAAACAAACGCAAACGCCTCGGCTGCTCTGGCAACCGAGGCGTTCTTCGTTGGTGATGTGCGACGAGGGCTTACCCGACGCCGAACGCGCCGCTGCCGATGTTCTCCGACCTGCTGGCCGACACCGCGAGCCTGGTCCAGAGCGCCCACCCGATGATGAGGATCAGCAGCGTAGCGCCGCCCCACATCGCGCCGGCCCACTTGAGGCGGTCGTCACGCAATGGTGTGGCGTCCACGGCTGCGTTCGCGGAAACGATCGTTGAGGCCTGCCCCAGCTGCTGCCCCTTGGCGTCATTGGCGATCGCAACGAAGGAGGCCAGGTAGGTCTCGAGGATCCGCCTTGTCGCGGCGCCTCCCTCACCCTTGAGCGCGATGTTCAACTCGCCGGGGCGCTGCGAATCGACGTTCAGCGATTCATCAAAGTAGGCGCTGACAGCGCCGGGGGTCGCGAGCGCCTCGACGCCGCGACGCTTGAGCCTTGCTGCGGTTTCTTCCATCAGCCTCGGATCCATCGCGAGCGACTCGCAGTACTGCGTCCACATCGTTTGGGCGCTCTCGTCGAGAGCGCCGTTGGATGCCTGGGCAGAGATCGTTGCCTGCGTGAGGTTCATCGTGGGCGCCACCCGATCGGCGATTGCCCAGCTGAGCCCGCCGAGGATCGCGATCGAGATCACGAGTTTCATCAGGACACCGGCGACCCGGCTCCGATCCGCCTGGCGCCCGATCTGCTCCCGCTGGGTTTCGACCTCTTCCTGTGCTCGGGCGACCCGATCGCGCATCGCGAGAATCCGCTCGCATTCCTTGTGCCGGCCCCGGATGATCTCGCGGGCCTTGTCCAGTTTCGCCGACCGCTCGCGAAGCGCGATGCGGACCTTGCGGAGCCGATCACGGCGGATCTGGCATTCTTCGAGGGTCTTGTCCATCGCCGCGCCGATCGCGGCCATCGCGGCGCCACGGTCGCGATCAACCTCAACGGTTGACCGTTCGCGCTGCACCGATGCGCGATCGTTGTGGAGTTGCTCGGCCATCTCTTCGAGCCGCTCCCGTTCGGTCTCGACGTTGAGCCTGGCGTCTTCGAGTTCCTGCTCGCGGTCTTCGAGCTGCTGCTGCTGCTCGAACGAGGTGATCGCCGGGGCGCCGCCGTCGAGCATGCTCGCTTTGTTCGCTTCGAATTCCTGCCACTGCTGCTCCAGGCGATCCCGTTCCATATCAAGGCTCGCACGGAGCTGCGCCAGGTCCCGCTCCCGCTCTTCGAGCGAGCGGTCGTTCTGTTCCAGCGCGGCGGACTTCATCTCTGTCAACGCCGCGTGCTCCTGCTTGAGCCTGAGGGCGGTGTCGCGGAGTTTTTCGCGTTCGGATTCCAATTCCTGTTTCAGCGATTCGATCTCGCGCTCGGCGTCCTCCACGGCGCGGGCGCGACCGTCGATGGCCTGCTCGCGGTTCGAGATCGACTGGTCCTGCATCTGCGCGGTCGAAGCCTGCGATTCGAGCGACTGCGCCCTGTTGCACAGCGCCGCGTCCTGATCCGCGAGATCCTTCTCACGGGACTCGATGGAGTTCAATCTGGCCTCGGCCTCTTCCATCCGGCGTCGAAGCTCGGTCTCTTTCCGTTCGATGGACTCGGATTGTTCGCGCACAGCGGACTCACGTGCAGCGAGCTGCGCCCGGTCCGCATCAAGTGAGGCGAGCTTCGCGGAGACCTCCGCAGCGCGGCGGTCCAGATCAACGACCCTCGCGGACATCGAGCTCTCGCGATCGCTCAGGTCCTCACCGAGCCGGCGGACCTCCTCCATCCGGGATTCGATCGCGTGGACCAGAGAGGTCACCGCTTCCGAGTCCTCGTTGTTGACCGGCGTCTCAGGCGCCGATTCAGGTGCGGAGAGCGAAGTGCCAGCGGGCGGTGATTCCGCAGGGGCAAGCCCCGCGTCCGCTTCGCTGAGTGTGCCGTACCCCTCGGAGTCGGGTGTTTCGTCGAGGGGCCGATCCTGATCGGGGCCGTCGGTAGGTTGCGGGTCGCGCCAGTCAGACATGAGGTGGCATGGCTCCGATTGGGGGCCGTCAGCGTCGCGCACAGTGCGCACCTTCGCCGAAACGGTCCGTCTCATCGGGAATCGGTCCGAATCGACCAGCGGTGAACCTGTCCCAACCCCCGATCATGGAGATGATGTCCTCTCCTCAGACCAACCCGCGCCGTCCGAATAGGCGGACACGTTCTCGGACACTCAGAGCGGATCGCTCGCTCCCGCCACGTGCGACGCCTGGGCTACCATCTGTTCCAATGCCGACACCAACCACAACATGCACGCCGATCAATCTGCTCGATCCAGCTCTCAAGCCGATCCTCGAAAAGGCTCTCGCCGGCGAAAGGCTGACGTTGGCTGAGGGCGCTGTGTGCTATGCGACCGGTGACCTCTGGGGTTTGTGCGGCATCGCCGATCTCGTCAGCAAGCGGATGCACGGGACCAACGCGTACTACAACGTCAATCGGCACCTGAACTACTCGAACGTCTGCGCCCTGAGTTGCAAGTTCTGCGAGTTCTACCGCAAGGCCGGCGAGGAGGGCGCGTACGAGTTCTCGATCGATCACATCCGCAACGAGGCGATCGATGCCCAGACCGGGGGCGCTACGGAGATGCACATCGTGGGGGGGCTGCACCCGACGCTCCCCTTCGAGTACTACACCGACATGCTGCGCGCGATCCGCGAGGCTGCGCCGGGATTGCATATCAAGGCCTTCACCGCGGTCGAGATCGTCCACCTGGCGCGCATCACGAAAAAGCACAAGCAGGCCGATCCGGCGCCCGGGATCCGGTGGGTGCTCGAACAACTCAAGGAAGCCGGTCTCGGCTCGCTCCCCGGTGGCGGCGCCGAGGTCTTCGACGACCGCGTGCACGACGATGCGTTCAAGGGAAAGATCCGGTCCGATGTCTGGTTGACCGTGCATCAGGTCGCGCACGAGCTCGGGCTGAACACCAACGCGACGATCCTCTACGGGCACATCGAAGAGCGCGCCGACCGCCTCGTGCACATGGACATGCTCAGGACCACGCAGGACGAAGCCCTCGCCGCGATGGGTTACAAGGCTGATGCTTCAGGGGCGGTCACGCTGACAGGACAGGGCGCCGTCCAGCCCCAACCAAACGACACGCACGGCTATTTCCAGGCGATCATCCCGCTCCCGTTTTTCCCCGACGGTTCCGATTTGGAAGCGCTGCCCGGCCCATCGGGGCTCGAAAACCTGCGGACCATCGCCGTCTCGCGGCTGATGCTCGATAACTTCCCGCACGTCAAGGCGTTCTGGATCATGCAGACCCTGCCGATGGCGGAACTGATGCTCCAGGCGGGCGCCGACGACATCGACGGGACCGTCGTCTGGTACGACATCACCAAGGTTGGGCACGCCTCAACGCACCAGGAAACAACCGCGGTTGATCTCGAGAACGCGATACGCAACGCCGGTCTCGAACCGATCGAACGCGATACGCGCTACCGCAGGGTCACCCGCGAGGGCGCCTCGTGGCGTTTGGCCGATCCTGTTTCGTAATTAAGCGGTCCTGATCAGGACGCGATCTTGAGCGAACTTTGCATCCCTGAGCCGTTGCCGACATAGATCCGGTTGCGTCCGGCATGCTTGGCCGCGTAGAGCGCCTCGTCCGCGGTTTTGATCCAGTCCGTCGGATTCTTGGCATCACCCGACGGATGATCACAGATGCCGAATGAGCACGTCACCGTGTGCTCGGGATGGGACGGCCAACGTGTCTGCTCGAGCTGTTTGCGGATCCGGTCAAGGACCGGGATCGCTCTTTGAACGCAGGTGTCTCGGAGCATGATCGCGAATTCTTCGCCGCCATACCTGCAGGCGATATCACTCTTGCGCAGGAGGCGATTGAAGATCTTGGCGATCCCACGGATCACCTCGTCGCCCGCCGCGTGCCCGTAGGTGTCATTGACCTGCTTGAAGAGATCGATGTCGCACATCGCGATCGTCAGATCAGCGTCGGTTCGGATCCGGTGCGAGACTTCCTCGTCGATGCGTTCATCAAAGCATGAGCGGTTCCCGATACCGGTGAGCCCGTCGACCTGGGCGCGCTCGGCGAGCAGCGTGAGCAGCTCATGGGTCCGGAGCGCCGAGCGCATCCTCGCGCGCAGCTCAGGAAGGTTAAACGGCTTGGTGACATAATCGCACGCACCGAGCTCGAGACCGGCCACCTTGTCCTCGGTGTCGTCGCTCGCGGAGATCACGATGACCTGCGTGTCGCTCAGCTTCGGTGAATTCATCAGGCGCCGCAGCGCCTGGAATCCGTCCATCCCCGGCATGTTCAGGTCCAGCAGGATCAGCGCAGGCCTGATCGATTCCGCCATCGCGATCCCGCGCTCGCCGTCCATCGCGCTGTGGATGGTGAGCGCTTCGGTCCCGATCCGCCTCTTGATCAAATCATGGATGAATGTCGAGTCGTCGACCAGCAGGACGTCCTGATGATCCGCGATGCGATCGGTCACCGCGGGTCGCAGAGGTTTCGTGTTGTTGCTTAGCTCTTTCGACACGCGATGGCCCCGTTCCATGATCCCTGACTTCAACCGGCTGATGTACGCGTGCGCTGACAGAGATCGATCAACTGATCGACCTGCGAGCGCATGTGCTCGACCACGCCGGCGACCTTGATCGCGTCTTCCAACTCTGCCGCAGCATCGCTGAGTACCCCGAACCCATAGCCGCCGGCGGCGCCCTTGAGTTGTCGCGCCAGTTGCTGCAGGTCATCGATCTGATTGCCTTCGAAGAGATCCGAGAGCCTGGTCGCCTGAGACGGCATTTCCGAGACGAACAGCTCGATGAGATCGCGCATCGCGGGATCGCCCTCGAAGTCGCTCTGGATCGGCTCTGAATCCGCCTCGTTGATGCCCATGGTTCGCTCCTGCGACAATTTCGTCGGGTCCCTGTGTGTCTGCGCGGTGCCCATCAGCATCGGCAACTTGACCGCCGGAGTTCATCGGGACCGGCCCGATTTGAGGCCGGATCACCCAATCCGGGTGTGCCCGCGTGCGCGATGGAATCAATGGCTCGTGGCGCCAGAACAGAGAGAAGCCCGATAACATCAGCGCCGTCAAAGTTGAACCGGAACTGATCAGCGAATTTCCTCTGAGGCGGTCCTGTCGGATCACCGTATCTATGCATTGTTCAAGCACCTATGCAGGGCACATCGAATCGCGCGTGGCCACTCGGCTGTCATCGATCGGCGCCGACCGGATCGCGTTGCTCGGCGCAGGCAAGTTCACGCGTGGGCTGTTGTCCCATATCGGTGACGACCATCAATTCGCGGGCGCCTTGGTGACCGGGATCATCGATGAATCAGGTGCGGAGCAGCCAACGGAGATGCAGGGGATCCCGCTTTTGCGATCAGCTCGCGAAGCAGACTGCGATGCGGTCGTTGTTTCAACCCCGATGCACGAGCCGGAGATCCTCCGCCGATCAGGTCGCGGGGAGTTTGGCGCTATGCCCATCATCGGGCCGCACACCATCGCCGACCCACGCGAGCTCCGCGTCGACACGCTGCTCTTGCCTGAATCCGCGTGGTTTGGGCTCGATCTGCCGGGGTTGCTTGAACAGGCTGGGAAGTCGTTCATTCTCGCCAGCGCGACCGGGCTGCCCGGCTTCGATCTTATTGACACCGCGCCGTTCTGGAGTGAGCACCGCGACACTCCAGCAGATCGGCTGGTCTGGGATGATCTTGATCTGCATGACGTTGTCAAGGGATCCGCCGCTTGCGTGCTTGGTCGAGCGGACATCGATCCGGTCGCTGATCGCCAGACTCTGGTCCAACTGGTGGACGAGGGCATCCGGATCTACGAGTCAGCGGTGCGATGCTTCTCGGGCGCAGGTGCACCGTCGAGCGTTGTGGTTGCGAACGGATTGCTGCATCACCAGCGCGCTGTTGCTGAAGCAGCGCTGCGGTGCGGCACGCGGGTATTCGCGGTGGAATCCTCATGCTTCCCGGCGCTGTGCCGGGTCGAGCGGATCACTGACTTCAACCGGATGACGTCCGCACCTCATGTGCAACAACCGGCTATCGAACTGGACGAGGCGCGGCGCAGCAGGGTCACCTCGTACTTCGAGAAGCGCACCCCACACACCGAGGTGAGGGTCGACTCGGCGCCGCAGCCCGCGCCGGGAACCACCGAATCGATCCGGGGTCGTCTCGGCATCGACGAGAACAACCGCGTGCTGCTCCTGCTGGGGCAGGTCTGCACAGATACAGCGCTCGTGTACCGGGCGCCATTCGTGAACGATGTCGTTCGTCTGGCGCAACTCGCCTCAGAAGTGGTCAGCGGGTTCCCGCGTTGGACACTGCTGATCAAGCCGCACCCCAAGGAGGCCTCCGGGGTTGATCCGGTCGCCGGGAATCCCTATCTGCAAGGCGCTTTCGATCGGTTGCGACTTGATCCAATCGTGCAGCAGCCTCATGTCAGGCTCGTCGAACCGAGCGAGCACAGCGTCTACGCACTCATGCGTCTCGCCGATGCGGGGTTGACGATCAACTCCCAATCTGCGATGGAAATGGTCGCGATGTACGCAAAGCCGGTCTGCCTCGTCGGGCAAGCGCCGTTCGGGGGCGCCGGCTTCACGCGAGACGCCACGAGCACTGCTGAGATCACCTCCGCGTTGAAGGCCGTGCTCGAATCTCCGGTCCTTGCTGCGCGCCAGCACGATCTCGCGTTGCGCTATGTGCACGATGAGCTCTTCGAGCATCTCGTGCCCACCGATGAGTCCGCGGCTCTGAACATCATGCCGCGCCGGAACCCCGCTCTCGCTGCGCTCATGTCAGGCGAGCAGATTGTGTGCGAAGATCCATCTCGCGCTGTTCCGGCGGGCATCCCATGATTACGCAGGCATCCATCAAAGCCGCCTACCTTAGGGCTTGCTATGGCGAGCTTGTTCGAGGCTATGACCCGGTCGTCTGGTTCGGCGCCGGCTCGTTTGCGAGCCGCCTTGCAGGGGCGCTTGCCGCTCAACAGCGCGGATGTGTTCGCGCAATCGCCGATGACCGGGCATCGGTTTTAAGCCCCGAGATTCGGGGCATCCCGGTGCTCGCACCCTCGACGATCGAGCCCCCATGCCGGGTGGTTCTCGCGACCGATGCGCACGCGATGGTCTTCACCGTTCGCATCAACGAGCAATGGGGAGATGCTCTAGCAGTGGTTGATCTGTTCGATCCGCCGGAGGGTTCGTGGGTCCACCCTTGCGACGCGCCTGGGGGCTTTGTTCGGACGCACAGAGCAAGGTGGCGTGAATCGGTAGGTCTGGCGCAGCTTGAGCTTGAATCCATCGGTGGCGCGATCGCCCCGGCGGATCGATGGCGCCGGGCGCACGAATTGATGAGCGATCCGTATCGCCGGGATTGCTTCGGCGCAGAAGAGCACGGGCGATTCATCGACGAGTCTCGATCGCTGCGGGTGGGGCAGGTGGTGACAATCAGGGGCGATTCCCCGCTTCGATCGGACGCGTTCTGGGCTCCGATCACGAGCGAGCACTTCACCGCATTCAGCCCCGATGGGTGCAGCGCCGCGATGATCTGGGCTCGCCGTGATGAGCTCGCCGTGTGCCCGTTACGAACAGGAAACGCGTTGTGGATCCCATCTGATAAGCATGAAGGTGGGCGGTACACCGTCCGGTTCGATCGAGACGAACAGGCGGAGATCACGGTGACGCGCGAGCGCACGTACGCCGACCTGAGCGGGGCATCCGAACTGAGCCGATACGAGCGGATGATTCCGGCGCTGCCGGTCGGCGCCAGGGTGCTCGATTGCGCCTCGGGGACCGGCTTCGGCGCCATGTTCCTCCAAGAACAGGGATTCGTGGTCACCGGCGCGGAAATCGACCAGGCCGTCGTCGCGTTTGCGAAGGCGCGATATCCAGGCTTGGACATCGTCTGCGCGAGCGCACAACGCCTGCCGTTCTCGGATAACACATTCGATGCGGTCGTGTGCATCGAAACACTTGAGCACGTAGATAATCCCGATGCAGCGATCTCGGAGTTTGCCAGGGTCTGTAAACCGGATGGCTTGATTGCCCTGACAACACCCGATGTCGGCTCCAACAACTCGCCTTACCACCGATCGGAATTCTCCTCCGACGATCTGCATCGCCATCTCGATCGTGTGCTCGGCTCCGGTCGCTGGATCAGCGAACCGGTTACTCGGGGCGCGGGGTGGCACGAGGTGATCATCCGCACAGCGGCGTGCGCGCGATTGTGATCGTCAGCACTGTAAGGCGCCGATTTAATTGTTGTGATCCATCCGCTGACCGATCAAATGGAACCGCTCATCGGCGCCGAGCGTCTCCGGATCCTCGTCAACAGTTGCCCCAAGGCCGGCACGCACCTGCTCCTTGAACTGATCCGCAACATTGTTGGTGATGGGCCATGGCTCGATGATCGCGATGTGAAATCGCCGCACGGCGACGCCGGCTTCCTGACCGGGATCGACCAGAGTATCGCGACGCATCAATCCGGGTTCGCCATCAAGGGGCACATCCCCTGGTCACCGAGAATCGAGGCGGGAGTCGATGAGCAGGGTCTGCGAGTGCTCCTGATTGTCCGCGACCTGCGCGATGTCGCCTGCTCGACGCTGCGGTGGATGCGCGACCTCAGCCCTGATTGGCCAGCGAGCCGATCGCTGCTCGCGCTGCCGACCGATCAGAGTCGGCTGATACGGATCCTCGAAGGGCTGACCAACGAGCACCCGTTCGATCTCGATTCGGGAATCAACTGGGCTGCGCCGCTCCCAACGAGGTACGACCGGCTGATCCGGTGGGCCGATCGGCTGCCTGCTGAAGCCGTCATTCGGTACGAAGACCTGCTCGGCGCCAACGGCGCTCGCGATCAGCACGCTGCAGTCTCGGGTGTGCTGAACCACCTGGGTCTCGATGCGGATGAGGCAACGGTTGGCCGCCTGGCGCAGTCTGTCTTCAACCCCGGCGCCATCACCTTCCACACCGGATCAGCAGGCGGCTGGGAGATCGAGTTTTCGGCAGAGCATCGGCGACGATTCATCGAGCTCGGCGGCGACGAGGCCAACGCGAGGTTCGGGTACCTCCCGACGCGCTGAGAACTCGGCGATTCAAGGTGACAGTGGGGGATATGGCCGCTGAGCATCTTTGGGATCCGTCAGCGCCAATGACCGATAACCAAGAAGCGATGTCATCCCCGCCCGCCCCCATCCTGATCGATGCTCCGAAGCCGGCGCGGACGACGTCCTTGAGCATCGAGGACCTCTCCCGGCTCTCCTGCGAGGTGTCGAGTTGGGTCTTTCTCTCGATCATCGACCGCGCCGCAAGGAAGTCGCCGGACGAACTGCCGATCGCGCTGCTCGGGATCCGCACGCTCTCGGCGCTGGGGCTGCGCACGCCAGCGCTCGAACGCCTTGAGGCGCTCGAAGTCATCCTGCGAGGAAACAAAGACGCGGCAGACTTGAAGCGGTGCATCGAGGCGCTGCCCTCGGACATCGTCCCGCTCTCGAGACGGCTGAAGATGGCAAAGCGCAATCTCGATGCCCTTGGTGAGCAGGGCGCGATGCTGCACGATCGATTCAATGCGTGGAGCGCCGATGAATCGGATTGGGAGCACCTCCGCGCGAAGGACGGCAACGTGGTCCGCCGACCAGCAGGGTCGATCGACAGCCTGGACTGGCTCTGGGTCGGCGATCTGCGCAACGGGATGCATTCGATCGCGACGAACGCGCTCGAAGGGATCGAGCGGGTGAGTGTTCCCCAGATCGTCGTCGAGGGTGTCAACCCCCCGTGGCTGCTGATGGCGATGAGCGAACAGACAACGCGGAAACGGTTCGAATATTCACCAAGGCTCTCGATCATCCAGTCCGATCCGACGGAACTGTTCGAGGGGCTGTCGGTCGCCGATCTCCGTGGGCTCCTGTCGCAGCCGAGGCTTCACCTCTTCGTTGGGGATGACGCGTCGCAACGATTCGAACGGGACGCGATGAGCCGGATGGACGAGCAACTCGGCAAGATCGGGATGACCTGCTCGACGGTGCGCACCAGGAGCGAGCCGGGGCTGGGCGGCGTCATCGGTCGCATCTGGGATGCGCAGCGATCCGAAATGGATCGGCTCTCTCGGTGTGTCGAAGCGATATATGAAGGCAGGGACGCAAAGGCGTGGGCAGCGCGATACCGCGATGCGCTCGCGCCCGGGAGCGATTCGCCGCTGCGAGTATTGATCCCGTCATGCCGGTTCACGACATACGTCCAGCACGCCGCGAGTTCGATCCGGAGCGCCTTCGAGCGCCTCGGGTGCGAAACACAGCTGCTGATCGAACAGAGCGATCACGCGAATCTGAGCGATCATGCGTACCAGCGAACGCTCGAATCGTTCCGCCCCGACCTGATCGTGATGATCAACTACACCAGGTCGGGCTGCGTGCAGCGTCTGCCTGCCGGGGCGCCCCACGTCTGCTGGATCCAGGACGGCGTCAACCACCTGTTCGATCATTCGACCGGTGCGGCTCTCGGTGATCTCGACTTCGTGGTCGGGCACGTCTACAGCGCGCTGCTCACCGATTTCGGGTATAGGTCCGACCGGGCGATGCGGTTCCCCGTAGTCGCGGACAGCGAGGTGTTCAAACCGAGCGGGTTCTCGATCAACAAGCCCGCGAGGTTCGACTCGGAGATCGCGTACGTCAGCCACCAGAGCGAAACCCCCGAGCGCATGCTCGGGCGTCAGATCCAGGAAGCAGGTGGCAACTACGAGCCGATGCTGCGGACGATCGCCGGAAGGATCGGCGTGCTGCTCCGCCGCGCCGGCGCCGAGGGATTCAGACAGCCGCTCTGGCGCATGGTCGAATCTGAGGTTGAGCTGACGCACCCGGGCGCTGGCAGGAATGACATCGCGGCGCGAACCTTCCACCAGTTCGCGATCCCGCTCGCCGAGCGGATGATCAGGCAGGAGATGCTCCAATGGGCAGCCGACATCTGCTCACGGCGCGGCTGGAAGTGTTCGATCTACGGCAACGGCTGGGAAGAACACCCCGAACTGTGCAACCACGCGATGGGCGCGGTGAAGCACGGCTCAGAACTGCGCGATTGCTACGAGCGGTCGATCGTGCATCTGCACGCCTCGGTGTGCAACCCGGCGCACCAGCGGGTGCAGGAGTGCGCGCTCTCAGGGGGCGCGCCCCTGAGCAGGATCACGCGCGACGCGATGCAGGTTGAATACGAACTCATCCGCCTCGGCGCTGCCGGGCGGGTCGACCCGTGCGCACGCGACGATGCCAATGGTCTGATCGGGTTCCGCATCGCCGAAAACCCGGACCTGCTCGCGATCGCGGCGCAATTACAACGCATGGGGATGTGGATGGAAGAAGGGCCCGATCCCTCGCTGCTCTGGATCGAGCGCAGCGACTGGGACCGCCGCGAGGCGGTGACCGAGATCCCGAGGATCGATACCCGGACCCGCTGGCTCTTCGGCGATTGCTCACAGTGCGCTTTCACCAGCGAGGAAGGCCTGGAGCGGCTCGTTGAACGTGCGATCGAGCGCCCGGTCTGGCGCCAACGCTTGATCGACGGGATCGCCGGTCGTGTGCGGGAACGGATCACGGTCGATCGGGTCGCCGAGCGCATGCTTGGGTTCATCCATCAGAGGTTGCGCGATTCCGCGGGAGGAGCCGCGTCGTGATGCTCAGCGTGCTCATCCCGACGTGCGGCAGACCCGACCTGCTGGACCGTTGCCTGCGATCGATCGCGGAGCAATGTGTTGAAGGTTTCACAGTCGAGGTCATCGTCGGGATTGATGGAGAGGACACCGGCGAGGTCGCCTCGGCGGTTCGCTGGTCGTCCGAGCGGATCCCGATGCGGGCGATGGAGGCGCCGCACGCTGGTCCGGCGGCGACACGGAACCGGATCGTGCGCGAGGCATCCGGCCAGACCCTGCTTTTTCTGAACGACGATGTCTTCGCGTCGCCCGGGCTGCTCGCTGCGCATGTTGAGGCGCAGCGGGGGCTGGACGAGCAGGGCAATGTTGCGATGGTCCTTGGCTCGGCGCCTTGGGCGATCGTGCAGCCCGACCGTGTGATCGATCGGCTGACGCGTGAGACCTCGCTGATTTTCTTCTACGACCAGATGACCGGCGATAAAGCGAACGATCCGGATCACGATTGGGGATGGCGGCACTCGTGGACGCTGAACCTCTCGCTGCCCGCAAGGTGTGCGCGCGAGGTCGGTGGGTTCAACGAGGGGATGCAGCTTCCGGTCTACGAGGACATCGAGTTCGGGTTCCGTGTCCGCGAGCGGTTCGGAGCGCCGACGCTGTACAGGCAAGGCGCGGGAGTGATCCACCATCACCGCTACGAGCCGATCGGGTTGCTGGCGCGGGAGTATATTCTGGGGCATCAGTCGCACCGACTCGCAGCAATCGCGCCGGCTTGCGCGGATGAGTTTTTTCCGAAGAGCCCGCTCGATGAACAGGTGATCGATGCCGCAAAGGATCAATCGTTGCGCGACCGTGCCGAGGCGGCCGAGATGATCCGTCGATTCGTTGATGAGGCGTTGGCCCCGTCCGGCGATCTCGATCAAGGACAGCTCCGATCGTGTTTTCAACGATATGCGCAGTGCAGGCAGTGCCTGCGCCAGATGGGCCTTGCCGATGCAGGGCGAGGCGGTGCGTGCGTACCGCCGATTCAATGGATGGAAGAACTGGCGGCTCACACCGCGATGAACTGACGAGGTAACCGGATGGTCCCGCTCTTTTTCCTGATCTCATTCGTGCTCTATGCATCGCTCGGCGTGCTGGCTATGTATTGGCAGCCGGCGATCGTCATCATGATCGCGCTCCTGCCGGTCTTCCTGCTCGGGGTGCGTGACAGCATTCAGAGGCAGAAGGCGGTCCTGCGGAACTTCCCGGTGCTGGGGCACTTCCGCTATCTGTTCGAGCACATCCGTCCTGAGATCTACCAGTACTTCATCGAGTCCGACCGCGACGGGATGCCCTACGACCGGCAGCAGCGATCGATCGTCTACCAGCGCGCCAAGCGTGCGCTCGCGACGGTTCCCTTCGGGACGCAGCTCGACGTGTACCGCCCGGGCTATGAATGGATCAACCACTCGATGTGCGCCAGGCACCCGACCGGCGAGCACCCCCGGATCCAGATCGGTGGTCACCGCTGCGAGCAGCCCTACTCGTCTTCGATCCTGAATGTCTCCGCGATGAGTTACGGCGCACTTTCCTCCGCAGCGGTCCGCTCGCTCAACGGTGGCGCCGCGCTGGGTGGCTTTGCGCACAACACGGGTGAAGGCGGGATCAGCCCGCATCACCTTGAGCCGGGGGGTGATCTCATCTGGCAGATCGGCACGGGCTACTTCGGGTGCAGGAATGATGATGGCACGTTCAACCCCGATCTCTTCGAGGAAAAAGCGCACCTCGACGCGGTGAAGATGATCGAGATCAAGATCTCGCAGGGCGCCAAGCCCGGGCACGGCGGCATCCTCCCCGCGGCGAAGATTACCCCTGAGATCGCTGAGATCCGCCACGTCGGGATGGACCGCGACGTGATCTCCCCCCCGGCGCACAGCGCCTTCAACACCCCGATCGAGATGCTCGAGTTCATCCAGCTCCTCCGCGAGCGATCCGGGGGCAAGCCCATCGGGATCAAGCTGTGCATCGGTGACCGGAGCGAATTCCTCGGTGTCTGCATGGCGATGCGCGAGACGGGAATCGCGCCGGATTTCATCTCGATTGATGGCGGCGAGGGCGGCACTGGCGCTGCGCCTCTGGAGTTCTCCGACTCGATCGGCTCACCGCTGATGGAAGGGCTTGTCTTTGCGCACAACGCGCTCAATGGGTTCGGCGTCCGGGAGCAGGTCAGGCTGATCGCGTCGGGCAAGATCACGACCGGCTTCGATATCGCGTCGAGGCTCGCCGCTGGTGCGGACCTGTGTTATGCCGCGCGTGGGTTCATGTTCGCGCTGGGATGCATCCAGGCGCGGCGATGCCATTCCAACCACTGCCCGGTCGGCGTCGCGACGCAGAAGCAGGGGCTCGTGCGAGGTTTGGATGTTTCTGACAAAACGGTGCGCACCGCGAACTTCCACGAGCTGACAGTAACGGCGTTCATGGAATTGCTCGGTGCTGCGGGGATCGCGAACCCCGAGCTGCTCCGGCCCTGGCACATCCACCGGCGCGTTTCGCCGACCGAGGTCAGGACCTACGAAGAGATCTACGATTTCCTCGAGCCGGGCGCTCTGCTCGAAGACGTCGTCCCTGTCGATTACCGCGGCTGGCTCGTTCGCGCCAGCGCCGAGACATTCCCGTGCAGGGTGACGCAGGGGGTCGCGTGAGCATGATCCCGATTGGCACTGAGAATGTAACGGCATCAAATGCGGCATCAAATGCGGCATCAAATGCGGCGTCGAAAGGGGCAGTCGATACGCTCCATCAGGTCTGGGAGTTCCGTCTCTTCACGCTCCAGGACAGCACGATCACCGTCGGGATGGTTGTCCTTGGTGTTGTCCTGTTCCTGGTCGGTTTCCTGATCGCGAAGATCGTCAGTGCGCTGCTCGCACGGCGTGTGGTCAAACGCATCGGGGCCACCGAGGGCGGCATCGCGGCGGTTCAGGCGCTGACGTTCTACTCACTGCTGGTGATCTCAGGGTTCTTTGCGCTCAACATCATCGGCATCCCGCTCACCGCGTTCACCGTTCTTGGGGGCGCCCTGGCGATCGGTGTCGGCTTCGGCAGCCAGAACATCGTCAACAATTTCATCAGCGGGCTGATCCTGCACCTCGAACGCCCGGTCAAGGCGGGTGATGTGATCGAGGTCGCCGGGACCGAGGGCGTGGTCGAGCAGATCGGCGCTCGCAGCACGAGGATTATCACCGCCGACAACACGCACATCATTGTTCCCAACAGCGCCTTTCTCGAACAGAACGTGATCAACTGGTCCCACAACAACCGGACGGTCCGCGTCGCGGTGGCCGTGGGAGTCGCGTACGGATCGCCATCGCGGGAGGTCGAACGGCTGCTCATCGAGGTGGGATGCGAGCACCCGCTGTCGCTGAAATCGCCCGAGCCCAACGTCCGGTTCGATTCGTTCGGTGATAACGCGATGAACTTTCTCCTGCACGTCTGGGCGCCGACGCAGACCCCTTCGGACCTGAGCAGGATGCAGAGCGATCTCCGTTTCCATATCGACGAAAAATTCGCTGAGCACGGGATCGTGATCGCCTTCCCGCAGCGGGACGTGCACCTTGATGCGGCGAACCCGGTGCCGGTCTGTGTGGTCGAGGCCTCGGTGTAATCCTACTCAAGCGTGATCGCTTCGCCGGTCATTGGTGATTCGCACCGGGCCCCGATCCGCTTTCGGAGTAGATCTGACAGGATCCGCCTCGGCTCATCCTCGCCGTGTGTGAGCACAACCCGTGGAGCGTCAGCAAACTCGATCGACTCGGCCCACTTGAGCAGGTCGCCCTGACCGGCGTGCGCAGAGAACCCGTTGAGGGTGTGAACATCCGCCTTGACCGCGATCGATTGGCCGAACAGCCTGACTTGCTTCCGCCCATCAACGATCTGCCGCCCGAGAGTTCCGCCGGCCTGAAACCCGACGAAGATCAGGTGTGTCTTTGATTTCCACAGCCGATGCTTGAGGTGGTGGAGGATCCGCCCCCCGGTGCACATACCCGAACCTGCGATGATGATCGCGGTCCCTTTGATAGCATTGAGTTTCATCGACTCCTCGGGCGTCCGGCACAGCCTGAGATTCGGGATCGAGAGCGGCGAATCCCCCGCGTTGATGCGCGCCCAGGATTCCTCGTCGAAGACATCCCGGTTCGATCGGTACAACTTGGTCGCATCGATCGCCATCGGGCTGTCGAGATAGATCGGGACGACGGGGATCCGCTTGTCGCGCTGTAACTCGCCCAGGTGGTAGATCAGGTCCTGCGTCCGTCCCACGGCGAAAGAGGGGATCAGGATCTGGGACTTTGTTGAATCAGCGGCGCGGACCACCCCGGCGAGTTGCTCGACCGACGCATCCAGCGGGCGATGATCTCGGTCGCCGTAGGTCGATTCGAGCACGATCAGATCGGCACGACGGGGCGGGTCGGGGTCCCGCAGCAGCGGGGCGCCGTCCGGGCCGACATCCCCGGAGAAGACCACGGTGCGTGTCCCGCCACCAACATCGATGGTGAGAGCGATACTCGCCGAACCCAGGATATGCCCGGCCTCGATCCACTTCGCGCTGATCCCCGGGGCCACTTCTCTCGGTTCGTAATAATCGATCCGCTCGAACATGCCCATCACGCGCTCCACATCCTCGCTCGTATACAACGGCGAGACGGGCGCTTTGCCGGAACGCATCCGTGTCCTGCTCGTGCGCTCGGCGTCCTGTTCCTGGATGCCGGCGGAATCACGCAGGATGACCTCCGTCACGTCACGCGTCGCCTTGGTCGAGATGATCGGACCCTCGTAATCCATCAAGGGCAGCAGCGGCAGGCGGCCGCAGTGATCGAGGTGCGCGTGTGTCAGGAGGACCGCATCGAGCGAAGCCGCGTCGATCGCCGGGCGCTGCATGTTCTTCCGGAACGACATCCGGCCCCCCTGGAACATGCCGAAATCGATCAGGATCCGGGCCTGCGTCGTCTCGAGCAAGTGGCACGAGCCGGTGACCTCACCCGCGGCGCCGAAGGGTCTGATCGTGATTGGCATCGGGGGGGCTCCTGTTGCTCAGGGTTCGGTCTGGGCTGGTTGGAACGATAGCCCGATTGAACCAGCGGAGAGGGCCGAACGGCGTGATCTTGTATCGGGGCGGATCATTTTCGTGTTTTGGGCGTCCGAGGAATCTGATGGTTGGATATTGGATGTTTCGATTTGGCACGTCGGAGTCGGTGGCGGTATGCCGTCCCGCTCGGGGTGACCTAGGAGGATTCGGATGTTTCGCTCTCGGTCTCTCGTGTGCGCACCGCTTGCGCTCGTGGCTGCCTTTGTTCTCACCCCTGCTTCGATAACGAACGCGGGGGCGCCACAAGCGGTCGACACCGGCAACCCGATCCTGTTCGTGACGCAGGTTCCCAAGGCGGAAGACTTCGCCAACATCGGCTCGCCCTTCGCCAACCACAAGGGGAACATTCAGAGCGTCCCCAGGGGCGGCGACCTGTGGATCCGCTACCCCGACGGGGCGATGCGCAACCTCACCAAGGAAGCAGGCTTCGGACAGGAAGGCTTCCAGAGCGACAACTCGATCGCCGTAAGGCAGCCCTGTGTGCACTGGGACGGCGACCGCGCCGTCTTCAGCATGGTCGTCGGCGCCACGGCGACCCGGTTTCAGCATGTCGATTACCAGTGGCAGATATACGAGGTGACGGGGCTTGGCCCTGATGACACCGCGGTGATCACCAAGGTGCCCAACCAGCCGGCGCAGTTCAACAACGTCAGCCCCATCTACGCCAGCGATGGGACGATTATCTTTACCTCCGACCGCCCGCGCAACGGCGCGATGCACCTGCATCCGCAACTCGACGAGTACGAGTCCACACCGACCAACACCGGTCTCTGGGGTCTCGACCCCGCGACCGGCGATCTGAAACTGCTCGCGCACGAGCCCTCGGGCGCCTTCGATCCGCTGATCGAATCAACCGCGGGCAGGCTGATCTACACGAAGTGGGACCACCTCCAGCGCGACCAGCAGGCCGACGGCGAGGCGATGGGGGGATACTCGATCGGTGCGCACAACCTGGGGAGCGAAGCCCCCAACGCGGGCAGCACCGGCAGAAGCGATGAGGTGTTCCCCGAGCCCCGCGGTGGCTGGATGAATTACGTCCGCAGCAACCCGGGGTACGCCGGTCCGATGCGCGGGTTCGAAGAGAACCTCGTTGGGCACACCATCGAGTTCTTCCAGCTCTGGCAGCTCAACCAGGACGGCACCGGCGAGGAAACTCTCAACCACGTCGGTCGGCACGAGCTCAAGACCTACTTCACACCAAGCTTCAACGACGACCCGAGCCTCGTCGAGTTCTACGGCTCACAGAACAACGTCGAGCGGCGCATGCGGAACTTCCTCCAGCCCGCCGAAGACCCCAACAACCCCGGTGTCTTCTACGGCATCGACGCCCCAACATTTTTTACGCACTCGGCGGGGCAGCTCGTCCGTATCAACGGCTCAACCTCCGAGAACCCCGATGACATGCGCATCGATTACATCACGCACCGTGATACGGCCAATTACACCTACGAGCCCTCCGCGGACCATTCCGGTCTGTACCGCAACCCGCTCCCGCTGACCAACGGCGTGATGCTCGCGGTGCACACCGACGACACCCGCGCAGACGACAACGACGCGACGCGCGAGGAGCCGACGACCCGGTACGACCTGCGCATCAAACGGATCGATACCTCCAGCGAGTACGCGACCGCGGGTGAATCGCTCACCGGCGGGATCGTCGAGTCGGTCTGGTGGTGGGATCCCGACGTGATGATCAGATACACCGGTCCTTTGTGGGAGCTCGACCCGGTTGAGGTTGTTTCGCGACAGGCGCCGGTTGCGGCAAAGGAAGCCTCGCTCGAAGCGCCGGAGCTGAATGCGATCCGCGATGCGCTCGCCGATGTCAATGAACTGCGCGCGTACCTCCGTGCGAACGATCTGGCGCTGATCGTCAGCCGAGATGTCACGTCGCGCGACCACGCGGACAGGCAGCAGCCCTTTAACCTGATGATCCCCGGGACATCAACGCAGAGCGCCGGCAACGAGGGCCGGATGTACGAGGTCGATCGCATGCAGATCCTGCAGGGGGACCTGATCCGAGGGTACGAGCAGAAAGCAGGCCGGCGGGTGCTCGCGCAGCCCATGCACGAGGACGGCAATACGAACCCGAACATCTTCGGGCCGATCGGCTCCGTCAAACTCGGCGATGACGGCTCGATGGCCGCGATCGTCCCGGCGCAGCGCGCCCTGAGCTGGCAGCTCATCGACCCCGCAGGTGATCCTGTCGTTCGCGAGCGGTACTGGCTCAACTTCCAGCCGGGAGAGATCCGCGTGTGCGCCTCGTGTCACGGCGCGAACCGGATGGACCAGACCCTCGCGCCGGAGCCGACGAACACCCCCGAGGCGCTCACGACGCTGCTCGATTACATGCAGTCGAGAGGCCTGATCGGCGAGGGCATGCTCGGTGATCTCAACGGCGATGGGAATGTGGATACCGCCGATCTGGGCATGCTCCTGTCGCAGTGGGGTGGCCCCGGCACGGCGGACCTCAACAGCGACGGGATCGTCTCGACTGCGGACCTCTCTATCCTCATCGATGCGTTCAACAGCAACGACGCCGCACGCGGGCGGTCCAAGGGCCCAGGCAAGGGCCGCATCGCCAGAGTCCGGTGAAACGTATCTGACCTGATCGGCATCCAATCCTGTGACCGCACCGTAGATGGTGCGGCAACAGCCAGCGTGGCGTGCGGTATACCATGCGGACTGAATGAACAGGAAGCGATGCAACAGGCACGCTCCGGAAAGGGATCCGATGCGGACGATCGGCATGCAGTTGGGGCTCGGCGCCATCATCGGGATGACTCTCTTCACGCTGCTCTTCGGCGGCGTTCTCGGAGTGAGCAGGGCCGAGGGCCAGAACGGAGAGCGGATGGAAGGGTATTCCAAGAGCGGGTTCGATATCACGCCGTTGACCGATGAGCGGATCGAAAAGCTCGCCGAAAAACTGACCCCTGAGGAGAAGCGGATCATCCTCAACCAGGGCACCGAGCAGGCGTTCTGCGGCAACCTCGTCGACAACAAGACCGACGGGCAGTACACCTGCCGCCTGTGCGAGCTCCCGCTCTTCGCATCCAACTCCAAGTTCACCTCAGGTACAGGCTGGCCCAGTTTCTTCCAGCCGATCGATCCTGATCATGTCGATACGATCGAGGACAACACGCTCGGGATGCGAAGAGTGGAAATCACCTGCGCCCGCTGCGGCGGACATCTAGGTCATGTCTTCCCCGATGGTCCTGCGCCGACCGGCCTGCGATTCTGCCTCAACTCCGCGTCGCTCGAGTTCTACGCCGACGGCGCGGAACTTCCCCAAGGCGCGATCCCTGTTGAAACCGCCACCGCGTACTTCGCCGGCGGTTGCTTCTGGGGAGTCGAGGACCGCTTCCAGCACACGCCGGGTGTGATCAACGCCGTCAGCGGTTACATGGGCGGCAACGTCCCGAACGTGACAAGCAAGATCGCGTACGCGAAGGAAACCGGCCACGCGGAGACCGTGGAGGTGACCTACGACCCCAACGCGATCTCTTATGGCGAATTGCTCGAGCGCTACTTCAAGTACCACGACCCGACGACGCTCAACAGGCAGGGACCCGACGCAGGACCGCTTTATCGCAGCGTCGTGTTCACATCCAATGATGACGAGCGAACCCAGGCGCAGGCCTACAAGGCGCAGCTCCAGCAGTCGGACAAGTACAAGAACCGTCCGATCGTCACCGCGATCGAGGATGCGTCAGAGTTCTGGGCTGCGGAGGAATACCACCAGGACTACCACGCCAAGCACGGCACGACGTGCGCGCTCCCGGAGTGAGCTAGTTTTTTCCGAACCGCTCGTCGAGTTCCGCGAGCCAGTTGTGCACGACGATCAATCGCGGCGGCTCTTTTTCCCACTCGGCGGGTTCGATCATGAGGAAGCGGCCATCTGGAGCGACCGCCATTTGGTCGTCATCGGACAAGCCGTCCGGCCATGGCCACTTGAACACTGGCACGGGTCTGGCGATTGTCAATGCCGGTTCGGTCTCGATGTCCACCCGCATCATCGTGTCGAAGAGCGCATAGAAGATCGACTTGCTATCGGCGCTCCAGTAGGGCTTGCCCCACGCGCCGCCTGGAGAGATGAGCGTGTCGGTGGCGCCATCGGGGAAGGCGCGCAGATAGATATTCGGATCGCCTGACCGTGTCGAGCCATACACCAGCCATCGTCCGTTCGGCGAAAGCTCCCCGGAATATTCGAGCTGATCTGAGTTGACCAGAGCGGTGGTCTCCATGGTCTCGATATCGAGCAGGAGGATGTCGTTGTTCTGCGTTGCCGGATCGTACTGGCTGATGATGAGCTGATTCTCATCGGGTATCCACGACGTGGCGTACGACAGGGATCCTTCCCTGGAATAGACCAGAGGCTCGCGCGACGAGTTCACGTCCTTGATCACGATCTGGGTCTGGGCGCCGACAGCGCCGCCGATCGGTGGTGTCGAGAACGCCATGCGCGAGCCGTCGTGATTGAACACGGCGCTGTCGGGCTCGCCATCGTCCCAGACCCGGTCCCGCGCGCCCGATTCCAGATCAATCCGCCAGAGTTCGTTCTTGTTCCGAAGTGTAGAGACCGAGGCATACCGCCCGTCGGGCGACACCCCGACCGATTCCATGAACGCGTCGTCGCGTTCAAGTGCGGGCTCGATGCTGCCATCCATGCCGACCCAGACGAGACGCCGCCCGGTGGTGATCCGCTCACCGGGCTGATACACAAGGTCGCCGTTGGGCGCCAGGGCCATCTGCCCTCCGCCACCCCACTGGAACGCCTTCACGCCCTCGATCATCGGGACCGGCTCGCTCAGCAATTCAACCCGATCCGGATCGAACGGCGCCACGAAGAGCGTCGAACGGCGCAAGAACACGAGGTAGCGGCCATCGGCAAGGCGGGGGGCTCCCGCGTCGTGCACGAGCGTCTTGACCTTCCCATCCGGCGAGAGGTGCGCGACCGTGTAGTCCTCGACGGTGTGGCCGGTCCAGCCGCTGATCAGGTAGCCGTTGCCGTCGGGCATCGGGCAGAACGACTCGACCCCGAGGAACCCGTTCGCGGGAGCACATTCGAAGAGCGTGCGGACGCTCGCGTCGCTCAGCGTGATCTCGATGAGCGATTCATTCGCCCTGCCGGGCTTCACTAAGGTGTCGTTGTCGGTCCAGACGAGGCTGCTGGTCACCGGTGAGAGTTCATCGTGGAGCGTTGTCAGCGGCCCGCCCTGCACCGAGACTGCCTTGATCGATTTCCCGGTGTGCATGCCGAGCCGGCGTCCATCCGGGGAGAAAAACAATTCCTGAACATCGTCTGCGCCCGGGATGGCCCGCGGCATCAGCTGCGCGAGGTCGTGCACGAAGACTGTTTTCGTGGATTCACGGTCTCGTTCTGAACCGTCGTACCTGGTATACGCGATCTGCTGGCCATCCCGAGAGATCGTCAGGTTGCTGAAGGTCAGGAAGTCTTCTGAACCGCCAACGAGGTCGATCGAATACCGGCGCACCTGCGTGTCGGCGGACTGCCCGGTCGTCGAGTTCTTCGGCGTCAGGTACATCGCTGCCGCGCCCAACACAAAGGCGACGATCACGCCGAGCGCGATCATCCCGCCGCGACGCTTCCTCGGCAGCGCGCCCTGATAAGCCGCGATGGTGGTCGAGGACCATTCCTTGTTCGCCAGCGCCCGTTCAATTTCCAGACGAGCATCACCGATGTCGCGGAGACGGCTCTTCTGGTTTTTCTCCAGGCACGCCTTGAGCAATTCGCGGATCCGAGGCGGAGTGCTGTCGGGCAGCGCGTTCCATTGGGGCTCACGCTCGAGGATCGCTGCTAATGAGTCCGTTGTGGTTTCGCCTCCAAAGAGACGGCTTCCGGTGAGGCATTCGTAGAGCACGCACCCGAAGGACCAGATATCGGTGCGACGATCCACCTGTTTCCCGCGCGCCTGCTCAGGGCTGAGGAATGACGGGGTGCCGATGACTTGGCCGATCGCGCTGACCGGCTCGTTGGGCATGGTGGCGGTGGGCATGTTGGTCAGGTCAAGCGATGACGTGCGCGTCTCGATCTCCTTCGCCAGCCCAAAGTCAACAACCTTAACCACGCCATCAGGGCGAACGATCACGTTGCCAGGTTTCAGATCCCGGTGGATCACACCCGCTTCGTGCGCCGCCTCAACGCCCATCGCGATCTGGACGGCAATCTCCAAGGCCTCGTCAATTGGCATCGGCCCCTGCTCGATCCGCTGCGAGAGTGTGAGCCCATCGACGTATTCCAGCACGAGATACCTAGCGCCCTCAAATTCCTCGACACTATGAATCCCTGCGATGTTGGTGTGGTTGAGCGCCGCGAGCGCCTTCGCTTCGCGCTCGAAGCGGGCGAGCCGCTCGGCGCTATCGGCCAACTCGGCGGGCAACGACTTGATCGCCACCGTCCTGTCGAGGCGGTCATCCTTGGCGAGATAGACGATGCCCATGCCGCCACGGGCGATCTCGCGTTCGATGGTGTAAGGCCCGATGACCGATGGATGCGACATGAGGTTCCCCAACCGCGATTGCCGGAGCTGTTGCCAGACCCAGGAGTGTAGGGGGGATCACGCCGGCGCGAAGAAGCCCTGCCCGGTGTGTTTCAGCTCGCCGTCGGCGACGAGCGCATCCCAGACCTCGCGCGGGTATTCCCGTGGTGGGATGATCGCGTCGATCGATGAATCCGCGCCCGTGGTCAGCAGCCGCCCGGTGATGCGGGATTCGTCGGCAAGCCTCGAGAGTTTCAGCCGCTTGCGGTACGCCTTCATCGCGTCGCGCTTCTCGTTCTCGGGGACATCGGTCGGGTTGCGCCCGGCGCCACCACCGATGCGTTCGGGGTGCTCGACGAGCGTGACGAGCACATCGAGCCCCAGCAGGTCCCGCTCACTCAGGCAGCGTTCGACCTCCGCCTGATCCACCGGCATCCGGCCCATCAGCCGCTGCATGAGATCCCAATCACCGCCCGAGTCTTTGCCCGATTCGAGTGAGGCGATGATCGAGTCGAGGGTCTGTCGGAGTTTCTGGGCGGCGTTCATGGGGGCATCCTACCTCGGGTCGGGTGCGCATGAAAAAAGCCGAGGATTCGCATCCATCGGCTCTGATCAAGTGACCCCACGGGGATTCGAACCCCGGTTTCCAGGATGAGAACCTGGCGTCCTGACCAGGCTAGACGATGGGGCCAATAGACCGGCAATCGTTGCCAGCGAGGGTGATCTTAGATGGTCCGCCGGGTGGGTCAACCGGGGATTGATCAAGGCCCTAGCGGATTCGTCCTGGTCACCCAATGCACGATCGAGGCATCCGGCAGGTCGGAATCCTCGATGGATCGATCAAGATTCCGCAGCCGAAGGGCGCCGGCGCTGAGCGGGTTCAACGACCGCATCGCAGGGCGACCGGTCGGGTCCGTTAGAAGTGGCGTTTGGGAAGACCCCGGGTATCGGATGACCGTGACCACCAGCGCCATGCACGCCGCCAGCGCGATCACCGCGGCGACCGATCGGACACGAAGCGCCGGCGCGCGATCAGCGCCGATGCCGATCGCGCGGACCGCTTCGACGAAGCTCTCCGGCGCCTCTGGCGGCTGATTGACGGCGCGATCGCGGAATGCTTCCCCGGCATCATCGAGGAGTTGTTCGAGATCGTGCCAGCTTCGATCGTTGCTGTTCAGCATTGGTGTGGCTCCACGGTCCGGATTTTGTGCATGGTCTGACGCATCTGTTCGAGCGCAACCCGGTGCCGAGCGGCGCCTGCTCGATCGGTAATCCCGAGCGTCTCACCGATCTGGGTCCAGGTCAGCCCGATGAAGTGTCGGAGGATAATGATCTCGCGGTGGTCGAGTTCCAGTGCGGCGATCGCGGGCATCAGTTCTTCCGGCGGGTTTTCATTCTGCGGCGAGTGGTTGATTCCCAAGAGCGCGGTGCGCTCACGAGCACAGCGTCGCTGATCCGTCCGTCGGTGATTCAAAGCGACATGCCGGGTGATCTTCAGCAGCCATGGCAAGGCCTCACGCACCGCATCGACTCGTTCGATCGGTGTTTCGAGAACCCGGAGCAGCGCCGCCTGCACAACGTCCTGCGCGTCGGCGCGATCGTTCGTGCAGGCGAGCGCCACCAACTCCATCGCCCTGCCGGCGTTGGCGTACAGCCGCCGGGCGGCGATCTCATCGCCACCCCGGCAGCGGCGCAGTTCTGCGGTCAGTCTGTCAATGGAGGCGGTCATCGGTGGGGTTAGTTGGCGAGCATCGCCCGGGCTTTTTCGAGTTCGGCGATGGCCTTCAGTTCGTTGGCCTTGGCTCTGGAGATTGAGGGCGCGAGCATCTCGGTGAACATCCCGTAGGGGCTTTCTGCTCCTGGTGCGCTGATCAATTTGTCCATTCGCTCGAGCGCCGCCGCTGGATCGGGTGATCGGAGTGCAGATGCAGACTCGGTGTTCCACAGCCTGAGCCTCGCGAGCTCCGCCTCGAAACGGTCGGGGTCGTTGACGATGCTGAGGAATTGCTTCACCTCCGCATCGCTCCCGCTCTGGTTCAGCCAGGTCTCGAAGAACGCTCTGACCTGGACCTCCGACACCGGCGCCGAGAATGTCCGGCGGAGCCATGCTTCCATGATCTCGCCCTCGTACTCGATGGAGCGCAGCAGGTGAAAAGGGTCATCGTCTTCGAAGTTCCAGGTCGCAAGCCGAACCGTTCGCCTGCCTTCTTCGCCGAGCCCTTGCAGGACGGCATCGTGCAGGATCACCTTGTTGCATTGTTTCAGGATGCTGGCAGACACCAACGAACTGATGATGAACTCGTCACTGGCACTGTTCGCGGCGAGCGCGTACGCCGCAGCAAACCGCTGCGCCGCGGCATCCGTATCGTCATCGGCGAGTTTCATCCGGCCGTCCATGAGGAGCAGCTTCGCGGTGACCCGCAACCCGCCGAGGTGGGGGAGCAGGAGTTCGATGCCCTCTTCGGGGTCCTTCCCGAAATCACACTCAGGAAGTTTCCCGCCCTTGATGAACTCGTGGATCGTGCTCTGGGCGCCCAATGATTCGAGTGCCTCCCGCATCTCGTCGTCGGGCGTCCAATCAGGGGCAACGAGAAGGTCAAACTCCACCGCCTTGATCGTCTCCTCGAGTTCAGGCGTCATCATCGCCATCCCGCGCCAGTACCGCAGCGCCGCGTTGTGGGCGGCGTCAGCGAGAGTCATGTGGGTTGGCAGCAGCGCCGCCAGCAAGGCGAGCAGCGGCAGGAATCGGGTTATCGGCGTCTTCGGCATCGGTCGGTTCTCCTGATCATGGTTCGCACCCGGCAATGGGACGGATGCATACCAACAGGACACCGCCAACAAGCGGAACCGAAATGATGATTTCAGATTATTTTAATCCCGGCTCGCCGCGATGAGGTAGAGCAGGCGCAGGATCGAGACATAGAGCCAGACGAGCGTTACGAGCAGGCCGAACCCGGCATACCACTCCATGTGCTTGGGGGCGCCGGTCGCTACGCCCTGCTCGATGAAGTCGAAGTCGAGCACAAGGTTCAGGGCGGCGATCACGACAACGAACCCGGCGAACCCGATCCCGATCGGTCCGGTCGAGAAGATCCCCGGGATCTGCACGCCGAGCATGCCCAGGAGCATCTGCGCGACAAAGAGCAGCACGATCCCGCCGGTTGCGGCGACGATGGCGAGCTTGAAGTTCTCGGTCGGCTTGATCAGCCGTGAGGTGTACGCGACAAGCAGGGCCGCGAGGATGCCGAACGTGAGCAGCCCGGCCTGCATGACGATCGAATAATCCACCGCCAGCGCACCGACGGTCATCGAGCCCATCCGGATCGCGAAGACCGCGGAGATCGCGCCGACGAAGAGCCCCTCGAGCAGCGCGTAGATCGGAGCGAGGATGGGCGCCCGCTTGGGCATGAAGACCGTCACCATCGCGACCGCGAACCCGCCGAGCCCGCCGACAAGCAGGAAGAGGTTCGGGCTGCCCATCGCGGCCGGGTCGAGCACGCCATCGACGACCGAGCCGGCGGGGAGGATCTTCGACCACGCGAAGACCGCCGTCGCGGCGCAGAGCGTGAGCAGGATGAATGTCTTGTTCACGGCGCCCTGGAGCGACATCGCGCCGGGGGCGGCGGAATCAACCGAAGCGGGTGAGAAGTCAACGGCATTCCCGCCGAAGGTGGACGCGGTGAGCGCGGGATTGTTGGTGCGGATCATTGGATGGAGAACTCCGTGCGTGGATCAATATTGTCGAGTCTTGCTGAGACAACAGATTGTAGGGAGATCGGCGCGAGGGGTTTCGGGGCTCAAAAAGCGATTGATTGAATCAGAAAATGCTGAGAATATTGGCGCTGTTTCGTCAAGGTGCGTTTTAGTTGAAAGCGGATGGCTTTGATGCTTGAGCAAAGAAAGCCTTCGACGACCGGATATTCTCGGTTAGAGATGCTTCATACCCTCTGAACCAGGCCGCATCGATCGTAAATGCTCTGGCAAACGGCCCGTACTCATTGTTCTTGAATTTGACATTTAAATCCTTGAGCAAGTTTTTATGATCAGGATCATCAAGAGATTCGAGGACCAGATTCATTGATTTCGTATATTGATTGATGGAGGTCTCGAAGCCGCCGTACAGGTGGACAGCAACCGCGGCGCCGGCCGAGTCGGCTTCTCCGATGATGCCTCGTCTTCTCGAGAACTTTGCGGTTGTTTCTAGAACCTGCAGTTTGCCTTTTTTGTCTCGGTGTACTCTCTGTAACCATTTCGCTGTTGAATCTCTTTCGTGAGCGATTGATTCTCGCAATCCGAACGGGTCGTGTTCGTTGATCCATGCGAGAGAATCAGCCATCCTCTGGCTGCGGTCAGGGGTCCATTCGTCAAGTGGGATGTCGAGAACAATCTGAAGCACAAACCCAATGGTTTCGATCCGGATATCCGCGGCTTGCATTGAAAGATCGGTGAGGGTCTGTTCTGCGATAGCGAGCGAGGAAACGAGCCGGTCGATCACGTTGTCGATCATGTTGTCGCGGAGCAGTATCCGGGCATCCGCGATCAGAAGCACCTCGCAGCAAGCCAGTGTTCTGATGTGTGGCGGGTCGCGATCGGGGCCTAGCGCGTAATCGATCTGGAAATCACAGAGCCCGGAAAGAGATGCGGCTGTGATCCTGTTCATTCGCGCCTGGTTTGATAGTTCTTTCACAATGACCGGGCTTGGTTCCCAGTCCTCGGCGATCAGGCGTTGCCGTTCCTTGTAGATGCTCCGGGCGCTCTCCGTGTTTTTCAGGTGCCCGTCCCAGATCTTCTCATACATCCGCGCGGTTTGCTGCTCCGTTGAGTCCGCAAGAGCAATCCCCATCACAGATAGGGTGAACGTCAACACCACTATTGATTTGATCGCCTTGGTCATCACCCAAGATGATAGGGCCGCTTCGGCACACCGATACCCGAGCCTTCGCTTCGCTCAGACTCGGCGTCCAAAGGCTCGGTAATTCTTATTTACAGCCGCTCCACCGCCAGCGATGCCAGCTCGCTCCGCTCGCTCTTCATCAGCGTGACGTGACCGGTCACGCCCAGGTCCTTCATCCGCTCGACCGCGTAGGTCAGGCCGTTGGATGACATGTCCAGGTAAGGGCTGTCGATCTGCGCGATGTCGCCGGTCAGGACTAATTTGGTCCCCTCGCCGACGCGCGTGACGATCGTCTTCACCTCGTGCGGCGTCAGGTTCTGCGCCTCATCGACGATCAGGAACTGGTTCGGGATCGAGCGACCGCGGATGTATGTCAGCGCCTCAACGATCACACTCCCGTCGGCGAGCAGCCGCTCCAGGCGCTGTTCGGCGGACTTGCTCTCGGCGTGCTGGCCCATCGGTGCGCTGCGTGTCTGCATCAGGAACTCGAGGTTGTCGAAGACCGGCTGCATCCAGGCGCCGAGCTTCTCGTCCTTGTCGCCGGGCAGGTACCCGATATCGCGGCCCATCGGCATGATCGGACGCGCGACCAACACGCGCTCGTACCGCTCTTCCATGATGGACTTGGTCATCGCGGCAGCGAGCGCGAGCAGGGTCTTGCCGGTGCCTGCGCCGCCCGTGAGCGTCACCATCTTGACGTCGTCATCAAGGAGCAGGTCGAGCGCCATCGTCTGCTGGACATTCCGAGGCAGGATCCCGAAGACCGGCTTGCGCGGAGCGGAGATCGGGATGAGGTGCTCGGTGTCCGAGAGACGGCGCGCAAGGCCGGAGTGCGACGGGTCGAGCGCATCGTGGATGATGACAAACTCATTGGGCTGGAGATGCAGTTCGAATTCTTCGGGCCCGTTCGCATCGGGGATCTCGTCGCCGTCGTCGTGTCCGGAGCTACGGATCACACTGGCGGCACTCACCAGGTGCTCGACCGGGAGCATCCGTTGTTCGTGCAGCGTGTTGATCAGCTCGCCAGGCGCCGAGAGCTCGGCGAACCCGGTGTAGAGCAGGTTCGGATCGACGCGATCGGTTTCGTAGTCCTCCGCGGGGATCTCCAGCGCCCGGCACTTGACGCGCGCGTTGATGTCCTTGGAGATGAAGATCGCCTCGACACCCTTGCGGTGCAGCGCGTTGGCGGAGGAGATGATCCGGTTGTCGGGAGAATCGCCGTGCAGCGGGAGCGGGCGGTCGTGCTCCTCGATGTCGATGGAGATGGTCCCGGTGTCCTCGCCCCACTGGACGCCCTCGATCAGGCGGCCCAGCTTGCTGAGCGCATCGAGCTTGCGGATGGTGTGGCGGGCGTTGCGCCCGACCTCGCCATCCGCCCGTTTGAAGCCATCGAGTTCCTCGATGACCGGGAACGGGATGACGACGTTGTGCTCTTTGAACGCGAACATCGAGCCGTCGTCATGGAGCAGGACGTTGGTATCGAGGACAAAGCTCTTGAGCGGCTCGGTCGCTGATTTTCCGGTAGGCGTTGGCGTGGCCAAGCGGGGGATCTCCGGTTGAGGATGAGGTCGAGGCGGGAGCATGTTCGGTCCGTCGCTCCCGCCGCTGAATCGTACCCGATAGCGCTCTATCGGTGCGATCGCCCCCTCGGTTGGGCGGGTATTGCCGCTCTGTCGTGGGGGCGCCCCCGATCGGCTACTATCGGGCGATATGGGCGAAACACGAACTATCGGGACCATCCTCGCCGCGCTCGAAACGATCGCGCCGCTGCCGCTTGCCGAGCCCTGGGACAACGTGGGGCTGCTGCTAGGCGATCGCGAGAAGCCGCTCGCCGGCCCTGTCTTCCTGACGATCGACCTGACCGAGGCCTCGCTCGACGAGGCCAAACGCGCCGGCGCCGGGCTGATCATCGCATACCACCCGACGATCTTTCACCCGCTCAAGCGAATCACCACCGATGACCCCAAGGGCCGAACGCTCGTCGGCGTGATCGAGTCCGGCATCCCGGTGTACTCACCCCACACCGCGCTCGACGCCACCGAAGGCGGTGTCACCGATTGGCTCTGCGAGATGCTCGCCCCGCAAGGCGCCGACTTGCCGAGTCACGGCGATCGCAGAGCGTTGCAGCCCTGCGCTGTTTCGGATCCCAACGCAACGCACAAGATCGTGACGTTCGTCCCGCAGGATCACGCCGAGCGCGTCCGCGATGGGCTCGCGTCCGTCGGCGCAGGCAGGATCGGCGCTTATTCGAACTGTTCATTCACGACACAAGGCGAGGGCACGTTCCTGGGTGACGAGGGAACGACCCCGATGATCGGCAAAGCCGGCGCCCTCGAATCCGCCCCGGAGGTTCGCCTGGAGATGGTCATCGCAGAGGGCGCGATCCCGCTGGCGATGGAGATCCTCAGGGCGCTGCACCCCTACGAAGAGCCGGCGTGCGATGTGATCCCGCTCGCGTCCAAACCCAGACGAACCGTCGGCGCCGGGCGCAGGATCCACCTCGATCAGCCCATGACCCCCAAGCAACTCGCCGCGAACCTCAAGGTGAACCTGGGTGTCGACGCGGTCAAGATCGCCTGCGCAGGAGATGACCCCGTCTCGACCGTCGGTGTCTGCCCCGGCGCTGGTGGCTCCCTGATCGATAGCGCCATCGCTGACGGCTGCACGCTCTTCCTCACCGGAGAAGTCTCGCACCACGAGGCGCTCGGCGCGATCCAGCGCGGGTGCTCGATCCTGCTCGCCGGTCACACCAACACCGAGCGCGGCTACCTCCCGAGCTACGCCGAGCGGATCAAGGCGCAGGTTCCAGGTGTCGAGGTCATCACAAGCCGCGCCGATGGCCCGGTCTTCGCGACGGTTTGACAGATCACTCTTTTTTGGACGCCGAGTCTGAGCAAAGCGAAGGCTCGGATATCGAACACCTTGCGCGCAAGAAAAAAGGCGACCCAAACAGGATCGCCTCATTCAAATCGAGAGAATGCAGATCAGCCGCCGGAAGCAGCCAGCAGTTTCTGCTGCCGCGTGTAGCCGTACTTCCGCTTGAGCGGCTTGACGACGAGACCGGACTTGATCGCCTTGGTCGAGACGCGGATCTTCTGCGGCGAGCCGTCGATCATCGCGTTGACCTTCTGGAGGTTGGGCTTGAAGGTCCGCTTGGTGATGCCGGTCGGCTTGAGGCCGAACCCACCCTTGCTGATCTTCTGCCCGCGGTAGGTGCGGGTGAGCCCGGTGGATGTTCTCTTGCCGGTGAATTTGCAGACGCGTGGCATAATGATCGCTCCAAAGCTTCAAATGGGGTCCGAGGCCCTCCAGCAGCCCCTTCAGGGGATCTGGCGAGCCGGATAGTGTAGCCCGACATACTACCTAGGCAAGGTGGTATTACTCATTGCAAGGCTAGACTAGGCTCCACCCCACCGAGATTGCCCATGCCCACCAAACCCCCCAGAATCCTCCATTCCGCCCTCATACTCGCCGGAATCGCCCTTATGCCGACTATCCAACCCGCCTCCGCCGCCGAGGACGCCGTGACGAACCACAAGCACACCAACGCCCTGATCGACGAGACCTCGCCCTACCTCCTCCAGCACGCCCACAACCCGGTGGACTGGAAGCCCTGGGGGCCGGCGGCGTTCGAAGAGGCTCGGCAGCGCCGCGTCCCGATCTTCATCTCCATCGGGTACTCGACCTGCTACTGGTGCCACGTCATGGAGCGCGAGTCCTTCGAGGACGAAGCCACCGCTGCCGTGATGAACGAGCACTACGTCTGCGTCAAGATCGACCGCGAGGAGCGCCCCGACGTTGACGACATCTACATGGCGGCGACCCAGACCCTCACCGGCGGCGGCGGCTGGCCGATGAACGTCTTCCTCACACCTCCCGGCGCGCAGGGCGAGGACGACCCGGGGCTCCAGCCGTTCTATGCCGGGACGTACTTCCCGAAGGACGACATGCAGGGCCGTCCCTCGTTCACGCGCGTCCTCATGGCGCTCTCGAACGCGTGGATGACCGACCGCGAGCAGGTCCTCCAGCAGTCGGCGATGCTGACCGAGGCGGTCCGTGATCGCATCGCGTCCAAGTCGGACCCGGTGCGCATCGGCAACAAGCAGATCGGGCAGGCCGTCCAGCAGCTGATCCAGATCTACGACAGCGCCGAGGGCGGCTTCGGCGGCGCCCCCAAGTTCCCGCAGCCGGTGTTCATCGAGTTCCTTCAGCAGGTCGAGCCGACCCTGGGTGATGACGACCAAAGGGGCGTCATCCGAGACGCCGTGGCGCACTCGCTCGACCGCATGGCGGTGGGGGGTCTCTTCGATCAGGTCGGCGGCGGCTTCCACCGCTACGCCACCGACGGCACGTGGACCGTCCCGCACTTCGAGAAGATGCTCTACGACAACGCCCAACTCTCGCGCATCTACGCCGCAAGCGCGACAGCGACCGGCGATCAATTCCACGAACGCATCGCCCGGCGCACCCTCGACTACGTACTGAATGAGATGACCGCGCCAAGCGGTGGTTTCTATTCGGCGCAGGACGCCGAGGTCAACGCCCACGAGGGCGAGAACTACCTCTGGCGCAAGGCGGAGATCGAGGCGGTCCTGAATGCCGAAGACGCGGCCTTCATCAACGAGATGTACGGCCTGTCTATTCAGACCAACTTCCAGGACCCGCACCACAGGGAGACACCGCCTGCGAATGTCCTGCGGATGAGCGCACGCCCTGACTCCATCGCCAAGAAGATGGGAATCACGACGGAAGACCTGCTCCAGCGCACCGACGCGATCAACGCGGCGTTGTACGAGGCGAGGGCCAGGCGTGATCAGCCAGGTCTGGACGATAAATCCATCGCCGCCTGGAACGGGTTGATGATCACCGCGTTCGCCGAGGCCGGGGGCGCGCTGAACGAACCCCGGTACACCGAGGCCGCCAGGGGCGCCGCTTCGTTCATCCTCGGGAGCATGCAGGACAACGAAGGCGCGCTCTACCGCACGAGCCGTCTTGGAAAGGTGAAGAACGCGGGGCTCTTCGATGACTACGCCTTCGTTATTCAGGGGCTGCTCGCCCTCGAACGCGCCGGTGTCACCGAGATCAACGGCACACGAACGATCGACGAGGCGATCCGCCTTGCCGACATCGCGAAGGATCGCTTCGGCGATCAGGCGACCGGCGGTTATTTCGATACGCCACCGGATCGGACCGACCTGATTGTCCGAGCACGATCCGTCAACGACGGCGCGATCCCCAGCGCAATGGGCGCGATGCTCAACAACCTCCTCGACCTGCACGAGCTGACCGGGATCGAGCGGTACAAGGACGAGGCGGCGAGCGCGCTCGCTACGGTCTCCCAGGACGTGGCGCAATCACCGCTCGGCGCCGTCGTCGCGACCAGGGCGCTCCACCGCCTGCTCCGCATGGACCCGGGCGCGATTCTGCGTGCGGGGATGGTCAACGAGGTCAGGCAGGCCCCGACCGAATCGCCGGTCAAGGTCTTTGCCAACACCGAATCGGTCGAACTCCGACCCGGCAAGCCGGTCCCGGTCATCCTGAATCTCAGCATCGCGGAAGGCTTCCACGTCAACGCGCACGAGCCGGGTGTCGAGGGGCTGATCGGGTTGTCGATCGACATCACCGGAGGCTCAGGAGTCGCGCTCGAAGTCACCTACCCTGAGGGTGTCGCGTACACCGGCAACGCCGTCGAAGACCGCGAGGGTGATCAGCTGATGGTGTACGAGAACGACACCTTGATCGTCATCGGGCTTCATCCCATCGAGGGCGAACAGATCGAGGGCAACCCCCGGATCCGCGTGCTCTACCAGGTCTGCGACGACGCGGCCTGCTACCAGCCGACGGGGACGGTGCTGGGTGTTGAGATCACACAGGCGCCATAACCGCCGGTAACAAGGTTTCTTGCGATATTGTTTCGTTGCTCGATGCAAAGCAGTGTGTTTGCCCGACTTTGCGTAGATGAATCAGGCACGCTATGACTTCCCTCTCAGGCATCTAATTCAAGGAGATCACTGATGGGCGAAATACTTGTTTCAGAAGGAAGGCAGATTTTGGCCCAGGCGGTCGTCGGATCGCTGATCGCAGCGATATTTCTTCGGATATCTGCGAAGATCATTGTCAAGGAATCCCCGACCTACGGGACCGCTTATCTCTGCTCGTTCTTAACGGTGATCATCAACGGCTTTCTCGGTTTGGGCGCCGGGATGATCGCTGGGAGCATGGAGGCATCGGATCAATCCATTACCGCCTTGTCACTCGGAATGATCCCGGTCTCATTGTTGATCGCCGGCGGGATCGTTAGCAAATACCTGAGTGTTCCGTATACCAAAGGTCTGCTGATCGTGCTGCTACAGGTTGCAATGACCCTGCTCGTCATCGGCATCCCGGTGGTGCTGTATATTGCCCTTGCGAACTAATCAGCCATTCACTCCGCCGGCAGCACAACCCCGCTGCATTCGCCGAACCCGATCCGCACCGCGCCCTCGCGTTCGCAATGCCCCGTGATCGTCAACCGATCACCATCGGCGAGGAACTTGCGTTCTTCCCCGGTGGGCAGTTTGACCGGGTTCTGCCCGCGCCAGGTCAGTTCGAGCATGCAGCCGCGCTGGTCCTCGTTGACACCGGAGACGGTGCCCGAGGCGAGCATGTCGCCGGCGCGCATGTTGCAGCCGGTCGAGGTGTGGTGCGCGATCATCTGCGCGAACGTCCAGTAGAGGTCCATCCCGCTCGAGTGGCTGATCCGCATCGGCGCGATGCCCTCTTCACGCATCTTCGCCGACTCGATGGTGACCTCGAGGTTGATCTCGAGCCCCATCGCCTCTGACTCGGAGCCGGCGTCGGGGCTCAGGTAAGGCAACGGCGCCGGATCGCCATCGGCGCGTGCAGGAAGCGGCTTGCGATACGGCGCGAGCGCATCGAGCGTGACGACCCAGGGGCTGATCGTTGTCCCGAAGTTCTTCGCATTGAATGGTCCGAGCGGCACGTACTCCCACTTCTGGATATCCCGCGCCGACCAATCATTCACCAGCACGATCCCGAAGATGTGCCCGGGCGCATCGTTGACATCGATCCGCGAGCCCAACTCGTTCCCGCTTGCGATGAAGCAGCCGATCTCCAATTCATGATCGAGCAACCGGCAAGGGCCGAACGTCGGCGGCGCATCGTCCGCCTTGAGCTGCCCATGCGGGCGTTTGATGCCGGTCCCGCTGACGACGATCGACGACGCCCTGCCGTGGTACCCGACAGGGAGGTGTTTGTAGTTGGGCAGCAGCGGGTCGCCGTCGGGGCGGAACATCTTGCCGACGTTCGTCGCGTGGTTGGCGCTCGCGTAGAAATCGGTGTAATCACCGATCGCGAAGGGCATGAGCATTGTCGCGTTGCTCATCGAGACGATGCCGCGCTCGCGGAGGGCCTCGTTGCCCTTGATCGCGTCGGTGTCGCTGCGGAGCAGCCAGCTCACGCGATCGCGGATCTCCCGGACACGCGCCCGGCCCAGCGCCGCGAGCCTGTTGCACGAGCCCCTTGCGAAGATGTTCGAGTCCTCGCACGGCGTGTTGCTGAACAGCCCCGCGTTCCAGCATGCGGAGCAGTCAAGGATCGAATCGCCGATCGCAACACCAACCGCCGGTTTGTTGGCGTTGTCGTCGTTGCGCAGGAACACGCCGAAGGGCAGGTTCTGGATCGGGAAATCGATCCCGGGTGTGTTCGCGGATTCAACCCAGCTGGTCAGGGAGGGGTCGTTGGCGTCGATGGATTGCGTGTTCGGGTAGTCGTCGGTCATGGATTGGCAGCAGCTATTCGTTGGGAGGTGAAGGCTAGTCGTTGGGGAAGATCTCGAGTTCCTTGAGATCGTCGATGGGTTCGATGAACGAGCACGAGCCGAACGAGAGCGCGAAACGCTCCCTCGTCAGCGCAAGCTGCCCGTCATCGAGCGAGAGGTCGCGCCACGCGGCGCAGCAGTCGGTGAACCGGAACGCGTACTCATCGCGCTCCTCGAGGAGCTGGATTGCGGCGTGCTCATCGAGATCGTCGACCATGATGCCCGCCGCCGCGAGGAACACGTTGAGGAACCCGTGCATCGGGGCGCCGACCTGGGCGTCGTGGTGCCGGACCGGATGGTGCAAGCCTGCGGTTGCCTTGAATCCGACGTGGGCCGCATTGCAGGCGATCAGGAACCGGGCGATGTCGGCGCAGCTCGGAATCAGATCCGGGGTGACGCCTCCGGTGCGCACCTTGGCGCACACCGGCGCTTCATCATCCGCTCCGGCGAGCGCGGCGATCAACCCTCTGGGATCCTCGTCGATCGGGATCTCGAAGAACGTGCGGAGCCCAGCCGGGTTCTCGTTCATCACGCGGTCGATGTGCTCGGATTTGGTCGCCTTGATCTCGACGGCATCGATCAACGCGCACCCGTTCGCCGGGTCCTCGTGCTTGTCGTTGAATTCCGCGATGCGTTTGTACAGCGCATCGAGGTCGGCATCGCTCGCCGGGGGCATCAGCGCGCTGATTTTCCAGATCTCGTGGTCATCGTTGGTCGGGAGCAACTCCGCCGCGGCTGCCTCGAACTCGTCGAGCCTCGCGACGGGGATGATCACCCGGCCCAGCATCCACTGGTCCTTCGAGCAGAGGTACGCGCCGTAGTTGCGAACGACCGGGTCCATATCGAGTTTGGCCGGCGGGAAGAGCCCGGCGTAATCGACGATCTCAGTCAGCAGGAGTCTGACGCTTTGCATGGGTATTCGCTGCAAGAGGGGTGAGCGGGGGGTGAGACGCAGGACCGATTCTCGCGATCATCGGCCCGGCGTGCAAGGATATCCGAACCGGTGATGAAAAGGGGCATCGGGATGGATGAGTGCGTGAAGAATCCTGTGCGAACAACGGTTCTTCCCAAGGCCCGAGAGGCTATTTCAGGTTGCTCGCGGTAAAGGCGTTCACCACGGCTCGCGGCGCCCAGGTATGGGCCGGGCCCTGCTTGGATTCGTAAAAATCCCAGACCTCGAACCAGTAGCTGCGGAACTTGTGCTCGCCAAACGGGGCGTAGTGCTTCTCGAGTTTCTTGCGGATCGCAAGGTCGCTCCCCTTGTAGCCCAACACCACCTTGCCGTGCCGGATCGTCTCCGTGTCGATCGCCAGCCGGCTGTACCGACCCAGGAGCGACATGATGTTCGCTCCCGCATAAGGCCCGATCCCGGGGAGCGCCAGGAGCGTCTCGTAGATGTCGTCATCGCTGACGGTTGGGTCCTCGAGGTGGTCCAGATCGAGTTCGCCCCGGACGGCCATCTTCGCCAGATCAACCATCCGCTGATCGCGGTACCCGACGCTGCACCGGGCGCGGAGCGTGGCGGGGCGCTTCCGAGCCATCTGTTTGGGTGTGGGGAAAGCAGGACACACGACCTCGCACAGCCGTTTGTTCATGTTCACGGTGCTGGGCCAGGTGACGTTGCAACTGGTGACCGTCTTGATGATGTCCTCGAAAACGGTCGGACTGCGGGAGAGCCTCGCCTTGCCGGATTTCTTCCAGCGAGGGTCGGTCCGATGGAAGTCCGCCGGGCTCGTGTCGTCGAGGCGGAGCATCCGGATGAGCTGCCGTTTGGCGTCCTGTTGTTCAGATCTGGTCAGCGCCCGGTCGGCGACCGCCTTGATCGGTGAGCCCTTCTTGATATCGGGCTGTGCGATCGTCAGCGTCGCGACCCCGTTTTCGAGGTTCAGCGGGCGCGTCATGGTCTTCCTGTCGGGGTCCCAGACGTTGGGCGCCAGCAGGAAATACCCGTACGAACAGACATCCCGCATGAAGCGGTAATCAGGAGGCGCCTGGAGTGTCAGTCGAGAACCCACGTGGCTATGTCACTATGTCGGGATCGGCGCCAGCACCATGCCCGCGGGCATGAGGCAAGTCGCGATGTTGACGCACAGCCGGTCGGCCTGGCGTGCGAAGAACTGGTAATGCTCGTCCGCGAGCTTGTTGCACTCGACCTCGGTGACACCCGCCGCCTGGAGCGACTTGGGGTACGCACGGATCAGGTCGGCAACCATAGGGCGGTCGCACTCGAAGTGGTACTGGAACGCGTACGTGCGCACCCCGACGCGGTACGCCTGGTGCTTGCACGATTCAGAAGATGCCAGCAGCGTCGAGCCCTCGGGCAATTCGGTGATCTGGTTTGAGTGGTGCGAGAACTGCGGGATCGACCACGCGATGCCGGCAAGGAGTGCGTCAGTCTGCCCCTGCGGCGAGATGTCGACTGCCGGGAAGCCGATCTCCGGCTTGTCCATCGGCTCGACCTTCCCGCCGAGCGCGTGCGCGACGAGTTGCGAACCGAGGCAGACGCCAATCAGCGGGATCTCGTTCGCGTGCGCTTTGCGGAGGATCTCACACTCCGGTTCGATCCACGCGATGTCGTCGCCGATGTCCATCCCGCCCCCGAGCGAGACGACCCCCGTAATCCCGTTGAGATCGTTGGGGAGCGAGTCACCGCGGTGCAGCCGGCGGACATCCAGCTGGTGGCCTTGGTCGCGGAGGGTCAGCCCAAGCCGACCGGGTCGGCACATGTCGTCGTGTTGGCAGAAGAGGATCGTCATGGGGACAGGATACCCAATCGCAAGGTCAGTCGGCGTCCCTGAACATCGCGATCGTCGCGTCGTGCCCCTTGAGGTACTCCTGCCGGAACGCGACCGACGGGGTCGCGTTCAGTGCCCAGTCGAGCATGGCGAGAGGGTCGAAGCGGTTTGCAGGCCCGGTGTCGCCGGTCAGCCGGGCGGGGTCTGTCCTTAATGAGAGGAAGTTGAACAGCACCGCCCCCTTGGCGGCCTCCCACGCATGCCCGATTGTTTCCTGTGCCAGCCGCTCGGTGAACGTGTTGAGCGAACCCGAAAAAACGATCACGTCCGGCTTCACGCCATCGATCAGCAGCGAGGACCGGTCCGTCGCGAAGTCCGCAACAACATGCGAGGCGTTCGGTGGCGCCAGCGAGTCGGCGCGCTCGACCATCTCCGGCATCGCTTCGAGCCCCCGGTACTGGCGGAACCGGATCCCCTGCTCGTGGAGGTACCGCGCCAAGGCGCCGTCACCCGCGCCGGCATCGACGATCGTCGCGTCGGTAAAATCGAAGAGCGAGCAGAAGACCTGGAATCGGATGGTCTGGAAATTCTCGTTCGCCCAGAGCGTCGCCTCGAACGATGGACCGAAGCGATCGACCGCTTCTCGGTAGGGATCGAGGTAGGGCGCCGATCGGGGGACCTCCGGTGTCGAATCGCTCTTGCTCATGCGTTCACCGATGAGCCCGCCACCGGGACGTGCTCGGTGATTTCAAGACCGAACGCATCGAGCCCCGGGAGATCGACCGGTGAGTTGGTGAGCAGCCGGATGTGCGTCAGCCCGAGTTGGCGGAGGATCTGGCTCCCGATCCCGAACTGCCGTTCGTTCATCGGGACATCCGCCGGGGAGACTGCGCCTGCTTGCATATTGCTTGTGCCGCTAAGGCGATCCCGGTTAAACGTCAGGAGCCTGTTTTCAAGGTCATCCGCGGAGCCTTCTGGTCGGAGATACACGATCGCGCCGGCGCCTTCAGCCTGGATCTGCCGCATCGAT
>JAJDDA010000165.1 GCA_029260535.1 Phycisphaerales bacterium | reverse complement strand
GATGTCATCGCGCGGGGTCGGCGGCTCTTCGATCGGCTGATCGTTGCGGTGGGGCACAACCCCGGCAAAGAGCACCTGTTCACCGCAGAAGAGCGCATCGAGATGGCGACCACGCTCGTCGGCGAATTGATCGAGCGTGAGCCGAACGAGGCGAGCGTCGAAGTCCTGGGGTACTCGGGGCTGACTGTGGATTTTGCAACCGAGATGAACGCGACGGCGCTGCTCCGCGGCATCCGAAACCTGTCCGATCTCCAGAACGAGGTGCAGCAGGCGCTGACCAACCGCGAGGTCGCCGGGCTCGAGACCGCGTTCGTCGTCGCGGGCCAGAGCTTCGCGTACACCTCGTCGAGCCTCATCAAGCAGATCACCGCGATGGGGCGCGACCTTGAATCGCTCAAAACAATGTGCCCTGCGATGGTCGTTGATCAGCTCCGCCTCAAGCGCAGCGAGAACCCCCCGATCCTGCAGCGGATGCTCGAGACCGACTGAGTGATGCGTGCGCCGAAACAAACCGAACCATTGGTCCATGTCATCAGCATCGGGACACTCGCTGCGAATCCCTTGTGGGACGAGCGTGCCGCGGTGCGCACGGGGCACGCGACAACGACACTGATCGAGGCCGGCGACCGCCGAATCCTTGTTGATCCCGGGTTGCCCGGACCGATCCTCGCGGCTCGTCTCGGCGAGCGCGTGAACATGACGCCCGACGACATCACCGATGTGGTGCTGACCTCGTTCAAGCCGGACATGCGCCGGGGGCTCGATCTGTTCACGTCAGCGAGCTGGTGGATCAGCGAGGCGGAGCGCGAGGGTGTCGGGGTGCCGCTGATCGTCGAACTCAAACGCGCCGACGAGGCGGATGATGAAGAGCTGGTCGGGATGCTCCAGCGCGACATCGCGATCCTCCAGCGGTGCAAGCCGATGCCGGACACGCTCGTGACAGGGGTGGACTGCTTCCCGCAGCCGGGCGTGACCCCGGGCTCGATCGGGGTGCTGGTGCTGCTCTCGAGCGTGACGATTTTGATTGCCGGCGACAGCGTTGCGACCGGCGAGCACCTGGCGCAGGGCAAGGTGCTCCCCAGCTGCGTCAATATCGAGGCGGCGCAGTCGTCCTTCGCCGAGGCGGTTGAGATTGCCGACCAGATCATCCCGGGGCGGGACAACCTGCAGATCGTTCCGAGCCGACGCCTGCTCTAGGCTATGGTCAGGATCGCCCGCCAGGGCCTGAAATTCGGCATCTTTTCGGCATGTGCATCCTTTGGTGCGATGTCGCGATACCATCAATACCGATGCGAAACACAACCAATCAATCGTTGAAGCCAATGACTAAGTACCGGACGCCGATGGTCGCGCTGCTTGCGCTCCTGGTCGGCGTGATGCTGGTTCCCGGCGCCGAGGCGCAGCAGCCCCGGCGTGATCGTGACGGGATGCCGCCCGTGCCCAAGGGCGGCCCGGGCCGGGTCGGCGCCAGGGTCGAACGGCTGCGGCTTACGCTCCCGGTCGATCCGGTGGTCGTGGTCGTCCCGAACGGCGACGCGTATATCGATGCGATCGCGCGGTGGTCCACTGATCATCGCTTCCCGGTATTGATCGATGACGGCACTTCGAGCGCGAAAGCCAACATCGCACGGTTCGTCCGCGCCTTCGAACCAGAGGAGGTCCTGCTCTGGCAAGGTGGGCGCAAGCACGAGGGCTCTGTCCGGGAGCGCATGGAGCGTGGCTTCTATCGTTCATGGGGCGCGGATTCCCCCGGTGGATTGCGCGAGGTCTGGGACGCGATGAAGCACAAACCCCCGGGGATCGTCGTGACCGCAGAAGATGATCCCGCGTGGCCGGCGGCGCTGGCGCTCGCCGCGGGCAGGGGGCAGCCGTTGGTCTGGGTCGACCGCAAGGGGGGCCGGGTCGGCGGAGTCGACAAAGAGGAGTACACCCAGAAATTCGAGCAGCAGGTGCTCGATGGAATCAAGGGGGTCGGGTACCGGTGGGATAAGGTCGGCGATGATCTCGACGCGATCTCGATCTGCATGAACATGCCGACGCGCATCTTTGAGCAGGGGAGTTCGAACAAAGTCCTGGCGCTCACCGACCGCATCGGTCGGCATGCAAGCGGGGAAGTGTTTGCCTGGACCGGGATCCTGTTCGGGAATGAATCAGAATCGGCATACCGCGCGATGTCAGCGATCTTCCTGCAGCCTGGTGAGGCGTGGCTCTTCAACGGGTACGGCACCGAGGCGCCCTACGACACGTACACCATGTACCCCGCGGAGACGGCGCTCAAGCGTGTGCGGATTTCTCCCGAGACGTTTCACCCGCCTCGCAATAGCGTCAGCGACTGGCGCCGGGCGACCAGACGACCGATCGACGCGGGCTACATCCACGTGAACACCGCCGGGCATCGGGATTGGTTCGACCTGCACCCCGGCAGGGCGTACACCGCTGATATCCCGTTCATGGACAAGCCCGCGATGGTGTACTTCACGCACTCATTCTCGGCGCAGGATGTCGACGACAAGGGCTCGATCGCCAGGCGCTGGCTCGACAACGGGGCCTACGCGTACATCGGCGCTGTTGATGAGCCGTTCCTTCCCGCGTTCACACCTCCGGTGTATGTGGCGCAGGGTCTGCTCACGCCGCTCCCGTGGGCGGTGATGGCGCGCCCCAATTCCGACAAGCCTTGGAAGATCAACGTCATCGGTGATCCGCTGATCACG
>JAJDDA010000164.1 GCA_029260535.1 Phycisphaerales bacterium | reverse complement strand
GCAGTTCGAGCCTGTCATCGCCCACCACCAAGTCCGCAACGGTATCAGCGGTTATCCAAAGGCATTTATTCCGCAATCTCAGGTTGCATTGGCGCGCGTTTGGCGCGCACCTGCGTCAATCCCTGTCATGCCAGGACCGGCCTGCACGTCGTCGTCAGATACAGAACCCCTCAGCCTCAAACCGTCCGACAGGGCCAATAATTGACATAACCGGCCAGTCTCCTCGGTCTCATCGTCGGGGCGGGGCGTTGCGAACCCCGACGCTGATTCCGATCCGACAGGCCTGATCATTCTTCGTTGAATGATTGAAGGGACTCTATCTACAAGAAAATGCCCAAACACCATTTCAGGTGCATGGGCAATGATTTTTCAACAGGACTACGCGACCGACATTGCGGGCAGGCTAGTCACTTCTCCTTCGGCTTCGATGAAGCAGCCTGAGGCTTAGCCCCCTTGCCATCATCCTTCTTTGCCTCAGGTTTTTCAGTCTTGGTTGTCGCGTGGGGTGATCCGCCGTTTGTCATCACTATTCTCCTTTAGTTTGAGCCCAAGCAGTGATACCGCTCGGGCGTAATACCGCCGCAGGGCGTCACGCGACGCCGCAATAAAAACCAGTTCGATCAGTACAAATCCGGTGTCTGCCCAAGTTGTGTGAGTACCGGCTTCTACCTGAGCCCGCCAGAGTGCAAACGAGATCGCGAGGGCCACGGCCATGTTGGCGTAGAAGTGGTAGTACCTGTAGTGGATCTCGATGAGAAAGCGATATGCCGCAAGATTGTCCGCGAGCAGGGAATCGTTCCATTCGGGACGTTTGAGACCTGTGGCATGGTGGAAGGTGTCGATCAGAAGCCACCTGATGGCCCCTACCGTGAGTCCAGCAGCTGCCGACACCACTGTCACATAGAGGAACCCGCCGAGCGTCGGGCCGGTCATTCCTGCCCCGAGCAACCAAAGACGCAGATCGGTGGAAACCACACTCAGGCCCCACAGCGTCACGAATCCAGGCAGCAGATACGCCATCAGCAGCCCAAAGTTCCCAGGCGAGATTTCCTTCACATGCCCTCATGCGATTGATTGCTCCATTGAAGCGATCCTGCTTCTAATTTGGGAGCATCCTACCTTGCTTCCACAATAGAAGCAATGCCGAAATCGCTAGAAACGCCTGAACAAAAAATACTCCTTCGCCATCTGGTAACGATGCGGAACGATTCGGGCATGACACAGCGGGATCTGGCGGCCATCCTCGGCGTATCCCACAGCTGGGTCGCCAAGGTCGAGATGGGCGAACGCCGCCTGGATGTGGTTGAGTTCTGCTGGTGGTGCCAAGCCGTCGGCGTCAAGCCAGCGGAGACCGCTAAAGCCGTCGTCGGGTCCATGCTCAAGCAACGGCGGCGATTCTCAGGCAAGAAGTAGCCGTCGCCCCAATCCAGAATGGCACTTGAACGTTCTGACCGGCGAAGCATGCCTAACCGTCATGGACAGCTTTTCACCGTGACAAATCCGTGACAAACCACACGTCAATTCAAGGCACTTGACGCCAAATCAGAAAATACTCCCGCTGCCGAACCCCGCAGAATTGAACCATTCCGTGGTACTGGTGTCTTTGCGGCGTTGGCCTCCGAAGCCAAAGGTCAGAGGTTCGAATCCTCTCGGGTGCACCAAGCTCACCAACGGTTTCAAGAAACTGCCAATGCATTCCGATTCGATCCTGTGACAAATACGTGACAAATCCCAAGCCAATTCGAGGCGGTTTACGCACAATTGCCGCCTGTGCCAGGCACTAGGACAACTACTTTCAGGATTGAATTACTTCTCAGGAGATCGGGGCAACGAAAGGGCGTTCGCCATCGCGTTTGCCGCTGCGGCCGTTTCAAGGTGGGCATACCGAGCCGTCACGCGAATGTCGCTATGACCAAGCACATCCTTGACGAGGTTGAGCGGGCTCCCGCCCTGAATCAGCCACGAGGCCACGGTATGCCGAAGGTCGTGGAATTTGATGTGCGACAATCCTGCTTTCTTCCGGGCGGTGTTGAATGACTTCTTGATGTCCAGGATTGGACGCCCCGCAAGATCGGCACGGTGCTGGCAAGTCGGGCACGTGCAGCCGACATGGACGTTGCCGTACTTAAACACATGACCGATCCGTTCTTTCATGGATGGAGCAAGGCTCTTGAGCAATTCCACAGCATCAGGAATCAGCGGCACGGTGTGCGTCTTCCCTTCTCGGTGATGGTGCTTTACCGTGACAGTGAGACGCCCAGCATCAAGATCCACCTGCTCCCAACGAAGTTGATTAATGTTGCCCCTGCGAAGACCGGTGTAGAGGGCGAGGCGAACGATCGGTTGAGCATGCGGGATGATTGTGTGGATGAGACGATCAGCTTCCTCGTAGGTCAGGAACACTTGCCGCCCAGGGGGCTCGGGCATCATCACGTCACCGAACCTTGGAGAAGTGGCGGCGACGTTCCAGTCCTCTCTGGCCATCCGCAAGAGACGACGAAACGTGCTCAGTGCACGATTAGCCGTAGCAGGTGCTGCACCCTCAGCAATCCGTGCATGTGCGAATGCCTTAAGACTAGTCTGCGTTATGTCTGAAAGCAGCGTGTCACTGCCCAGCAGTCGCTCGAGCTGATTGAGCCTTGAACGAGCAGCCTTCCAAGACCCCAAGTGCTTCGCATGCTCTTCCCAGTATCGGAGGCGAGCCGCACGAAGAGTCATTTCGGTGGGTTTCTGTGGAGCAATTCCATAAACAGTGTCAATCGCTTCTTGTCGAATCTTTATCGCGATCGCGATCGCCCTGTCCTTGTCGGACGTGCCTGTCGATCCTCTCAGCCGACGACCGCTGATCATCCAGTCATAATGCCAGTGCAGCGATCCCTCGCGGCGGCGGACGATGCTATTTCTTCGCCTGGCCATCGCATCCGGTTTCGTTCGATGAATTCCAATAGATCACTTCTTGTATACCTCTTTCGTTTGCCAAGGAGGACGAAGGCAATCTCGCCAGCGGCCGCCAAACTCCGCAAGGTGTCCCGGCCAATGCCCAACAGACGGGCGGCCTCGGATTGCGAATACAGCAACCTGTCCTCGATCGGTTGTCGTGTTCCATGACGCGCAGGTTCGGGAGACGGGTTCAACTTTTGACCAGCTCTGATGCAGTTTTTGTTGATGACCGTGGCGCGGAATCCGCACGTCGCCTATTCAAGCTGGTCGTGAGAGCGTCAAGTTCTTCAGCCGGCGACATCCTGCGAGCTGGCGGTTCTGATCGGTCTGCATCGAGCGCCACACGTCGTGGATTCTCGGCCTGATCGTTGATGTAGCGTCGGAGCTCCGATTCGGTGATCCGCACACAGCCGCCGATTTTTGTGACCGTTAGCCGGTTCTCGTTGCGTTCTCGGTAAAGAGTCCTCGTCGAAACCCGCAGGATGTCCGCGGTCTCAACGAGGGTAAAGAGGATGGGTTTGTTCATTCGTGACCTCGTGTATCGGTTGTTGTTGAGTTTCTACAGCCACCTTGCCACATTTATGAGGAATCGAGAAGTCAACGTATCCAGGTGATTCAAGGTCTAGTTCGTGTACTCACAGGGATACCCCCGAAGGGGGTATTTGAGATTTTTCAGAAAAAACCGTTGACATGAGCCGCCTCGAGACGATCCTGTTCATCGTTCGCCGCGAGCAATGTAGCTGCGGCTACAAATTCGTCACATCTTGAATCAGTGGGGTCATCATGAATAACTCACTCTTTGCGACTCAGCCGTCAAAGACCACCACGACACGTACGCCCGGAACACTTATCTCGCTCGATGAAGCGGCAGGGATGCTGAGCATCAGCCGTCGCACGATCTATCGCCTTATCGCAGCTGGAGAGCTTCCGCAGCCCGTTAAGGTCGGCGGCTCAAGCCGGATGGCGCGCACGGATCTTGATCGCTATATTGATCGTCTGCTCCGGAGGAGAAACCGATGATCAAGAATGTATTTAAGCCATCCCGTCGCAAAAACGGGAAGCGGGTCAGGAGCAGGATCTACTGGGGCCAGTACCGGCTCGATCCAGCGGACAAAATCAAGAGAGTCTCACTCGGCACCACGGATAAACGGGTGGCCGAGAAGAAGCTTGATGACCTAGTCCGCCAGGTCCAGCTTGAGCAGGAGGGCCTGGTCCAGTCGCCGACGCGGCGAGAGGCTGCTCAGCGACCCTTGGCCGAGCAGCTGGATGAGTTTGTCAGGGACCTGACGACCCGCGGACGTGCCCGGCAATACATCCGGCACGTCGAAAACCGCTGCCGACGCGTCTTGGGGGATTGCAGCTGGGAGCTCATCAAAGATGTCAAGCCGGGAGATTTTCTGGAATGGCGATCCGAGCAGTCGATCTCACCCAGGACCCTGAACCACTACCTGGACTCGGTCACGGTGTTCTTCAACTGGCTCCGTGATGTCGACCGGATCGAGCGGAATCCACTCGATCGGATACAGAAAGTGGAGACCAGAGGCATGCAGACGATCGAGAGGCGTGCGTTCAGCGACAGCGAGCTGGAATCGCTCTTCAAAGTCTCTGGACCAAGACGGGCCGTGTACGTCGCCGCTGTGTCCACAGGGTTACGACACAAGGAGCTGCGTGAGCTGAAATGGGGGGATGTTCATCTTGACGATGATCAACCGCACATCAGGCTCAGGGCTGCGTCCGCAAAGAATCGTCGCGCCTCGACGATTATGCTGACCGATGAAGTTGCTGAGGAATTTCATCGGATCCAGCCCGTGCGACATGACCCTACAGCTCTGGTCTTCGCCCGTGGGATGCCCTCGCATCACACATTCAATAGAGACCTCGAGCGCGCCGGGATTCGGAAGAAGGATGAGTCGGGCCGGAAGGTCGACTTCCACGCCCTGCGTCACACCCTCGCGACCAACCTGGCGCGTAGCGGCGTGCCGCAACGCGTCGCCATGGAGATCATGAGGCATAGTGATCCGAAGCTGACCGCAAACGTGTACACCGACGGCTCGGCGTTACCCGTCCGTGCGGCGCTGGATCAGATGGAAGCCGTTGTGCGTATCCCGCGTGAACAGCCGGGGAGACAAAAAGACGCACAATTACACGCACAAAGATTGGACGCGGATGCTCCTGACCCGTCTCGGCGTGTCACGACGAAGCGTCAATCGCAATCGCCGCAAATGCCTCTCTGGCAGGAAGATGGGCGTGAATCGGCGTGCGATGACACACCAAGACACAGCCCGAACAAAGAATGGAGCCGGGGGGAATCGAACCCCCGTACCGAAACAGTCAGCACAACGCCTCTACGCGTGTGTCCATTGATTTAATCTCAGTCGCCACGGCTGCCAATGGCAGCATCCGTGAAAACCCAGCAGCAGCAAGTTCTCGTCCCCGCACCCTGCGGCTCAGATTGGGAACCAGCCCGATGATCATTGGTCGCCCCTCCATCGGGCGTCAAAGAGCGACCATGACAGCTTAATTAGGCTGCCAGAGCGTACTGGTTGTTGCCAGTTAAAAGTGTTGCACGCTTGATAACGCGGCATGCGTGCGCCGCGACGCGCCACGCTGCACCTTCCCTGTCCGGTCGAAACCGATCGGCCCCGGTTGTCAAAGAGCGAATCCCTCTGCTATCGGCGGGATTACCAGGGCATCTTAGCCCGGCCCATCGAGACCAGCGCGATAAGATGCCCCCATGCCCACCATCGCAGTCATCATCCCCGCCGCCGGTTCGTCCCAACGCTTCGGCGATACCAACAAACTCGACGCCGACATGGCCGGACGCCCCGTCCTCCAGCGCACCGTCGAGCTCTTCGTCAAACGAGCCGACGTCAGCACCGTCGTCGTCGCAGGCCCACACGATGACGACGCCTTCAACGAGTTCCGCGACCGCCACGGCGACAAAGTAGGCCTGCTCGGCGCCAAGCTCTGCAAAGGTGGCAAAGACCACCGCTGGCAAACCGTCAAAGCCGCTCTCGAGCACATCCCCGATGACGCCACCCACATCGCCATCCACGACGGCGCCAGACCGGCAACCCCCCAGGACCTCATCGACCGCGTCTTCCAGGCGGCAGCCAGATACAGCGCCGTCGTCCCCGCCATCGATGTCTCGGACACCGTCAAGCGTGTGCACGAATCCAGCGATGATGCCGGGCCAATCGATCCGCTCGGAGCAATCTTCGGCGAAGCCGGAGATCCGGACCAGACACCCACCAAGCGAACCGTTGAATCAACACTCGACCGAGCAGGATTGATGCTCATCCAGACGCCGCAAGTCTTTGAAGCAACCCTGCTCCGCAAGGCCTATGCGCAGGACGATCTAACGAGCACGGATGACGCCTCGCTAGTGGAGAAGTTAGGCGAGGAAGTTGTCGTCGTCGACGGCGACGCGAGGAACATCAAGATCACAAGGCGCGGCGATGTGCCGATGGCGGTGGCGATCATGGGGTTGAGGGAACCGAAGGGCAGGGCCTCGCACAAACGATTCTAATTCTGGATTACGCGAGTGATTCCAACTCTTTTTTGTCCAGAAAATACGTTGGCAACAGTTCCATTATTCTTGTCAATTCTTCGCGTTCCATGTCATCAAAATGATGACTCGAAAGCAGTTTCAAGCAATACCTATCAATGCGAAATAACGGACCAGCAACAAAAATTAACTTCGAAATCGACCCGCGTGCTTCGATGATATGAAGTTTGTCGTCTAGTTCGCCTGGATCATTCTCCACGTAGTATTCAAGTCTTCCTGAATTATCGCATTCGAGAATCCTTAAAAACTGTGAGTATAATGGGGCCCTTGATGCCCTGAGCTCAATAAGGTGAGATCGGAGCGCTGCTTTCTCGGCAATTTCAGCTTGGCGTTCGAGCTGCCGCTTCTGTGCTTCATGCACCTGTCGCCCGAGCACCATTTCATCTCGAGTCAGCGATAGTTCATCACGTTGCATCTTGTTCTGAATTCGTTGAAGCGATAGTTGCTTAATGAGTAAAACGACCGTGGCAAAGCCAGCAATCGCAGCAACCTGACCACCAATCCAGTCGCCAAGAACACCGCGGTCATTCCAATCGGAAATCCAAATAGACTCAGAAATGATCGCTAGTATTGCGATCGCAAAGAGCCAGAGAACAAAGTTGATTAGCTTGTCGAATCTCTGTTCTTCAGTCAGCTCGCTCTTCTTGCCCATCACTCAATCCTCCGGCGCCCCACTCTTAAGCACCGCACGGAACCGCTCCCGCAACCGCCTCGTCACAGGACCCTCACCAGCCCCATCCCCCACCGGCTTCTGATCGATCGATTTCACCGCGATGATCTCCGCCGCGGTCCCCGTCAGGAACACCTCGTCGGCGGTCATGACCTCATCGAGCCTGACCGTGCGCTCGGTGATCGAAACACCGAGTTCCTCGCACAGCCCGATCACGAACGACCGGGTGATCCCGTCGAGCAGCCCCGCCTCTAGCGCCGGTGTCACCACCGCGCCATCCTTGATCACAAAGACGTTATCCCCGGTGCACTCGGCGACATCGCCCTGCGTGTTGAGCATCAACGCCTCAAGCACACCGGCGTCGATCGCCTCGATCTTCGCGAGAATATTGTTCAGGTAGTTCAGGCTCTTGATGCTCGGATCAAGGCAATCAATCGGGATCCGCGGACGCTTCGCCACAACGATCGGCATCCCCTCCGCGTACATCTCAGGCGGGTACAGGCTGATCTTGTCGGCAATGCAGAACACGCTCGCCTTGGGGCACTTGAAAGGGTGCAGCCCGAGCGACCCGACACCCCGCGTCACCACCAGCCGGATGTACCCGTCGGTGATGTTGTTCTTCGCGAGCGAATCACGCATCAGCCGGTCGATCTCATCGGCGCTGTACGGGATCGTCAGCCGGATCCGCTCCGCCGAGCGGAAGAACCGATCGATGTGGCTCTTGCACTTGAAGATCCGCCCGCCGTACGCGCGGATGCCCTCGAAGCACCCGTCGCCGTAGAGCAACCCGTGATCGAAGACGCTGACCTTCGCCGCCGATTTGGGGACAAACTCACCATCGAGCCAGACATAGGGCCGATCGGTCGCGGCATTCGGGTTGGATGCGGTCACAGCGTCGAGAACCTCGGTAATTGGGGCGTTGGACATACTTTCATCGTAGCGGATGCTTCGATGCAGTCGATTAACCCCTCAATTCCGCCCCTACAGCCCTGTTCAGCGCCCCGACAACCGATGCGACCTGCGGATCCACCTCCTCGTGCCGAAGCGTCCGCTCCGGATCCTGGAACCGCATCCGCAGCGTCACCGACTTCTTCCCGGCGCCGACCTGCTTGCCGCGGTACACGCCGGCGAAGCTCAACCCAACCATCCGATCCGGGTTCACCGTGCTGATCGCCGCCTCGATCGCCGCCCAGGGTGTCATCTCCTCGACGATCACCGAAAGATCCCGCTCGATCGACGGGAACGCGGGCAGCGCCTCCACCGTCGCGACCGGCGGGTACAGCCCGACGAGCGCATCAAGGTTCACCTCCGCAACAGCGACCGGTGAATCCAGACCGAATTGTTTCAATGTCGAATCCGTCAGCAGCGCCATGTACCCGAGCCGTTCACCGTTGAGCGTCAATGATGCGTGCGCATCACCATCAAACGCAGGCATCACCGGCTTCGAAGGCTCGATCGTCACGCTCGTCCCGGTCCCACCCATCTCGCGCGCCAGCCGCTCGATCACACCACGCAATTCGCGCAGACCCAGCTGCCGATCCGGCGCATCAACGCACAACGCCACGTTCCGGCTCTGCACGCTGTCGCCGCCGGGCGTCTGCGCAAACACAGACGAGATCTCGAACAGCCGAACACTCCCCGCGCCCGCCGCGCCGTTGTCCTGGTTCACGCGCCTGCAATTGAGCAAGCTCGGGATCACGCTCGGGCGCAGCGCCGGGGCCCCCTTGCGCCGTTCTTCATCCACCTGCAATGTCTTGAGCCCTTCGGGCATGAACGCGTCGCAATGCGCGTGCGTCACGAACGTGAACGTCACCGTCTCGTAAAAACCCATCCCCACCAGCGCATCGCTCAACGCCGATTCCGCCTGCCGTTCAGCCTGCGGGGGCGCCACCGCCATCTCCACCATGTCGGTTGTGTGCACGTCCTCGTAGCCGTGCAGCCGGACGACCTCCTCGATCAGGTCGATCTCCCGGCGGACATCGTGCCGGCGATGATCCGGCACAACGCACTCGATCAAAGATGAATCCGCGTTCGCCGTCACGCGAAAACCAAGCGACGGGAGCCGCTCGACCATCTCCTCGCCGCTGATATCCAAGCCCAAAATAAACCGGCACCGGTCCGCCCGAAGCGTGATCTTCTGTTCTTCACGATCAAGCCCGGGGCCCCGCTCGATATCGCCCTCGGCGAGCGTCCCGCCGGTCAGCTCAACCAGCAGCGCCGCCAGCCGATCCGCCGCCGCCCGAATCGTCGCCGGATCAACGATCCGTTCAAACCGATGGCACGCATCGGTCGTGATGCGCAGCCGCCGCGCCGCCGTGCGGATCGTCACCGGATCCCACGTCGCCGCCTCGAGCAGAATATCCGTCGTTTGTTCTGTTACACCCGTATCCAACCCACCAATCACACCCGCAAGCGAGACCGCCTTCTCCGCGTCCGCGACAACCAGTTCGGTCTTGCGGAGCTTGTGCTTGATCCCGTCGAGCGCGACAAACTCCTCGCCCTCATTCGCGTACCGAACCACCAGCCGCTTCTCCGCGAGCGTGTTCAGGTCGAACGTGTGCGTCGGCTGTCCCATCTCAAAGAGGATGTAGTTCGACGCATCCACTACACAGTTGATCGGGCGCTGCCCCAGCGATTCCAGCCGCTCAACCAGCCACGCGGGAGATGGACCAACCTTCGCCCCGGTGATCACCCTCGCCGTAAACAGCGCGCACACCTCGGGCGTCCGGTTGTCGACATCCGTCAGCACGCTCACCGGCTTGCCCGTCGAGTCGGGTTGCGACCGTTCTCGCAACCCGAACGACCGCCCCGCCCCCGCGGCGACTTCCCGAGCCACACCGAGGTGACTCACGCAGTCGCCCCGGTTGCTCGTCACCTCAACATCAAAGAGTTCCCCGCCACCGGGCAGCGGCGAACGCTCCTCGATGGGAAACCCCTGATGCGTACAGATCCGCTCGATCTCATCCGCAGAGAGATCAGGACCGTCGAGCAATTCATTCAACCATTGGGTGTTGATCAGCATAAGACGTGAGGATATCCACCCCACACCCCCCGCGTCCGCCTAGCCTTACTGCCAATGCCCCAAACCCCACCCCCAAACCAGCCCCACGACATCATCATCGGGATCGACCTCGGAACCACCAATTCCCTCGTCGCCACCGCCGACGCCGCCGGCCCTCGCCTGCTGGGTCAAACCGAAAATGCCGAGCCCGACGCCGCCATCATGCCCTCCGTCGTCCGATTCTCCGAAGACGGCCAAACCGTCGAAGCCGTCGGCGCCGAGGCCCGCGCCCGCGCCGTCGAGTTCCCCCACCGCACGATCTCCAGCGTCAAACGCCTGATGGGCCGCTCCGCCGCCGATGCCGCCGCCGACCTCCCCTTCCTTCCTTATAAGGTCACCCAAGGCGAGAATGACACCGCCCGCATCCGGATCGGCGACCGACTCATCTCCCCCCAGGAGGTCAGCGCCCGCGTCCTCGAAGCCCTCCGCAACCAAGCCGCCCGCGCCCTCGGCCTCCAACCCGCCGACATCCACAAAGCCGTTATCACCGTCCCCGCCTACTTCGACGACGCCCAGCGCCAGGCCACCCGAGACGCCGGGCGCCTCGCCGGTCTCGATGTCCTCCGCATCATCAACGAACCCACCGCCGCCGCCCTCGCCTACGGCATCGGCGTCAAATCCAGATCCGAAGAAACCATCGCCGTCTTCGATCTCGGCGGAGGCACCTTCGACGTCTCCATCCTCACCGTCACCCCATCGCCTGATGACTCCGACGACAACACCGCCGCCGACTTCTTCGAGGTCCGCTCCACCGCCGGTGACACCCACCTCGGAGGCGACGACGTCGACCACGCCATCGTCTCGCTCATCCTCCGAGAAGCCGGCAATCAGTTCGGCATCAACCTCACCGCAAACGACGCCCTCCCGCCATCGACCCGGCAGGCCCTCAAGCACTTCGCCGAAGCAACCAAGATCCGCCTCTCAACAGAGCAAGACGCCAATCTCCGCATCGATCTCGGCGAAGGCAATGTCTTCGAGCGCATCCTCACCCGCGACGAATTCGATTCCATGATCGCGCCCTGGATCGACCGCGCCATGACCCGCTGCGCCGATGCGCTCCGGGACGCCAAGCTCACACCCGACGACATTGACCGCGTCGTCATGGTCGGGGGCTCCACAAGAATCCCGCTCGTCCGTGAACGCGCCAGACAGTTCTTCAAGACCGAGCCCTACATCGCCCTCGATCCCGACACCGTCGTCGCGCTCGGCGCCGCAGCACAAGGCGCCGTCCTCGCAGGACTCGACCAGTCCACGCTCCTCCTCGATGTCCTCCCGCTGAGCCTGGGGGTCGAAACCATGGGTGGAGGCTTCGCCAAGCTCATCATCCGCAACCAGACCACCCCTGCGCGCGCCGTCGAGACCTTCACCACCAGCGTCGATGGCCAATCCAGGATCGCGATCAATGTCCTGCAAGGCGAGCGCGAGATGGCCGCCGATTGCCGTCAACTCGGCGCCTTCGAACTGACCGTCCCGCCGATGCCCGCAGGCATGCCGCGCCTCGAAGTCGAGTTCCTCGTCGACGCCAACGGTGTCCTCAACGTTAGCGCCGTCGAGCAACGCTCAGGAAAGCGCGCCGCGATCCAGGTCGCCCCAACCCACGGTCTCTCGCGCGAAGAGGTCGACCGCCTCGAACAAGAAAGCTTCGAGCACGCGCGCGAAGACATGACCCGCCACCGCATCGCGGATCTCATCATCAACAGCCGTCTCGATATCAAATGGACAAGGCTCGCGATCACCCGCGTCGGCGATGGCATCGACGCCGACTACCGCAACAAGATCGAATCCGCCGCGAGCAACCTCGAATCAATGCTCACCAAAGCAGTAACCGACTGGCAGAGCGTTAGTGCCGATGAAATCAGCGCCGCAAGAGACA
>JAJDDA010000163.1 GCA_029260535.1 Phycisphaerales bacterium | reverse complement strand
TCGGTGATGGCGCGAACGCCGATGGCCTTGGCGCTGGTATGAGCTGACCGAGATGGGACAACCGATCGGCACGATCGGGTACATGAGCCCCGAGCAGGCGTCGGGTGAGCGCGACATCGATACACGCACGGATATTTATTCGCTGGGAGCGATGCTGTACGAGCTGCTCACCGGAACAACCCCGCTGGAGCGCGGCGCGCACAGGCATTCAAGCCAGGCCGATCTGATTCGGCTGATCCGGGACTCGGACACCGTGCGCCCCTCCCATCGTGTCGCGGCGTTGACCACGTCGGGCAGGAGAGCGGGGGCCGATGAGCCTTCCGAAGTCGGTGACGCTCCGCTCGCGCCAGCCGCGACACCGAACGAGTTGCGGGGTGATCTCGACTGGATCCTGATCAAGGCGCTGGAAAACGCGCGGGATCGGCGGTACGCGACGGTGAGCGCCTTTGCCGATGACATCCAGCGTTTTCTCGCGGATGAGCCGACCAGTGCGCACCCGCCGACCGTGGGGTACCGGCTGCAAAGATACGCACGCCGCAACAAGGTTGCGCTCGGCGCGGTGGTGCTGGTGCTCGTCGCATTGATCGGGACCAGCGTGGGGTTGGTCCGATCGGTGCGCGCCGAGGGAAGAGCCAGTGCGGAGGCGATGGTCGCAACGGAGATCAACCGCTTTCTCAACGAGGATCTGCTCGCGGCGGTCGCGCCGGAGGAGCTCGGCAGCGATGTGCGGATGCGCGATGTGCTTGACATCGCGGCGGAGCGCATCGAGGGGCGATTCGATCAACTCCCGGAAGTGGAAGCGGCGCTGCGGCTGACCCTCGGCAGGACGTACTCGAGCCTGGCCGATTTCGACCAGGCGCTGCGGCATCTCCGGATCGCGCGGGAAATGAACGGGTTTCGGTACGGCGAGGACGATCCCCGGACACTACTTTCAGTGCACGAGCTGGGTAAATTGCGCATGTATATGGAGGCTTACGGCGAATCCGAGTCGCTCTTCCGGGAAGCACTGGAGGGTCGGGAACAGACACTGGGCAAGGACCACCCCGACACCATTGACTCCGAGCACTGGCTGGGTATCGCGATCGGCGAGCAGGGCAGGTACGAGGAGACGGAGCCTATCATGGTTGATGCGCTCGAACGCGCCACGCGCGTGCTCGGGACGAATGACAAGCAGCGGCTGGCGATCTTGCGAGGTCTCGCGGTGCTGTACATGTCCACCGGTGAGTTGGACAAGGCACGCCCGCCCGTCGAAGACGCCTATGCGTCGATGCGAGCGACGCTCGGCGTGAATCACCCATCCACGCTGCTCGCGATGCAGGATCTGTCGAATGTGCTGATTTCTCACGGCGAGCTTGAGCGAGCGATGGGTTTACTCACCGAGGCGCTCGAGGCAAGCAAAGCCGTCAGGGGGTCGGATCATCCCGCGACGCTGATGACGATGGGATTGCTTGGCGGCCTCTACTCCAGCACCGGCGAGACGGTACAGGCGATCGAGATGTTGAATGCTGCGGTCGATCTGGCGATCGGTTCGATGCCGCCGGGGCACTCGGTCATCATGCGACTGCAGATGAGCCTATCGGAGGCGTACGACAAGGACGGGAAGCATGACCTCGCCGAGCCTCTGATCGTTGAAGCGGCGCAGAGCATCCGCGAGCAGCTTGGTGAGGATCACCCCTTCACGCAACAGACGATCGAGAAGCTCGCGGCGCATTACCGTGCGAGCGGGATGACCGCTGAAGATGCGGCGATCAAGGCCGGCTTGCGGTGAGGGGCGGCGATCCGGTCATGGACGGGCTGGCTCCTTCTCAGGCCAACCCGGCGTATGGCGCCATCCCTCACTGACCAAGCGGGACCTGTCGGTGGCGCGCTCCATAGGAGTCAGGATTTCTTTGAGATTTTGTCTGGAACCCATTTTCGGAGGGATTGGCGCGGCGTCAAAGGCCCGGGCAAGGCGCCCCGAACCGGATGTGGTGGAGCCGATGCTGGTGATTGCGGCGAGACCCTGCTGATCGAAATTTCGCAGGGCGCTGCATCAATGGTCAATCGGTCGCGACATCCGCGGTGAGCGAGCCGGCGCCTAGTTGGGTCCTCCACCGGTTGATCTCTTTCACCCACGGGTCATCCTCGCCCCTGAGCGCGAGCAGGTCGTCGTAGGTCGCGAGTAATTCATTGCCGGTTTCTGGTGTGTCCGCTCGATCCAGGATCTGATCGATCAGCACCAACGCGTGCGCATAATGGTGACGCCAGCGGTCATTGGTTGACGGGGAGTACAAGAACTCGGCATTGACGAGCAACTCGGCGGCTTCGGTGATATCGCCGTGCTTGAGCAGCAGCGCCCCCAGCGCCAGTTCTGCCTCGGCGATCTCATCGGGCCGCGTTTCCAGTTGACGACGCATCGCGAGCCCTTGCCTTGCGATCTCGACCCGCTCAGGTGTTGTGTCGGGCATGAGTTGGTAGAGGTTGGCGAGTGTGACCAGCGAGTTGGCGATGAATTCGTGCGGGGCGGTGTACATCTGCCGGCGGAGGGTCAGCGATTTCTTGAGGTAGAACTCGGCCTCTTCAAGCCTCCCTTGTTCACGGAGGCACACGCCTAACCCCTGTATCGCACCGACAAACCGGTGCGAGTGTTCACCGGTGACTCTCACCGCATGCCGAGCGGCTAGTCTAAAAAGATGCTCGGCTTTTTTGATGTTACCGCGTTTGAATTCGATGCTCGCGAGTGCGCTGACCTGCCATGAGAAGAATTCGGATTTGGTGTAGCCGATGGAGCGGTGCTCAGCGATCGATTGCCGGAGGATAGGCTCGGCTTCTTCAAAGCGGTCAAGACGCATCAGGAGCGGGCCCAATGTTCTAAAGTTTATTGCGTCCTGCAGGTTCGGCTCTTTCTGGCTCAGCATATTGTTCAGCGCCAGGCTTGCATACGTGTTCGCCTGCTCGGTCTGATGGGTATGCAGGTACAGGTCTGCGATCTGCAGCGCGAATTGTGTGGCCATCCTTGAATCTGAGCCGTGTCTGTCGCATGCGATCCGGTACCCATCGATGGATAACGGCAGCACGCTTTCGTGATCCTTCAAGAAAGAATGCAAGTGCACTTTCCGGTATATGCACAGGAGTAGCGCGAACCCTACCGGGTCTTCGGTGTTGGTCGCGACCTCGATCGATTCGTCAAGCATTGCGATCCCGGTTTCGGCTTCTCCTTTCATCCCGATCATGAGGCCGAACGCGCTGGCGGCTAACGCCCAGGACGTTGGGTACGGTTCCAGGTCGGCGAGTAATCTGTTGTAGTTGCTCGAATTGTGTAGCACCGCAAGCGGGGTGTCATCTTGCAGGTAATTGAGAATCCCGGTCACTTGAGCGAACGAGTAGCTCATCCGATTGGCGTGCTCGGCTTTCGCTACGGCCAGTTTGTTTTGATAAATGGATGTGGGGACCGCGATCGCGGCGGTCAAGAGAGTGACCAGCGCGAGGGTGCTCGTTGCGATCCGCTTCTTTTTGTGTTTCCACACACGCACGGCACGGGCGCCGAATGAACCGTACTTCGCGGCGAGCGACTGGCCGGTAAGCGAGCGTCCGAGGTCTTCGGCGAATGCGGATGCGGACTGGTACCGGTCCTCCGGTTTCGGCTCCAGCGCCTTGGCGACGACGTGCTCGATGTCATCGCGGAGCCGCCGGTCGATCGAACCGAGCAGTGGCGGGGGCGTAAGGCGGGCGGGGTCCAGCGATGGCAGAGCGCCGGTAAGCATCTCATACGCGAGGAGCCCGAGGGAGTAGACATCCGTGCGGGAGTCGACATCCTGCGAATTTCCGGAGATCTGCTCGGGGCTCATGTACCTGGGGGTTCCCAGGATCTGCCCAGTCCCGGTCAGCGGCGCAATGCCGGCTCCTTGAAGGCTGGCAACGCCGAAATCCACGAGCTTCGGCGCGCCGTCGTTCGTCACCAGCACGTTGGAGGGCTTGAGGTCCCGGTGGACAACCCCCTTGAGGTGCATCGAGTGCACCGACTGGGCAACCCGCTTGAGCAGCCTGATCCGGCGCTCGATCGAAAGGCCCTGTTCCACCGCGTGCTTGACAATCGAGACGCCCTCGACAAATTCCATGGAGAGGTACTGCTGAGGCCCGAACCCCAGGTCCGCGACCGAGCATTCGTAGAGCCTCGCGATATCGGGATGATCGAGCCGACCCAGCGCATGCACCTCGTGCCTGAACCGATCGGATGCGGTCTGGTCGCTGTTCCACGGATGCATGACCTTGATTGCTACACGCCGGTGCGGGACATCCTGCTCCGCTTCAAAGACGATCCCGACACCGCCGGCGCCGACCCTTCGCAACAGACGGTATTTCCCGAACTGCCTCGGCAACCCTTTGTGCTCGCTCGGGATCGATTGCTCGGAAGGCAGCTCGCTTTGCAGATCGAGCGGTCGATCGAGATCGGTGAGCGGCTCGTCATCGTGCTCGATCAGGCGATTGAGAAGCTCGGCGGTGTCCGGGTTGGATACTTTGAGCTCGGCGATGAAGCGCTCACGCCCCTCGGTGTCCAGCGCGATGGCCTGCGTGAACAGGTCTTTGATGTTTGGTTCAGGCATCGCAGTCTCGCAATTCCTTCGAGAGCCACGCGCGGGCGAACTTCCAATCGATCTGGACTGTTCGGGAAGAAATCCCCAGCAGAGCGCCGATCTGCTGGTTATTGAGCTTCCCGAAGTACCGGAGTTCAACGATCTTTGCGGAGCGTGCATGAATCTTCTCGAGTGACTTGATCGCGTCATCGAGAGCGCACAGATCGATCGCGGTGCGTGTGTCCGCGATCAGGTCCGGTTGATCCAGCCGCTGGCGCCCACCGTTTCTTTTGATCGCATTCCGGCTCCGGGCGTGCCGGACCAGCACCTGGCGGATTCCGCGCGCTATCGCGGCGAGGTAGTAGATGCGAGGCCCTGGGGTATCCATGACCGAATCGGAGACACTGAGGAACGCCTCGTGGAGCACCGCGGTTGCCTGGAGGGTGTGATCGGTCCGCTCGTGAAGAAAGCAGCACGCGGCGATCTGGTGGAGGCTCTCGTACTCAGCAGCTACGACCTCGGAGAGCGTGACTGGTCGATCGGCCTTTGGGTGCTCGACGATGCTCATCGACGTCGTTCTCCGTTTGGATCCTGATTAATCAATCCTGGATTGGGGCTTAGGCATGGGATCGGGATCGATCAGCGTGGATTGCATGCAGCATAAAGCGTTGGGAGAGTTCGGTTTGCAAAAAAGAATCAAAAAAACCGGAAAATAGCTGCGCACTTGATGGCTCAAAAGCACAGATCAATCCAGAGAGAGTGCGCCCCGGAGCCGCCTAACGCATCAATCCGTCCGATTTGGTCCGCTGATGCAATCACGCTGAGCGGATCAGCGAGCCGGAGCGTTCGAATTCAACGATACAAACCGCCAAGAAGCGGTCCATCATTGCGCCGACGCCACGACTGCGCCGGTTGCTTTGTTTTTGGCCCCGTTCTTGAGTCGGGTGCCGAAGCTGATACAGCGATAGTGATCACTCAGGCTGTCGTACGGGGCTATCGTTGACGCGATGAGCACCACCCCTGACCACTCCCTGACGCAGATCGACCGCTCGTTCCGGCTTGAGCCGACGATCCCGCTCTGCCAGACCGACCTGCCGCTCGATTGGTACCAGGACGAGTTCAAGCCGTACGCCGAGGAGTTCCTGGCGCTCCCGGACCGCGATCCGGCGACGGTATTGGCGTACCTCGATCGGTACATCATCCCGGCGATGGATCACTTCGGCGATTCGCTCCTGCTGCTGGCGCACTTCTACATGGGCGGTGAGATCGTCAAACTCATCGAGCATTACGGCGGCGGCGTCGCGGATTCCTACAAGCTCGCGCTGATGGCGCGCGAGTCTCCGGAGAAGAAGGTCATCGTCGAGTCCGCCGTTCACTTCATGGCGGAGGCGATCGCGATCCTTGCCAATGATGATCAGCAGGTCTGGATCACGAACCCCAAGGCCGGCTGCACGATGGAGATGCTCGCCAAGGACGACGCGGTGGAGCCGGTCGCCGATCAGCTGCTCGAACGTTACGGCGATGAACTCACCGTGATCGCGTATATGAATACCTCGGGGCGGATCAAAGCGATCGCAGGCAGGACGAACGGCGCGGTGTGCACGAGTTCAAACGCGCACCTGGTGATGCGCTGGGCGCTGGATCAGGGCAAACGCATCCTGTTCGTTCCGGATCAGCACCTGGGTCGGAATACCGCTGCGAAGCTAGGGGTTCCCGAGGATCAGGTGCTCACGCTCCCGGATCCCAGAGGCCCGATCAGGCTCGATGACAGCGAGATCGATGGGGGGCTGGCCGCTCTGGACCGCGCCAAGGTGATCCTGTGGGGTTCATTCTGCGGCGTGCACACGATCTTCACCCCCGAGATGGTCGGTTACTGGAAATCGCGGGGACGGACTGTGCTCGTGCACCCGGAGTCGCCACTGGAGACGGTGCTCGAATCGGATGGTTCCGGCTCGACGGATTACCTCTGGCGCGCCGTTATGGAGGCGCCGTCGGGTTCGTCATTTGCGATTGGCACCGAAGGTCACTTTGTGCGCAACGCGAGGGAGCAGGGCGCTCTGCGCGGCGTCGATGTGGTCCACCTTGCCGAGATCCCCGGGAGTGTCTCGGCAGGATGCGGGTGCGCAACGATGAGCCGGAATGATCCGCCGCACCTCGCCGGGATGCTGGACCTGTTGCGCAAGGGCGAGGCGCCGGAGATCAACCGGGTGCTCGCCGGTGACAGCATCGATGAAACGACGATGCGGCGCGATCGGCTTGATGCCGGCGAGCGCGCTGAATTGATTGTTCAATCGAAACGGTCGCTTGAACAGATGATCAGCATTGTGGAACAATCACAGAGTTGATGACTCGATGATTTATTGAGTCATACAGGACGATGAAGTCGTAAATACCGGAGGAGGGACTCGAACCCTCAAGCCCTTGCGGGCAGTGGATTTTGAATCCACCGCGTCTGCCAATTCCGCCACTCCGGCTATCGAATCTGATTGCGATCTTCTTTGGAAGCGCTTCCCAGCGCGGGCCAAAGAAAAAACTTCCCAATCGTCTTGGAATGGTAGTATTATTGTCGAATAGATGCCAGAGGTCTCCAAGGGGTTGAGAAGGAACCCTGAGGCGGCGACGGTGTTCGATCAATTCCGGGTGTGGCAAAATCGAGGACCGACGAATGTCAGATTCAACTGTCGGCATGAAATCGATGTCGGTCGAAGAACTCGCGTCACGGATTCAGACGCTGACGATCCGCGAAAACGAGGTGCTCGATCTGATCCTCAAAGGATTGAGCAACGATCAGATCGCTCTGACCCTTGTCCGCAGCCCCAAAACAATCGATAAGCACGCCCAGCGGATCTATCGCAAACTCGGGATCAACCGACGAGTGCATCTCGTTCGGATTTGTTTCGAGTACGGGTACTCGGGCAAGAAATCTGCGGAAAAAATCGCCCCGGCGCCGTCACATATTACCGATACGCAGATCGAAGAGAAATCGTATTCGCTTGTCGAGAGTTTGTTGTCGAAAGGACGGGCGTGGGATCAGCTCGTGGAGTTCGAGCGGATGCTGGCGATGGTAACAGGCCCCAGTTATTTCGGCGCCTTTGTGTGTGCACTGACCAAGGTATTCAACGTGAAGTACGCAGGGATTACTGAGTGCAAAGAAACCGATCAGTGCGGGACGGTGATCGCTTACAGCGAGAATGGCGAGCTCGTCCACCATATGGATGAGTATGAAATCGAAGGGACACCCTGCAAGAACACACTGCGTGATGGTCGATACATGATCCCGGAGGGCGCCTGCTCGGTCTTCCCATCCGATGATTACCTGACAGACTCAAGGATCGAGTCCTACGCGGGGGTGCGCCTCGAGGATCGGATCCTCGGCACACTGGGGCTGATCTGGATCTGTGACGACAAACCGATGTCGGGTGTCGGCATGCAGTTGGAAGTGCTGGGGTTGATCGCGCCATCGATCGCGGCGGAACTCGCCGTACAGGTTGCTCTCGATCAGGCCGGGGAATGAATCATGTGAACTCTGTATCTGCGGTTCGTAAGGGGGGCCGCAACAATTCGAACTAGGAGGCGAACCTATGACTATTGTCGCGGATAAGACTGAGACGGAAGGGGACATCAACACATTGGCGGATCGCCTGGCGACCCTGTCCAGGCGTGAGTCCGAAGTGATGGAACTCCTCATCCTTGGCCTGAGCAACGAGCAGATTGCGATGAAGCTGTTCCGCAGCACCAAGACGATCGACAAGCATTGCCAGAACATCTACCAGAAAACCGGGATCCACAAGCGGGTCAACCTGGTGCGTGAGGTTCTGAATCTCCGGAGCGCCACACAATCGGCCTCGACCGAGAAACACGATCCGGCCATCGCTGCGATGGAGGGCATCGTTCAGAAGTCTGCCGCGTGGGACAAACTCAGGAAGTTTGATTCCCTGCTCGCTCGCTCGGCGGGGATTGAATACTTCGGGAATCTCTGCAAAGCACTCGCCGAAACATTCGGCGTCAAAATGGCCGGGATCTGCGAGGTCAATGTCGATGAAGGCGCCGGCGATATCATCGCGTTTTGTGTCGATGGTGAATTGCAGGTGCCTTTTTCGTACACGCTCGAAAACTCGCTCTGCGGCGCTACATTCGCGCAAGGCAAACTCGAGCACCTGGGCAATCTCCAGGAGCGATTCGGCGACGAGGTTTGCCAGATCCCGCAAATGGGGTTCGATTCGTATGTTGGTATTCGGCTCGAAGATAAATTGATGGGGCCGATCGGTGTGCTCTGGATTTCCCATGTACAGCCGATCGATGAATCCGAGATGGTGTTGGAGATTCTTCGATTCTTTGCGCCATCGGTTGCGGCTGAACTCGCGGTCCAGATCGCTCTCGACAGAGCAGACGCATCCTGAATTTTATGCAACCGCAAAGGATTGGCGCCGAACGGCCGGTTATAAGAAAGGTGCGGAACCCATGACAACGATCACCAGCGGGCCGGGACAGGTAAAAGATATGGATACGCTGTCGGAACGTATAAAAACCCTGACCAGGCGAGAGGCCGAGGTGATGGAGTACATCATTCAGGGCCTGAGCAACGATCAGATCGCCCTGACGCTGTTCCGCAGTGTCAAGACCATCGATAAGCATTGCCAGAGCATTTACCAGAAAACCGGGATCCACAAGCGGGTCATTCTGGTTCGTGAGGTGCTCAACCTCCGGAATGCGGCATCGGAACAAGCTCCACGAAGCGACTTGAATACAACAGAAGCGGTTGAAGCCCTGGTGCAGAAGTCAACGGCTTGGGACAAGCTCAAAGAATTTGAATCGCTGCTCGCTCGCTCTGCGGGTGTTGAATATTTCGGAGATCTCTCAAAGGCGCTCGCCCAAACATTTGGGGTCAAAATGGCGGGGATCTGTGAGGTGAACACCGAGGAAGGGACCGGTGTCATTATCGCGTTCTGCGTCGATGGTGAACTGCAGACGCCGTTCCAGTACGACCTCTCCAACTCCGCGTGCGGGATCGCGCATACGGAGGGTAAGCTCGAACAATTCGAGAACCTGATCGACCGATTCGGCGATGAGGACTGTTTGCTCGTGGATCAGGGGTATGAGTCCTACATCGGGATTCGTCTTGAAGACAGGATGCTCGGCCCAATCGGCACGCTCTGGATCGCCGACGAAAAGCCGATCGAGAAGAGCGTGATGCCGCTTGAGATCCTCCGTCTTTTCGCTCCTTCTGTTGCCGCTGTGCTCGCAACACAGAAGGCACTCGACAACCAGACCTGATTGTCGAGGCCGGGATCACTCACCCTTGATGATGACCAGCGTGATGTCGTCACGCTGCGGCTCTGTCTTGCGGAACCGGTTAAGGGTGCCGATGACCGCGTTGATGATCTCATTCGCCGACCGCTGGGCGTTGTTCCGGATCACGTCATTGAAGCGTTCTTTCCCGAAGAGTTTGCCCTCTTCGCTCCGCGTATCCCAGACGCCGTCGGTCGCGATGACCAGGATCTCGCCAGGGTTCAGAGACGCTCTGCGGTACTCACGGTACTCCCAGTCCTCGGTGATCCCGAGCGGGATGTCATCGGTGCGGAGTTCCTCGAAGCGGTCATCTCCAGGAATGTAAACGAGCATCGGATCGTGCCCTGCGCTGACGTACCGGATCGAGCGATCCTCGACATCGAGCATGAGGTAGGCGAGGGTCATGAAGCGGCCCTGCGCCGAATCGCGGGAGAGCTGATTGTTGATCACGCTGATCAGCGATGACAGGCATGAAGGGGCAGTGCCGTCGGAGTGCAGCAGGGCGCGGGTCGAGGCCATCAGCAGCGCCGATGCGATGCCGTGGCCGCTGACATCACCCACGACCAGCCCCAGCGATCCCTTTTTGGCGGCGCGGAAATCGAAGAAATCGTAGTAGTCTCCGCCGGTCTCATCGCAGTAGACGCTGCGCCCTGCGATGTCGATCCCCGGGACCTTCGGCGCGGCGCCGGGGAGCAGGCTCTGCTGCACCTCCGACGCGAGCGACAGCGAATCGAGCATCCGGACGCGGTCGCGGAGCTTGGGCGCCATTGAATTGAATGCATCACCCAGGTCTTCCAGCTCATCCCCGGTGTTGATCGCGACCCGGACCTCGAGATTGCCATCGGCGATATGGTTCGCCGCTTCAACGAGCGAACGGATCGGCTCGGTCACCGTTCGGGAGCCGACCAATGCGACTGCCGCGATCAGGATCAGAGCGGCGAGCAGGACGAGCCCGATGTATTGCAGGTGCGTGGTGGTTCTCTTGAGCGCCGCATCTTCAGCGCTCATCGCGTCGGCAACGATCAGCTTGCGAGGCACGATCACGACTAATTGCGCATCGCGTTTGTCCACTGATCCGTACGCCCAGAGCGAGATGTGATCGCCGTGCCGCATCGTCTGGACGCCTGTGGCGCCCCGGGTCATGTCCTCGAACATCGCCTGGAATGGCTCATCGTCGGTTGATTCGAGCCATTCCTGTGCCGGTTCGATATCCCACCTGGCGCCTTCGCTGGCGGGCTCCCTTTGGGCGAGGATCGCCAGATGGCCGGTCTCGGCGCCCGGTGTTTCGCTCCGAACAACCAAGAAGACCTCGGCGCCATCGCGCCATGCTTCAGGGAGGTTGACAAGATCAACAATGTCGAGCATCCGGACATCGATCGCGGTGACACCCGCAAGGGCGCCGTTGGGTCGGCTAACCGGTGCGGAAACAGTCAGCATCACCTGCCTGGTCGACGCGTCAACGATGGGTTGATTCCAGATGAGGTTGTTGGCGCTGATCGCGCTGCGGTACCAGGGTCGTTCTCGGGGGTCGGAGTACGGTGGGATCTCGCCGGGGCCTGGGTATGTCGAGTGCAAACCGTTCTCGAGTGCGGTGTACTGCCAGTGGATCATGTCCTGGTGTTCGCTCTGGAGCGACTGGTACAAAGGGGTCATCGTTGCGAGCCGGCGCATGTCGGCCCGAAGATTGCTCGGTTCGATCCCTGGCGGTGTGTAGTACGCCTGCTCATCGAAGCTCATCCGGATCGGGCGATGCTCGCCTCCGAACTCAACCCTGGTGTGGTGCTCGTCGGTGGTCAGCGTCAGTTCGGGGTTGTTGTTGTCGAATTCGATCGTCGTCCAGACCTTCACAGGGTGGGGGGTCTTGATCGTGAGTGCTTTTTCAACCTCGCTCGCCTGGAGCCGCAGCGCCAGTTCGATCGAATCCCGGTTGCTGGCGATCGTTGCGCTGTAGGTCCCGATGAGCTGCTCGAGCTGGTTGGTCGCGTCGTTGGCGAGCGAGTCGCGGACCTTGATCGCCAGGTCATGCCCCAGCGATTGCATCGAGTAGACACTGAGACCGCTCACCACCGCGAGGGGTGTCAGGGCGATCGTCAGGAGCAGGATGAGGAGTTTCCAGCGGATCTGCATGCGGACGAGTTTATCGACCGTCGGGGTCTTCATCCTCTGCCGATTCGCTCAAGATCCACGCATCAAACCACGCCTGATCCCAGGCCATCTTGGCCTTGCGGTGGGTGTAGGTCGTCAGACCATGACCAGCGCCGGGATAAGTCACCAATTCCGTGGGCACGTCCAGATATCTTCGTAATGCTCGGTACAGCCCTCTGGAGTTCACCGGGGGTGTCCGGGCGTCCTCGCCACCGACATGGACCAGCGTTGGGGTGGTGATTTTGTCCGCCTTGAAGAGCGGCGAGGCGTTCTCGTACGCCTCGGGGGTCTCCCAGGGGAGCCCTTGTTGGTAATTCACGTTGTGCCCGGGGGTGTCCTGACGCGCCCATTGAGCGGCAATATCAAAGATCCCGGCGCCGCTGCTTGCAGCCTTGAACCGGTCCGTCGTTGTGATCACACAGTTGGTCAGGTACCCGCCGTTGCTCCAGCCCATGACGGCCAATTTCTCAGGGTCCGCGATCCCACGATCAACAAGAGCGTCCACTCCGGAGAGGATGTCCTTGACGTCGCGATCGTTTTTGTGCCCGATGAGATCGATCAGGAACTGATCGCCGTAGCCGGTTGAGCCTCGGTAGTTGGGGCTGAAGAGCGCCCAGCCTTGCGACGCCATGAGCGTCCTGCCGTAGATCCAGAACCGGAACTCGTACTTGGTTGAGGAGGTGGGGCCGCCGTGCAGTTCGACGACGGTTTTGATCGGGCCATCGTCCGGCGACCAGTCGTGCGGGAGCTCGAGGATGCCCTCGCAGGGGGTCCCGTCTTCGCTGGTCCAGCGAACAATCTGGATCTGTGGCAGGATCCACTCGTCGATCTGCGGGTTCGCGTGGGTGACCTGCAGGTATTCGCCCTCCGGGTTAATGGTCGCGGCGACGAAGACCTCCGGAGGTCCGGTGAGGGTCGGTGTCAGGATCGCCATCCGCTGGCCGGTCGTATCGAAGTCGTAGTCGGTCAGTGTGATATCGCCAGGCGTGATCGTGAGCGCGCCGCCTTGCCGGCCTCCCTTGATGTCCTGGACGGCGTACACGCGCACCCTCGCGTGGTCTTCCGCGAGGAAGCACAGGTCTCGCGATTTGGGGATCCACGCGATCGCGCCGGTCTCGGCGGTGACCTCATCGGGGCGGTTGATCTTCTGGACGGTCATGCTCCCGGAGGCGATCTCCGCGACGAACAACTCTCCGGGGTACCCGTCGAAGTCGATCCGGAACGCGAGCGCGTTGGAATCGTCCGACCATGCAAGACCCAGCAGCCAGCCGAAGGGTGAGGGCGCCTGCTCGCGGAAGAGCGTGTCGGGGACGCTCGTGATCGTTCCCTTTGAAGCGTCCCAGACATCGACGCTCGACCAACCCTCGTTCGTGACAAGCAGATCATCCGGTGTCGTGAGCATCGCGATCCGCTGTTCGTCCGGGGAAACGGCGAATTCAAGGATCGTGCGGTCTTCATCGATCACCGTTTCGGTGCGCCACGAGACGAGGTCGAGCTTCTTGAGCACGGTCGTCGATTCGGCGCCGTCGCCATACTCGAGATCGCCGAACTCGGAACGGAGATCGTCGAAATCGTCGCGTTCACCCATGTCGTTGGACGCGGTGTAGTAGAGCGAACGTCCGTCGCGGGAGATCTCGTAGTGCTCGATCCCGCCTTCCTCGCGCGTCACCGCGGTGATGCCTGCGCCGTCGGCGCGCATCCGCCAGACCTGGGTGGAGCCGTCGTTGGGGGCGGCTTCCGCGTCTCCGCACTCGTATCCAGCGGTGAAGTAGAGCCACTGCCCGTCCGGGCTCCAGTGGGGGTTGGACTCGGTCGCGGGGTCGAAGGTGAGCCTTGTGGGTGTCCGGTGCAGGGTGTCAACGAGCCACAGGTCGGTGTTGCGTCGATCGAGGGATTCGTCCCAGCGCATCTCGGTGTAGGCGATGTGCCTGCCGTCCGGAGCGAACTCGACGGAAGTGATTGTCGCGATCGAAAAATAATCGTCAGGGGTGATCTGGTGCGTGCGATCGGGGGCCTGAGCGCCGGCGGCGGCGCCGAGAGCGAGTGCAAAGGCGAAAGAGAGGCTCGAATGCAGGGATCGCATGGTTGATCTCCAGGGTCTGGTGCGAAGCGGAATCAGGAGAGATCGTACCGAGAATGGTGGTGGATGTTGCCCCGGTCGAGCTGTGGGGCGACGCGGACCGCGTGCAGCGGGTAATCTGCGTTGATGGCAACGGAACCGTCAACCGGATCGAGGATCGTCATCGGCGCGATGACCGGGACCAGCCTCGACGGGCTGGACATGGCCGCGGTGCGTGTCGGAGGCGAAGGGCTCGCCATGCGGTGCGAGGTCATCGGGTTTGAATCGGCGCAATTGGGTGATCTGGGCGGACCGCTGCGGGCGCTGGCGTCCGGCGTCGCGATGCCGGCGTTCGAGATCGCCGAACTGGCGCTGCGGTTCGGCGAATTGCACGCGCAGACGGCGCTCGTCTTGAAGCGAGCTGTCGGCGGGTGTGACCTCTGCTGTGCGCACGGGCAGACCATCTGCCACATGCCGCCGGTGAGCTGGCAGCTGCTCAATCCGTGGCCGATTGCAAGGAAACTGGAATGCGCGGTCGTGACGGATCTCAGGGGCGCGGATCTCGTGTGCGAAGGGCAGGGCGCCCCGGTGACACCGATCGCGGATTGGGTCCTGTTCCGTGATGCGGACGAGGATCGGGTCATCGTCAACCTTGGCGGATTCTGCAACTGCACGCTGCTCCCGGCTGGAGGCGGTGCTGACACGGTCCGGGGGTTCGACGTCTGCGCCTGCAATCAGGTGATCGACGCCGCCGCGAGGGCCGGGATCGGTGCGCCGTACGACGGCGGTGGGACGGCGTCGCTCAACGGGAGCATCGACGAATCGGCGCTGGCGGATCTGACCAAAGCGCTGATCGGGCAAGCGGACGCGGGGCGATCGCTGGGGACCGGGGATGAGGCGTGGCGATGGGTCGAGCATTGGCGCCCCAAACTGATCGGTGATGACCTGTG
>JAJDDA010000162.1 GCA_029260535.1 Phycisphaerales bacterium | reverse complement strand
AGGTTGATGTCTGCGAACGGACCCGATCCTCCGAAGGCCCCGATGAGCCCTCCGAGATCGGCGGTATCGACAATGCCATCGGCGTTGATGTCGCCGGTGATCGAGACGGTCACCCTTCTGGTCAGCGGTGATGACTCCGAGTCGCCACCGACATTCCCGGCGACAACTCCCCAGTGGTATTCAACCGCACAATCGAGCGTGCCCGGCATTGGTGTGAACTGTGTTCCGACGACCAACTCCTGATGCACGATGTTGGTCAGCGCCGCATCGGTCGCGAGCGTGATCGTGTAGTTGTCAGCATCGGCAGCGCCGGTCCACGTGAACTGCGGCGTCGTGGTCGCGGCAAGGGCGCCGTTGGATGGAGAAACCAGATCGAAACGCCCGGGGTTGGCGTTGGCCGCCGAGAAACGCGCGGCCCAGGAATTCCAGAACGAGGTCCGGTACTCCAACAGACTCCAGAACGTTCCGGGGTCAGCGGGGTCTTCGTGGATCCCGGCATAGTCACCCCACCGGTCACCATTCTCGGGAGACGAGCTTTCCTGGTTAATGATCGAGGGACGGAACTCGCCGAGCGGGTCACCCGCCTTGCGGACTGCTCTGGCGATCTTGATGAACTCGTTGAACGACGATCGGTTGTACGCGATCGCCGCGTTGCCGTCATCGTCGACGCTGATCGCGGGGAACCAGGTGTGGATTCCGGGCGCCGGCGTGATGTCGCCGGTCTGCCTGAGCGTCGGGGATTGCCCGCTCTGCGGCCAGCCGTTCATCTCGATCTCGTACCAGCGAACCGTAGCGGCTCCATTCGCGTTGACCGCGTGTGCGCACCAGAGCGACCCGTTGCGGTACACCGCGTGCTTGATCCGGAAATCAACGGTGCTCGCGAGGTTGGAGGTCCCCAATTGCGGCGCACCGGGAGGGCTCCCGTAGGTCGGCACGTTCAGGAAGAACGTATTGATCGACCCGGAGACGAGCGGGTCCACGACCGCCATGAGCCGGAGTTGGCCGGGACCGGAGTTGAACGAGGTCAATGTGTAGTAATTCGGATTGGCGTCGTAGCTGTAGACACCCGCGGTGACTGTCGGGAACGCGGCGAGCGTGTAGACCTCGACATCAATGATCCCGGCGATCAGATCCGTCTTGTCGTATGCGAAAACCTTGGAACCGCTCGGAGTACCGAAGAAATCAACCGAGATGTACACCGCGTCGGCGTCAACACCGATGTTCGGGAAATCGATCTCGTCGCCGAACGCGGAGACGTTGTGACGGAACTTCTGCCAGCCGTCGTTGGGATCGTTGGTGTTGGAAATTGCGAGGACGTTGTAATCAAGCCCTGCGCCGTCGCGCTCGGTCGCCGCGACGACGAATCGATTCGAATGCACGTCGTACAGTGCGATGGGATCGAAGACGAATCCCTGAGCGCCCTGTGGTCCCCAGAAACCACCGCCGCCGGCGATGTTCTGCTGGAACTGGAGCCCCCCGCTCTTGTTGAACCACGCGATCCCACCGTTGACAACCGCGACAATGTGGTTGGGACCAACCGCGAGGTCGGGGTCCGGCGGGTTCCAGCCGGTCGCGGGGATCGCGAGGAAACCGAAATCGTTCCCGATACCGCGAGCGGTGGCATCGCGGGGTTGCGGCACGAAGGTCGGGTCAAAGACCGGAGGCGCCATCGCGACTTCTGATCCCGTGGCTTCCGCCGTCCAGGGCGCGGGTGCTGATCGCGTTGCAGAGGCAAGGGCCGATGGGTTGGCGATGGACACGCCGACGCCCCGCTTGTCGTCGATGGTGGTGCCGTGCCAGACCGCGATGAGCTGATCCTGACCGGTCCAGACCGCGCGAGGGGAGGTCCCGCCGATGGTCATCGCCTGCCGCAGGTCGGTCGTCTGGTTGACGATCATCGTTTCACCGATCGCGCTCGCGTCGGCATCGAACCGCTGGACCAGGATGTCCGCCAGTTGGGTCGGGCGCTTGCCGGCGATCGGGTTGTCGATCTTCTCGCCCTCCGCGTTCCAGAGGATCGCGAATCGACCGTCCGGAGCTGCGGTCACCACAGCGCCAGATGCAGAGGCGCCGTGCGCCTCGCTGATCGAAAGAACCTCTGAAACCGGCTCGGACGACGCGTCGAAGCGCTGCGCCATGACGCGGTACGAGTGTGAATCGTTCTGTTCGAGCCAGGCAACGGTGGTGATCGCGCTGTGGTCAGCGGCGATCGAGGGCTCGATGCGGTGACGGCCTGTCTCGGATTGGATGCGCTTGGAATCGCCGACCGGATGCCCTTGCCTATCGAGGCGCTGCATCGTGATGAACCTGGCGTCGGTGATCGGATCGTGGCTCGCCCATGCGGCGACGAAACCGTCTAGCGCCGAAGCAACCGATGCGGTGCGGTCGGTCGTCGCCTTGCTGGAGATCGCGATCTCCTCGCTCATGCCAGCGCCGTCAATGTCGAAACGACGCGCAACAACCGAGGCGCTGTTGCCGGCGGCGCTCGTCCAACTAATCAAGATCGATTCGCCAGCGATCGCGATCGAGGGGCTGGCCTGATCGCCCTCGTTCGTGAGGTTGACCATGAATTCATCGGCGCTGGGTTCGATGCCGGTCCCGGTCAGCGCGTACCGCCGAGCCATGATCGCGCGTGCATCGCCGTCGATGTGCGTCGAACTCCAGGCGATCCAAACGTCACCGGTTTCGGCAACCGCGATCGCCGGCTGGTCCTGGGCGCCATAACCGTGCTGGTTGATGTGCATCTCGGGGCCCATGGGCCTGCCGATCGCGTCGAGGCGCTGCGCGTAGACACCGAAGGCGCCGTCTTCCTGTCTCCGGCTCGCCCAGGCGACGACCATCCCGCCGTCGTCGGTGGAAGCCACGGTCGGTTGGGTCTGCCTGTTGTAGGTGTAGGTGTTCGCTCGGACTTCGGAGAGCACCCAATCCGTATCAACGACAGTCACTGCTGGATCGGAGATCGAGCAGCCGGTGAGCGGGGCTCCGGTGAGGGCGATCGAGGCTGTCAACAACGCGGCGAATCGGTGACCCATAGGGCAGTGCTCCATGCAGAGTGATACCCCGGGTAATCGAGGCGTTCTCAATACGCGATTCTAACAGCACGGATCCCGAGAGAGGGTCCAAAAGTGGCAATCGGACATCAACGGGCCTGATCCAGCCATCCATTTGGGCGCTAATCCGAGATCGTCCAGCTGAACAGCCGAGAACCAATCGCGAATCCCACCACGCCGATCCCCACGAGCACCGCGCAGGGTATGAGCATCTCAGTGGTCGTATAGCCCCTCCACAGGGCGCCTTCGAGCACCTGGAGCGACCATTTGACCGGGCTGATCATCCCCACCATTTGCATCCAGTCCGGCATGAAGGGCCTCGGGATCATGCCACCGCCGATCATCGCCATGACCAGCAGCATCGCCCACCCGTAGCCCCCCACCGCGGCCTCGGTCTTCCCCGAAACAGCGATGCACATCATCAACCCGACCCAGCAGATCCCGATCGAGAGGATCGCCAGCGTCAGGTGCGGCAATGAATCGGGTCGAACACCGAAGGCCAGCGCGCCGAACGCGAGCATCGCAACGGAGAGCCCGACGATGAGCATCAGGCACGCGAGCGCTTTACCAGCGAGGATCGTGCTCGTGGACACCGGCGCGATCTGGAGCCTGAGCAGCGTGCCTCGGGTCCGCTCGATGACGAACGAAAGTCCGAACGTGAACGCGGCGCTCATGATCCCCCAGATCAACCCCTGCGGAAACGACAATTCGAACGCGCTGAACTGGTGCTCGCTCTCCTTGAAGATGTCGGCGCGGTTGATGGTCACCGGATTGAAGCCACCGCCTGCGCCCTCATCGCTTTCGGACTCCATCGTGTCGAGTCCATCGGCGAGCGACTCGAGGCTGGCGAGGAACGGGACCATGACGATCTTCACCGCCGGTGTCGCGTTCGCCTTGATGTCTTCGAGCGCCGCTTTGCTCTGTTGGCGCATGATGTCCGGGTCCGTGAACATCTCGGACATCCCGCTGTATGCCTTCTGCGCAACGACGCCCTCGATCATCGCGGCTTCGGCGCCTCTGGACGGATCCACGCCGATCGTGATCGAACCCGAGGCGCCCTGAAACATGTTGGTCTGCGATTCGCCGAAGCCGGGGTCGATCTGGATGAACGCGGCGACCATCCCGGCCCGTACGGCGCGAGCAGCGCG
>JAJDDA010000161.1 GCA_029260535.1 Phycisphaerales bacterium | reverse complement strand
GGTCCGCAAGGTCGAACGAGGCACCGTTCTGGTCCATCCCGCTCAGCCCCGGTGACTCTTCACCAATCAGGTCGGCTGTGGTCGAGCCGCCCGCGAGCATCGCCTCCGCTTCCTTCTGCCCGTCAAACGTTCCGAAGCTTTCGACCCGCTCCAGCGAGTCGTCATCAGTGATCACGAAATCTTCGTTCGTGATCGACTCCGTCGGGAGGGTCTCGATCGTGATCGTGGTTGATGCGCTCCGGATCGCGTTGTCGGCGAGCGTGTCCAGATCAATGCCCATCATCTGCGCCGCTTCAGGCTCGTTTTTCAGCTGCTCCAGGCCTTTGCGCATCGCCTCGGTGATATCGAATTCCATTGTGTGGATTGTCCCGGATTCGGCGCCGAACCAGATCGATCCGTGAATCGTGGATGTGCTGTCTTTCATCCCCTGATCAACGATCCCGGAAATCGTCACGTCGAACCGAACACTCGCGATATCAGCCCTGGTTTCCGCAGCGTGACCAGTGATCACCGGTGTTCCGGACATGAACCGGAGATCATCGGTGCCGCCATCACCGAGCAGGAACCCGAGCGATGCTGGCCCATAGCCCGATTCACCGAGCAGATCAGAAACCGATTCAAACAAGCCGCTCCGTTTCGGCTTTGGCCGTTTGATGTACTGGCCGGAGAACGTCTGCACTCCCCAGAGCGTCTCGCCGTCGCAGATAATCTCGCTCGTCTGGGAATCGATCCAGAGCCGATCCGGGGCGGCGTACTTGTACTCCCACATCTTCTGGGCCTTGCCGCCCGTCATCATGCGGTACATCTCGATGTCCGTATCAACCTCGTACGTCGCCATCGCGCGCTCGTGACGACGATCGATACCGAGGTGCCGATCGGCAAACCGGTCGAGCAGCGCCCGCGCCTCAGGATCCTCAACCGGATCACCATTCTGCGCCCAGGCCATCGCTCCGGTTGTCAGTATCGCTGAGGTCAGAATCAACGCAAAAAAGATCGATCGCATGTCACCGCTCCTTCATTGAGCAAGGTTTCCCAGTCGCCTACCAGTATCCCACATCTTCCGTCATCCCAAAACCCAAAAAACGCCGAAAACACCCACGAACCACCGCCATAACTCGCCGGTACACTCAGGTCTCCAATGCCCACCCAACCCCACACTCCAAACCCCGGCGCCGCTCCCAACCCGCCCGGCGACACCCACATCGACGCCACGCTGTACCTCCACCCCCAGACCCTCGCCAGGCTCAAATCCTTCGAAATCCGAGCCAAGCACATCGTCGAGGGCGTCATGAGCGGCATGCACCGCTCGCCCCACCACGGATTCAGCGTCGAGTTCGCCCAGCACCGCCCCTACGTCGCCGGCGACGACCTCCGCTACCTCGACTGGAAAGTCTTCGCCAGAACCGACAAGCTCCACCTCAAGCAATACGAGCAGGAGACCTCCCTCGACCTCATGGTCATGGTCGATTCCTCCGGCTCTATGCGCTTCGGCTCGAGACCCTTCGCCGAAGCCAGCGGCGCCGGTCAGCAACTCAGCCCCGCCGGGGTCGAGCACTGGTCCAAGTTCGACCACGCCACCGCCATCGCCGCCGCGCTCAGCTACGTCGCGCTCAAGCAAGGCGACCGCGCAGGGCTCATCGTCTACGCCGACGCCATCCGCGCAATGGTCAAGCCGTCCAACGCGCAGGGCCAGTGGCGCCAGATCGTCAGCGCGCTCTCGACGCACGCGATCGACTCCCCCACCGACATCGCCCGCTCGGTCGATCAGGTACTCGCCAAGCTCACCAACAGGCGCCTCATCGCGATCGTCAGCGACTTCTTCGACGACCCCGAACGGATCCGCGCCGCGCTCGCCCGCATCCGCCACCGCAGGCACGACGCGATCCTCTTCCAGGTCGTCGATCAGCGCGAGATCGATTTCGATTTCAAGGACGCCGCGCCGTTCGAAGGGCTGGAGGGCGAACCGATCATCCGCCTCAACCCCCGCGCGATCCGCAAGGACTACCTCGAAGCCTTCAACAACCACGTCAACACCATCCACCGCATGGCGCGATCGATGGGATTCGACCACCAGCTCGTCTCGACCCACACCTGGCTCGGTCCGCCGCTCGCGGCGTTCCTGGCGCGCCGCAACGCGATGCTCAAAAGGAGCAAGAGCGGATGACCACGGGTGATCAGTCATGACATTCCTCAACCTCGGACTCGCGATCGGCGGCCTCGCCTGCATCGCGATCCCCATCGCGATCCACCTGCTCTTCCGCAAGCGCCGCAAGCCCATCGAATGGGCCGCGATGCAGTTCCTGCTCGAGGCCTACCGCAAGCAGCGCAAGCGCCTCACCCTCGAGCAACTCATCCTCCTCGCGTGCCGATGCCTCATCATCGCCTGCATCGCCTTCGCGGTGGGCCGCCCGGTCCTGAATGCGTTAGGCGTTCTCGGCGGAGGCTCCGCAAGAACCGTCTACCTTCTTATTGACAACAGCCTCGCGGCGACCGCGCAGGACGAAGGCAGCGACGAAACCGCCCTCGACCGTCACAAGCGCGATGCGATCGAAGCGCTCCGCGCCCTCGGTGACACCGACCGCGCGGGGCTCGTCTTCCTCGGCGCCCCCGCCGAACCGATCATCGTCCCCGCCTCCGCCGACATCGCCGCGGTGATCGACACCGTCGAAACGATCGAACCCACCGATGCCGCCGCCGACTTCGCCGGCGCCCTCGCCGCGATCACCGCCGCCGCAACCGAGAACGAGCAGCCCGACCCCGCAAACAGCGTCGTGCTCATCCTCAGCGATTTCCTGCAAGGCTCGCTCGACCCCGCACAGCCGGCGCCCGGCCTCGGCGAATCCCTCGAAGGCGCATCACTCATCGCATCCCAGCCCCGCACTGTCGCGCCGGGCAACACACAGATCACCGGGATCGATCCCCTCCGCTCACTCTTCTTCGCGCAGAGCACCGCAGGAGGCGTCGACGCACTCAGCGCCGCGAGCGTCCGCGTCACCCTCCGCCGCACCGGGCCGACCGTCGCGCACAGCGCCGTCTCGAACGTCCGCCTCCGCGTCGAGACCGGCCGCGTCGCGATCGGTCAATCGCAGGAGATCGGCCGATCAACAGTCCGCTGGTCACCGGGTCAGGAAAACGCCAGCGTCTCGGTCGTCATCAACGCCGAAGCCATCCCGTCGCTCGCAAGAGGCGGCGCCGCCGCGATCATCGCCGAGATCGACCGCGACACCATCGAGGGCGACAACACCTTCCGTCTCCCCATCGAGGTCCGCGACCAGATGCGCGTCGGCGTTCTCGCAAGACGCCGCTTCACCGACAACATCCGCGCCGACCGCCTCGCCGCGAGCGAATGGCTCGCGCTGGCGCTCAACCCGACCGACGATTCGGTCATCGACGTGCGCACGATCGACCCCGCATCGATCGACGCCGCCGCGCTCGCCGGTCTCGACGCCGTCCTCGCGCCGCGCCCCGACCTGATCGACGCCGCCGGCTGGAAACGCCTCCGCACGTTCCTCGATGCCGGCGGCCTGCTCGCGATCTTCCCGCCGTCAGAAACAACCGTCCATCTCTGGACCGACGCCGCGACCCGCGAATTGGGCCTCCCCTGGACGATCGCACGCGAGACCATCGCGCACGACGAGCCGCTCGCGCTCGACAAGGAACAGCCGGCAACCCCGATGCTCGCGCTGCTCACCGGCGAATTCGAAGCGCTCACCTCCCGCGTCCATTTCTTCCAGACACTCCCCATCGAAAACGCCGGCGCCGGCGCCGCTGTACTCCGCTTCAACGACGGCTCACCCTTCATCGTCGCCGACCGCCCATCGACGCCTGCAACCGCAGATGAAAACGAACCCAGCGCAACAGGCCGCGGCCTCGTCATCTGCTTCGCCAGTGCCCCGATGCTCGCCTGGACCGACCTCCCCGCCAAACCGCTCATGGTCCCGCTGATGAACGAGATCATCCGCGAGGGACTCGCCCAGGCCCGCGGTTCCTGGTCCGCGATCGCCGGGCAATCCCCCAGCGCCCCCGCTCGCACCGTTGAGCTCGCCGACACCGCATCAACCGACGCACCGCCGGTGCTCATCACACCGACCGGCACAACCACCGATCCGATGCGCACCGCAGGCCTCTTCCGCGCCACCGACGATCGAGGCGCCCTCCGCGGTCTCGTCGCCGTCAACGCGAGCGCCGACGCCGGACGAACCAACGCCGTCGCGCCATCAACACTCGAATCCTGGTTCGCCGACGCCGGCTTCAACCCCGCCGACATCAACCTGATCGACCCCGACCAGATCAACGGTTCCTATTCGCAAGCGCTCACCGACGACGACGCCTCCGCCGCGTCAAGCCTTCCCTACCTCGTCGCCGCGCTCCTCTTCGCGATCCTCGAAACCCTGCTCGCCCGCTGGTTCAGCCACGCAACAGCAGACACGCGCACCTCCCGAACTCCCGGGATGAACGCAGCGAATCCCAGAGTGAATGAGGGCGCCGCGTGACCGACTTCCTCATCAAACTCCTCGACCTCGACCGCGTCGCATGGGGCGATCCCAACGTCGTCTTCAGCTTCGAGCGCCCCCTCGCGCCGTGGGGATGGGCGGGAGTCGCGCTCGTCGTGATCCTCCTCGCATTCTGGAGCTACCGCCGCCTCATCGGGCCAACCTTCGGCCGCCTCTCGCTCGCATCGCTCCGATCGATGCTGCTCGTCCTGCTCGTCGTCCTCATCGCTGGTCCCCGCCTTGTCCAGCGCGACGAACGCATCGAAAAAGACTGGGTCATCGTCCTCGTCGACCGCAGCGCCTCGATGACCATCCCCGACGTCCCCGCCGATCCCTCCGGCGCCCTCGATACAAGACAAACCCGCGAATCCCAACTCCGCGCCGCGATCGACAAATCCTGGCCGATCTGGGACGAGATCTCCGAAGACCGCGTCCTCGTCTGGTTAGGCTTCGACGCCGGTGTTTACGAGTTGAACCAACCCGCAAGCGACCAGCCGCTCGAACTGGGAGACCCCGAAGGCCGGCGCACCAACCTCGCCGCCGCCCTCGATCAGGCCCTCCGCCGCGCCGCCGCAAGGCCCGTCTCCGCCGTCGTCATCCTCTCCGATGGCCGATCCATCGCAGAGCCGAGCCGCAGCGCGATCCGCCAACTCCAGGCCGAGCGCATCCCCGTCCACGTCGTCCCGTTAGGCAGCACCGGCGCGATGGGTGACCTCGCGATCGCCAGCGCCCAGGGCCCCGGCGTCGCATTCGTTGACGATGTCGCCCCCGTCCGCGTCGATCTCGAACGTCTCGGCGCCGGCGACATCACCGGTGTCGTCCGCCTCACCGACAGCGCAACAGGCCTCGTCCTCGACGAACGCCGCATCACGTCGGACGAATCAAGCGAATCGATCACGCTCACCCACACCCCGACCGAAACCGAAGCGCTCGATGCCAACTGGATCGTCGAGATCATCCCGGACACCCCCGACCTCGTCGTCAGCAACAACCGCGCCGAGATCCCCGTCCGCCTCGTCAACCGCCCGCTGCGCGCGCTCTACATCGACGGTCGCCCCCGCTGGGAAGCGCGATACCTCAAAAACCTGCTCCTCCGCGAATCGTCGATCACCTCGTCCAACCTCCTGCTCGCCACCGACCGCCGCTACACGCAGGAGAGCGACGTCGAGATCGCCCAGCTCCCGGGGTCCGTCGAAGAGTGGGCCGAGTACGACGCCGTCATCATCGGTGACGTGAACCCCGCAGTTTTCACCGAGAAACAGCTCGAAGACCTCCGCGAGCACATCTCCATCCGAGGCGCCGGTCTCCTCTGGATCGCCGGCGAATCCGCAACGCCCAACCGCTGGTGGGAAACCCCGCTCGCAGACCTGCTCCCCTTCACGAACGCCACCGGCGACATCCCCGCATCCGTCGATCCTGTCCTGATGACGCCGACCGACCTCGCGCAGGGGCTTGGCGTCCTCCGCCTCTCGCTCGACACCGACAACGCCTGGCCCGAGCAACTCACCAACCCCGACGCCGGCTGGTCCGCGCTCCGCTGGTCGCAGCGCATCAGACCCGACGCGCTCAAGCCCGCCGCCGAGACCCTCGCCTGGTTCCGCAGCGCGACCGACCCGTCCAACGCATCCCCGGGCGTCATGCTCATGCGCTTCGGCTCAGGCCGAATCGCCTACATCGCCACCGACGAGATCTGGCGCTGGCGCTACGGC
>JAJDDA010000160.1 GCA_029260535.1 Phycisphaerales bacterium | reverse complement strand
CCGTTGATGACAAAGCCGTCTGTGCCGCTGAGCGAAGCAAGATCGAGCGTCCCGATCGCGCCAAGGCCGGCGCCACCGAACACCACATAGCTCTCGCCCGATGCGCTGCCGTTCGGATCTGCCTGGGGCGCCCCGATGATCACGTCACTCACGCCGTCGTTGTTCAGATCGCCAGCAGAGGAAACGGCCCATCCGGTAAAATCGATTGGATCGACGCCGTTACATACAAAGCCGTTCGGCCCATTGAGCGAAGCAAGATCGAGCGATCCTCCACTGCCGATGCTGTTGTTGCCGAAGATCAGATAACTTTTTCCGATGAGGGGCGGGAACGGGTATACCGCATGAAAGGTGTATGCTCCGATGATCAGATCGTCGATCCCATCGCCATTGACATCGCCAGCGGAAGCAACGGAAGTCCCGCTCTTATCGTCATTATTGACACCATCGATCGTGAAGCCGTTGGTCCCGGTGAGCGAATCCATCTCGATGACACCGCTTGCACCGACATCTGTAGCGCCAAAGACTACATAGCTCTCCCCAGCATAATAAGCCCCGTTCCCATCAGCGAATGGAGCGCCGACGACCAGGTCTGCCACGCCGTCACCGTTGATATCACCGGCGGAGGAGACGGAGGCGCCGCAATTGTCGAGCACGTCGATGCCGTGGAGCATGAATCCGTTGGCGCCGTTGAGCGTCGATAGCGGCACAACTCCCCCGCTTCCCACACCTGCGCCGCCAAAGACCACGTAACACTCGCCCGAGTTCATGCCATTGGGATTTGCCCATCTAGCGCCGATGATCAAATCGACTGCACCATCCCCGTTGATATCTCCTGCAGAGGAGACAGAACTCCCGCTGTGATAGCCATTGGAGATGCCCTCAATGATAAATCCGTTCGCGCCATTGAGATCCGAGAGATTGAGCGACCCACTCGCTCCGACACTGTTGCCTCCGAAGATGATGTAGCTCTCGCCTGATTCAGCGCCATGGGGGTCTGCGTACCGCGCCCCGATGATCAGATCATCGATGCCATCGCCGTTGATATCGCCGGCGGAAGAGACGGACACGCCGGTGTAATCGCGAATGTCGATGCCGTTGATGACGAATCCGTTGGCGCCATTCAGTGACGACAGATCCATCGTTCCGCTGGCTCCTAGGCCTACGCCACCGAAGACCACATAGCATTCGCCAGCGCCGAGCACCCCATTGGGATCACCTAGATGTCCAGAGATGACAAGGTCACTCACGCCATCATCGTTGATATCGCCAGCGGAGGAGACGGAGTGCCCAGAAAAATCTGTTGCATCGATGCCGTTGAGCACGAAGCCATTCGTCCCGTTGAGCGAAGAGAGCTCGAAGGCTGCCCCGAAGGGGCCTGCGGCGAGGGATTGGGTCGAGCCCGCGATGAGAAGGATCGCGGCGGGGGTCCAGCGGGTGAGTCGCTTGTTCATGGCTTGTGCTCCGTTGTCTCTCGGTGTCGCCGCTTCGTTGCGGGGCGATCCGGACATTGTTCAGCATACTCCGGGGGGGCGATTCCAGGTATAAATTTGTCTGATATATTGGCGAAAACTCACCAATAATACTGGCGCTGTATCCTGATCGACCCCGAATGACCACCAAATCACCCAACAAACCGAAGAAGAAATCCGACCCCCGGGATACGCCGGCGATGCGGCAGTATGCGCGGTTCAAGGCGCAGCAGCCGGACTGCCTGCTGCTCTTCCGTATGGGTGATTTCTACGAACTGTTTGACGACGACGCGATCGTTGCGCACCGAACACTGGGGATCACGCTCACCGAGCGCGCCAACGGGATCCCGATGGCCGGGGTGCCCCACCACGCGGTCGAGGGGTACGTGCGCCGGCTCGTTGATCAGGGCTTCCGCATCGCGATGTGCGACCAGATCCAGGACCCCAAAGAGGCCAAGGGCATCGTCGAGCGCGCCGTCACCCGCGTGATCACGCCCGGCACGCTCGTGGATGCGGCGCTCCTTGATGACGACGCGACGAACAACCTGGTCGCGATCCATTTCCGCGACGGCGGTGACAACGGCCCGAGCGGCGACGACCGGATCGACCTCGCGGTGGTCGAGATCTCCACCGGGTCGTTCACGATTATCGACAAGCCCGCCGGCGCGGTCGCCGACGAATTGGCGCGGCTCGGGGCGTGCGAGGTCGTTTTCGATGGCGACGACGAGCGAGCGCAGCGGATCGCTGATGCCGCAACCGCGGTGGGGTGTGCGCTGACGCCGAGACCAGGCTGGCAGTTCCGCGCCGCTGAGGCGCAGGAAGCGATCCGCAAGCAATTCAACGTGAGCAGCGTCGAGGGCTGGGGGCTTGCCAAGGACGACCCGGCGATCGCCGCAATCGGCGCGGTGGTGCGGTACCTGCACGAGACACAGCTCGCCGGGCATGAAGAACGCAAGGGCGAGCCGGCGGAGGGCGCGCTGACGCACCTGCGTCCGCCGACGCGGATCACCGATGATGGGCGCATGGCGATCGACGGCGCGACGCTCCGGGCGCTCGAGATTGAGCGCACGATCCGAGACGGGCAAACAACCGGCTCGCTGCTGGGGGTGTTCCTCACCGGCGCCAAGCGCATGACCCCGATGGGACGGCGGCTCATCCGGCAGTGGCTGTGCCGACCGCTCGCAACGATCGACGTGATCGAGCACCGGCAGTCGTGCGTCGCCGCATTGGTCGAGGACCGGCGTTTGGCGCAGGAACTCGGCGAGGCGCTGGGCGGTGTGCAGGACGTGGCACGCATCGCGGGGCGGTTCGGGATGGGACGCGCGACGCCGCGGGATCTTGCAGCGCTCGGAGGCTCGCTCGAGCGAGCCGGCGTGATCACCTCGGCGCTGAGCGACACCCCCGCGTTCGCCGCGCTGCGCGAGCGTTTGACCGATGCCGACACGGCGCTCGGACCGATCGCGAGTGAGATCACCAGGGCGTGCGTCGAGGCGCCACCGGCGCACCTACGCGAGGGCGGGCTCTTCGCCGACGGGTTCGACGCGGTTCTGGATGAGTCACGCTCGCTCCAGCGCGATGCGAACTCGTGGCTGGTCGAGTACCAGTCGCGGATCGCCAGCGAGCACGGCCTGCCCAACGTGAAGGTCGGGTACAACCGGGTCTTCGGGTATTACATCGAGCTCCCCGCGGCGCAGGCGCAGCGGGCGCCGGCGATCTTCACCCGCAAGCAGACGCTCAAGAACGCCGAGCGGTACATCACCCCCGAACTCAAAGAGTTCGAGGACCGGGCGCAATCGGCGCAGGCCGTCGGGATCGCGCGCGAGCAGGCGCTCTTTACCGAGTTCTGCGCGAGGGTCAGCGCCCAGACCGGCGCGCTGGCCGTCTTCGCCGACACCGTAGCGCAGATCGACGCGATGCTCCGCTTCGCCGACGTCGCCCAGCGCCGGGGATGGGCGAAGCCGACGATCGTCGAGACCCCGACTCTTGATATTGCGCAAGCCCGGCACCCGGTGCTCGAGGCAACGCTCGGCGAAGGCTACGTCCCCAACGACATAGTGCTCGGGACCAGCGATGACCCGGCGCGGCTCGCGCTCATCACCGGGCCCAACATGTCCGGCAAGAGCACGCACATCCGCACCGCGGCCCTGCTGACGCTGCTCGCCCACACCGGGTCCTTCGTCCCGGCGGATCGCGCGACGATCGGCTTGACCGACAAGGTCTTCACACGCGTTGGCGCCGACGATGCGCTCCACGCCGGGCAATCGACGTTCATGGTCGAGATGACCGAGACGGCGCGCATCCTTCACGGCGCCACCCCCCGAACACTGGTCGTCCTCGATGAGATCGGCCGCGGCACGAGCACGCTCGACGGGTTGTCGCTCGCGTGGGCGATCGCCGAGCGCCTCGCCGCGACCGACCTTGGCGCGCGCACGCTCTTCGCGACGCACTACCACGAACTCACGCAACTCGAAGAATCGGCGCCGGGGCGCGTGCGGAACCTGCACGTCGCGGTGCGCGAGTGGAACGACGATGTGGTCTTCCTGCACCGGATCCTCCCGGGCAAAACCAACCGCAGCTACGGCATCCACGTCGCGCGGCTCGCGGGCGTCCCCGAGCGCGTGATCGAGCGGGCGAGCGAGCTGCTCGAATCGCTGACCGTCTCGCACGAGGGCGGGCACGTCGTCATTGCGAACAGCGAGAATCCCGCTCAATCTGGCGCGGATCAGGCGCAGATGAGCCTCTTCGCACCGACTCCCGGACCCATCGTCGAGCGGTTGAGTTCCGTCGAGATCGAGTCGATGACCCCGCTTGAGGCGTTTGACGCCCTCCGGGAACTCCGGGATCTGCTCGGCAGCGATTCCGGATGACGCCCTCCGTGTCGATGCCTACGCTTGGCGACACCGGTGAAACCCCCGGCGCAGTTCGGCATCGAATCGGTTTCACCCGCATCCGCACGACCGGAGCCTGACCCATGAGCACAGCGACCACGCCCCAACTTCTCGAAGCCGATTTCCTTGAGCGCAAGCACCGCGCGGGTCTCGGGTTCGATGACTACGTCGCGACGGCAAAGCCCGACAAGCAGCAGGCGTGGCGCGATGTGTACGACCAGATCGAATTGACCGAGCCGCAGCTGACGCTCATCAGCAGCTTCACACGGCAGATGCGGATCGTCGTTTCATCCGGCGCCTGGTGCGGCGACTGCGTGCAGCAGTGCCCGCTGATCGCGCGGATCGCCGAAGCGAGCGAACTGATCGATCTGAAATTTGTTGATCGCGACGAGCACGCGGACCTGTCGCAACGGATCATGATCTGCGGCGGCCTGCGCGTCCCCACCGCGGTCTTCATGGCGGAGGATTACGAGTTCATCGGATTGCTGGGCGACCGCACCCTGACGCGCTACCGCGCGATGGCGGCGCAACAACTCGGCGCCAACTGCCCGCTCCCGGGGGCGCCGATCCCGACCGACGAGCTGCGCGCGACAATGCAGGACTGGCTCAACGAGATCGAACGGCTGCAGCTGCTGCTAAGGCTCAGCCCGAGGCTCCGGCAGAAGCACGGGGATTGATTCTCACGCGAGCAGATTAATTGTCGGGATCTGAAGCTGGCGCAGGCGTCCTCGGCGTCACATCGGCCGCCGTTACGCGCTTGCCCTCGAGCAGCAACCCATGGATCAGCTTGCCCACCGCGTCGCTGCGCATCCGTGAGATCGTCATCGCGTCGGCGCCGACGTTGTTCGGCAGGTTCACGTACGCGTCCGCGTTGCGGAGCGCCAAAACGATCTGATCGCCGTGCGCTGTCTTGACGAGCATCTTGAGTTGATCCTTGGCCGCATCGGTCTCGACGCTCCCGCCGGCCTCGGTGATGATCAGCCGGTAGCGGTCGATGTTGCCGATCCCCGCGGCGCGCATGATCGGGGTCCAGCCCCCCGCGTCCTGGATATTGATGTCGGCGCCGCGCCCGAGCAGCAGCCGAACCGAGGCGAGGCTGTCGGATTGCTGGATCGCCATCACCAGCAACCCCATCGCGCGGACCGTGCTCTCGCTCGGGTTTGATAGATCCAACTCCCATTCGGCACGGCTCGCGAAGTCGCCGCTCATCACCGCGTACGTGATCGCATTCAACCCGGAGGTGTTCGTTGCGTTGATCTTCGCCCCGGCGTCGAGGAGCATCCTCAGCGGTTCGACCCGGCCTCTCGATGCCGCGACCATCAGCGGGGTGAAACCCTGCGCATCCTTCGCGTTGGGATCCGCGCCGGCTTTGAGCAGCGCCGCGACGATCTGGTTCAGCGGTTCGTCTTCCGCGGTGGATCGGCACGCGGTGTGCAGCACGGTGACCCCCGCCGGGGTCGCCCGCTCCGGATCGGCGCCCTTGCTCAGGAGCGTCTCGATCATTCCGACATTCCCCGCGTTCGAGGCGAGGATCAGCGGGGTGTACCCATCGCGCCCTGCCTGCGAAGGATCGGCGCCCGCCTCAAGCAATGCGTCGACGTTATCGAGCCGACCAAGCAGCAGCGCCTCGGTCAGCGCGGTTCGACCCAGCGAATCGACACCGTTGACATCGACGCCCGACTCGATCGTGGCGATGACCTCAGCGGGCAAACTGTTGCGCGAATTGAAGATGAGTGTCTGGAGCGTCTGGATAGGCGTCGCCGGCTTGGTCTTCGCCTTGGGATCGGTCTCCGCAAGGATCGCCAGCGTAACCAACCCGGCAAGAAGCCCAACAGCAACCGCGATCTTCATTCCACGCATGTGTAATCGATGCTCCATCAGTCGTTGCCCCGCCAGAGATCTGAATCCCCGAAACGCCGGGGCGGGCGATGGGGGAATGGGGCATGCTAGATCCGAAACCCCCGGCCATCCAAACCACGATCCGCCGCACCGATCGGTGCTATCCTGACAGGTCAGAATCGACACCAACCAAATACACACCCCACAACCCCGACCCCGGGAGGAGCCTGAACCATGACCACCACCATCACGATGTCTTCCAACGGCCTCAACGTCCCCGATCACCCCGTCATCCCCTTTATCGAGGGCGACGGGACCGGCGTCGATATCTGGGCCGCCAGCCAGCCGGTGCTCGACGCCGCGGTCGAGAAGGCGTACTCCGGGCAGCGGAAGATCGAGTGGAAAGAGGTCCTCGCCGGCGAGAAGGCCTTTAAGGCCACCGGCGAGTGGCTCCCCCAGGAAACCCTCGACACCTTCAAGACCTACCTCGTCGGGATCAAGGGCCCGCTGACCACCCCCGTCGGTGGAGGCATCCGCTCGCTCAACGTCGCGCTCCGGCAGGTCCTCGACCTGTACGTCTGCCTGCGCCCCGTCCGCTGGTTCGAGGGCGTGCCGACGCCGGTCAAGCGCCCGGAGCTGACCGACATGGTCATCTTCCGCGAGAACTCCGAGGACATCTACGCGGGGGTTGAGTTCGAAGCTGGCACCGACGACGCGAAGAAGTTCAACGCCCTCCTCAAAGAGAACTTCCCCGAGATGCACGCCAAGGTCCGCTTCCCCGAGACCACCGGGTTCGGCGTCAAGCCGATCTCCCGCGAGGGCACCGAGCGCCTCGTCCGCGACGCGATCCGCTACGCGATCGACTTGGGCCGCAAGAGCGTCACGCTCGTCCACAAGGGCAACATCATGAAGTTCACCGAGGGCGCCTTCATGGATTGGGGCTACGCGCTCGCGAAGAAGGAGTTCGGCGCCCAGGACCTCGACGGCGGCCCCTGGCAGGTCATCAAGACCAGCAGCGGCGGCGAGATCATCATCAAGGACGTCATCGCGGACGCCTTCCTGCAGCAGATCCTCACGCGACCCGCCGAGTACGACGTCATCGCGACGATGAACCTAAACGGCGATTACATCTCTGATGCGCTCGCCGCGTGCGTGGGAGGTATCGGCATCGCGCCGGGCGCCAACATCAACTACCAGACGGGGACCGCGATCTTCGAGGCCACCCACGGCACGGCCCCCAAGTACGCCGGCAAAGACCAGGTGAACCCGGGCAGCGTGATCCTCTCAGGCGAGATGATGTTCCGCTACATGGGCTGGGACGAGGCCGCGGACCTGATCATCAAGGGCACGAACAACGCGATCGCGGCGAAGACAGTGACGTACGACTTCCACAGACAGATGGAGGGCGCGACGAAGCTGAAGTGCTCGGAGTTTGGTCAGGCGATTGTGAAGGGGATGGGTTGAGGCAACACTGAGCATAAAGGCGTACAATTAGATATGGACTCACCCAAAGACAATCGCAATGATTTACACCAAGAACAAGCCGCTCTCCAAGGTGTTCTAGACAATCTTTCACAATTCGACAAAGACACGCAACAAAGGCTCCTGCGAGCCGTGTCTGTGTTTTTGGATATCCAACTCAGATCCGATTCCGGATCTCTCGCTTCAACAGGCATATCAACTCAAATTTCAAGCGCCACACCAATAAGCAGGCGCGGGCTAGTGTTCTCAGACCACACTGATTTGTCAGCCAAAGAGTTCCTACTTGAGAAACAACCACAAACCGATATTGAACGCGCGGCGTGCTTAGCATTCTACTTGACCCACTACCAAGATACGCCGCATTTCAAAACTATTGATATCTCAAAACTTAATACCGAAGCTGCCCAGTCTCCATTTTCAAATACTGCGTACGCTGTTAGCAACGCGACACAAAAAGGATTTCTTGCCGCAGCAGGAAAAGGGACTAAGCAAATTACCGCGGCAGGTGAACAATTCATTGCCGCACTACCAGACAGGGAAGCGGCAGACAACGCGCTGAAGGCATCTCGGCCCCGACGGAAAAAAGCTAAACGAAAAAGCCGCGCCAAGAAGAGTTAGCAACATTGAAACGACATGCAAGATTAACAATTTTTAATCACAAGGGTGGCGTCGGGAAAACTACGCTTACTGTAAATGTAGCGTCCGCCCTAGCGAGCAAAGGTAAGTCCGTATTGCTAGTCGACGGAGACCCCCAATGTAATCTCACGTCTTATCTTCTTGATGATAAAGTTGTAAACACCCTACTTGATAACTCTGATAAAGATACCGGTGGCACTCTTTGGACATCTCTAAAGAATGTATACAATCGAAACGGCGAGCCCGTTCTAATCCCACCACATGCAATCGACCGCAACATCTTGTTACTCCCTGGCGACATTCGCCTTTCCGAATTTGAAACTTATTTGGGAGATGCTTGGTCGGATTGTTTCAAGAGAAGGCTAGGCGCAATAAGCGCAATGTCAGCACTTAGCAAAGTGGTCGAGGCTACCGCAACAGCGAACAATGTTGATTTTATCTTCTACGACACGGGGCCAAACATCGGTCCTCTAAACAGAGCAATATTATTAGATTGCGAAGGGTTTATAATTCCAGTTGCATGCGATTTGTTTTCTGAGCGTGCTCTTTTGACGCTCGGACAAACTCTAAAAAACTGGATCATTGACTGGGGCACAATCAAAAGCCTTGCCCCCGATGACGCCCGGCTCCTGAAAGGAGCCCCAATCTTTCTTGGATATGTGCCCCATCAGTTCCGAATTTACGGCCAAATAATGGCGAACAAACCAAGCTATTATCTCCGTCGAATTGAAAGGTCGCTAACAAAAGATATTGTAAAGGTGCTAGCTGAGGTGGACACATCTCTTACGCCTTACAATGTATCCGAATCCAGATTAGGAGCCATCAAGGATTTCGGATCACTTGTTCAATCCGCCCAGCAACAAGGCGTGCCATTTTCACAAGTTGTCGGAGGCGACAGCCATTCAAAAGAATTGGCTATGAATGAGTTTGATAAAATTGCCACGGCTATTCTCAGTAGAACACAAAAATTTTTACTGCCGCCACCCCCAAAGCACGTGCGAAAACGCAGAGCGGTTAAACGCAAAACTACTTGACTATGGCTCGTTTACTCAAAAAACATCTCAGGCAAATCGACCTTGCCGTTGACGAATTTGAAAAAGTTCGAGATTCGTTCTTTGGACTTGCCCAAGGAATCGAAAGTTTTTTGACCAGCAATCCAGACGTCTCTTCGTGCACACATTTTGTAAAACACCGAGTCAAAGACGCAGATCATCTCAAAAAGAAACTCATCAGGAAAGCAATGGAATGCTTGGCTGAAAACAAAGACCCGGACATAGGACCTCACAATGTGCTCACCGCAATTGATGATCTTATGGGCATAAGAATACTGCACTTGCATACAGAACAAATTAAGCAGATCGATAAAGGCCTTCGAGCTGTTTTTAACCAACAGCAACTAAAACTAAAAGAAAAACCCACGGCGAAATGCTGGGACACAGAATACGAGAAATTTTATCGAGATATCGGATTTGCCGTTGATAACAACACTTCCATGTATACCAGCGTGCATTATGTAATTCAGATTAACCAAACCAATAAATTTACTTGCGAGATACAAGTTCGGACAATGATGGACGAAGCGTGGGGAGAAGTCTCACACTCTATTGATTACCCAGAACCTACAAAAAGCCGCGTTTGCAAGGATCAACTTCGGGTACTTGCTCGCCTTACAAGTGGTTGTGTAAGACTTACTGATTCGATCATGACGTCAGACAAAGAATCGAAAGCGACATAAATATAGGTTTATCTTGCCTTCTGTTTGTACTCCGCGCCTGTAGTTAATAACTACAGCGGCGAGTAAAGATCGCGAGCGATTGGCCTATGAAGTTTTTTAATAATATTGATGATTCGCCGAGATCATGCTCGTCGCACTAGAATCATATTACTTCTCGGAGATCTTCCCAGCCTCAACCGTATCCGGCTGCCGATCCAATCGTTCGCCGAAGACCACGAAATGCCCCCACGGATCGGTCAGGCTGAAATCTCGCATGCCGTAGTCGTAGTCGTCGAGGTCGGTTGTTGCCTCGGGGTGCGTCGTGCTGCACCGCAGGTGGCACGCGATGACGTTCTCGACGACGACGTACACGCTCTGCCTTTGGATGTCTCCATTGCTCTCTTCTTCGAGCAGCGCGAGCAGGATCGAGACCTGCCCGAACCGGACGCTGACGTGCGTCGCCTCGCCCTCTTCCGGGAACTTCCACCAGCGTTGAAAGCCGATCGATTCCCAGAAGGCGAGGGCCTGTTCGATGTCGGTGACGCCGAGCGTCGGCATTGCGTAAGCGGGTGTGTATCCGGGCATGGGCTGATTCTATCGCCCGCGCTCCGCCCCGGCCACGCGGCGGTTTAGCCCTGCAATCGCTTGGCGAGCGTCGCGATCTGGAGCTCGACCCGCTTGATCTCGCGGAGGATGTTGTGCTTGTCCATCTGCATGAACCACCACATCTTGAGCATCGCGGTTGCCGCGCCGGAGAACATGACACCGAAGAGCCAGAGGAGCCTGGTGTCGGTGTCGTCCGCGAAATACGCCTTCCAGATGCAGAAGAACATGACCACGGTGAAGATGAGCGTCATCACCATCGCGTAGATCATCCACCCTCGGAGGCGCCCTTTGAACGAGCCGAGCATCATCTCGAAGAGCCCCATCTCGCCGCCCTCGCCGAACAGTTCGGCATCATCGGCACTGAGCGCTTGCTGGATTTTCCGATCGAGGTCGTCTGTCATAACTTTACTCCTTGTTCAGATGGTGTTGGTTGTGGTTCGAGGACGCGGCGCAGTTCTTCCCGCGCCAGGCGCAGCCTCGATTTGACGGTTCCGGTCGGTATCTCGAGCGCCGAGGCGATCTCAGCGACGGTGAGCGAGTCGACGTACAGGAGCGAGAGGACCAGGCGCCGCTCCGTAGGGAGCGTGCGGATCGCGGCGCGGAGACGGTCGATCTCGTCGGCGCTTTCCATCGCGGCCATCGGGTCCGGCGCCCTCGATTGCTCGGGCTTTGCAGCGGGGCGCTCTGCATTCCGGATGCGCTGGTTCTTGCGCACCTTGTCGGCGCAGCGCCGCGTGGTGATCCGGTAGGCCCAGCTCCTGAAGAGCGCCGGGTCGTTGAGCCGGATCAGACCCCCGGTGATCGAGAGCCACGCGTCCTGCGTCGCGTCGCTCGCCTCGTCGGCGGAATCGAGCAGGCGCCGCGCGTGCCGGAGCAGGCGAGGGTGCCACCTCGAGAACAGTTCCGAGAACGCCTTCGCGTCGCCACCCTGACATCGGAGAACGAGCCACTGGTCGTAGACGGCGTCTTGTGTGTCGCTCGGGATGGTGGGTGAATTCTTGTTCATCGCTCCGATATCAGGTCGCTCGCGGAGCCGGAACGGTTCACGAAAATACGAATATTTATTCGCGCTCGGCGTGGCCCTCGACCCCCAGCGCTATACGCAGCGCGCCCCGCATCAGCAGCATCTGCTCATGCGCCAGCCGCTGACCGATCCTTGCAGCGACGACGATCGCCAGTGCGATCGCCAATGCCACCGGGATCACCCACAGCGCCCAGGGCGGGTTGTGCATGATCATCTGCGCGCCGCCCCAGCACAGCGCGAAGAACGCGATCGTCGCAAGCGTCAGGTATGAGAACATGATCCCGAACCACAGCGCCGGGTTGGGGCTGAACCGGAGCACCGCGATACTCTGCGCATCGGGGTCATCCCCGTGCGCCTCGTCCGGCTCGCGCAGGTCCAGGTGCGCCCAGGGTGACCAGGTGTGCCGGAGGGATGGATCAAGCGCGATCATCCGGTGCCGACCCTTGCCAGCGGCCTCGACGATGACCGGCGCGCCGCCGATCTCCTTGACCGCGTCGATCCGCGCCATCGCCTCGTCGACGGTCATGTCGAGCGGCTGTGTGAAGGATGGTCGGAGGATCGGTGGCAAGAAAAGTATCCCGGTGTATGCGTGCGCAATAGTTTACATCGCCCGCGTCAGGGTCCAAGGCTCGGCGTCAGCCGCAGGGTTGAAACCGCAGGACCCGGCAGCAGCGGCGAGGGCGATCCCTTCAGCCAATCATCGTGACCATCGCGGTAGTGCTGCGAGAGCGGGTGCCCCGATTGCCCGCAGGGCATGTGGAAGATCGCGTCTTCGAGGCGCCCGGGGCTCGCGATGAGCCGGAGGCTGGCGCCGAACCCGGGGGTTGAGACGCGCACAATCCCCGAATCACCGGGGAGCGGATCATGGGGCATGTCGAGCAGACGTCCCAGCCCTGGGATCGCGTCACTGAGCGGGTGTGAGATCGCGGCGCGATTGGCGTCGCCCCATTCTCGATCGATACCGCCGTCTTGAGCGCACCGGGTCACCGCGTCGGCGAATGTGTCACGGATGAGGGCGCCCCAGGAGGCGTGCTCCGGCGCAAGCAGGTGCGCCGGTTGCTCCTCGACGATGCGCAGGACCGGCTCATCGGTGTTGGTCCAGCGGTACGCAAAGCCCTCATTGATTTCAAGACAGGGCGCAACCAACGGCGTGATCACCTCGCGGCGGAGCAGGCTGCGGAACGTATTGAGGATGCGGTACGCCGGCTGATCGGCGCTCGCCGTCCCGTCCCAGCCGTTGAGCAGCCCGATCGCCTGCGCCACATCGCCGGACGCGTCGTCCTCGTTGATCGCGCTCAGGATGATGGCGCGGAGCCGATCGTGCCGCGGCGCGAGCGTGTCGAGCTGGAGTTCGAGCATGTCGTGCTCGGTGGCGCTGTTGATCGCAGCAAGACGCTCGATGATGCGCTTCGCCCTGCCAGGACGCGACCAGGCGCGACCATACAGACGCGCTCGCGTCAGGTCCGCCGTGCGGTTGTTGGCGGTCGCGAAGTAACCGATCGGCGGATTGAGGAGTTGGGGGCGATCAGCCGAGGCAAGCTCGCCGTCCCAGCCGACCCCGTCGCGCGCCCATGAGACCGGCGCCCGACCGCTGAACCCTGTTCGATTCGGCAGATATCCCGCGACGACCCACGCGATCCGTCCCCGGTCATCGGCGAGCACCGCGTTCTGCGAGGGCCCTCTGAACGTGCGCATCAACTCGACGCCCTCTTCGAGCGTGCCCGCGGACATCAGTTCGGCGAGGTTCAGGTTCTGGAGAGATGGATCCAGCGCTGCCCACTTGAGCACGAGCGGGTTCCCGTGGTGATCCTCCCGGACCACATTCCCCCACTTCGTTGTGCGGATTTTCAGTTCTTCGACAGCACCGCCTGCGATGTCGATCGTCTCGACGATTTCTCCGAATGATTCGTAATGACCCGGCGCGGCCTTGTATTGTTCCGGATCGTCGGGGTCTGTTTCGATCAGGATATGATCCTGAAAATCGCCGGTCGTATTCGTGAAGCCCCACGCGAGATGCTCGTTGGCGCCGATGACGATCCCGGGGAAGCCGGGCGTGTTGACACCGACCGCATCGCCGCCGGGCCAGATCAACCGCGATCGGCGCCAGACGTTGGGGACGCTGTGCCACAGGTGCGGGTCGTTCGCGAGGATCGCTCCCTGATGCGCCGTGCGCGCGCCGGCGACCGCCCAGTTGTTCGAAGCCATCGGCGTCAGGTCAGGCTCGCCGACAATCGAGTCCTCGATCTCGATGCCGTTTTCGAACGGCTCGCTCTCGCGCAGGTCCACGACGCCCGGCCCCGGGATCGGCAGTGATATGTATCCGCCGGTCGGGTCATCCGGGTTGTCATTGAGGATCGGTGCATCGTCGCGGTCAGTCTCGGGGGTCAGAAACCGCACGAGCTCAGGCGGCAGCGCCTGATCCATCACCGCAACCATCCGCTCGTACGAGGCGTCCTGCGCCAGCCCGATCGCGAGACCGTGCATGACGAGGATCGAATCCTCCGGCGCCCACGGGTTCGGTGATTGCCGCAGCAGCAGGTACTCGGGAGGGACATCGCCCAGCGCATCGAGCCCCGCGTTCACGCCTTTGGAATACGCATCGACGAGCGCGCGCTGCCGCGCCGGGATCCGCGAGTAGACCTCACCCGCGACCGCGCGGAACCGGAAGACCCGCTGTCGCTTGTCGCTTGCCAGCGCGCGTTTG
>JAJDDA010000159.1 GCA_029260535.1 Phycisphaerales bacterium | reverse complement strand
CTGGTGGTTCATCCGCGCCCTCCGGCACGGCGATCTGGCGCTGTGCAATGAGCCGCTGGTCGAGATGCACCAGGGCGCGCACGAAACGGTCACCAGCGCGACGGATGATGACGAGCGGTATGAACAGTTTGAGTTGCTGCGCCGGTGGCTGCTTCCCATGATCGATCTCGATCACGAACCGCCCCCGCTGGAATCGACGCAGGGGATGGTCCGCCTGATCCGCGCCGCGTGCGATGCCGTGCACGGGCGCCCGATCACCGGGTTCAGAAGGGCGCTGGCCGAACGCGATCCGCTCGCGTGGCGGCTCGCGACAAGGTGGGCGCTTCGAAGAGCGGCGCCAGGACGGTTCGAAGCGGTCCCGCGCCGGCGTGTTCACACCAGCGCCATCCAACCAGCACCGGCGCCTCCGAATGCCGCATCGCATCAATTCACGATGCCGCTTCAGGAGACGGTCGTCGCGTAAAACAGCGGCAACGCCCTGTCATCCAATGCACCCGAGACACGGCCGCATCAGCCCGGCTCGTGCAGCATCCGCCGCAGCGCCTGGCGATAATATTCGAGTGCGAGTTCCGTCTCACCGTTGCGTTCACAGATCTGACCGAGGTAGTAGTGGATCCGCTCCGGGTCGGGGTTGAGTTTCAGGGCCTCCTTGAGGAACCGCTCGGCTTCGTGAAATTCGCCGCGATGGAAGCAGGCGATGCCCTTGACCTGTTGTGCCCTGCGGTGGTTCGGCTGGCCCTTGAGCACGATGCCGACCAATTCGTCAGCCGAGTCGAGATTCCCGAGCTCGATCTCCAGATCCGCCAGGTCGAGGATGGTCTCGTTGTTGTCCGGCTCCAGTTCTCGCGCCAGGAGCAGTTCCGCGCGGGCGGTGTCCGCGTGGCCCTTGCCCCGCATCGATCGTGCGCGCGCACGGTGACCGGACGCGAGGCTCTTTGGTGAGCCGTTGGTCGAGGCGCCGGCTTTGAGTCGCTCTTCGAGTTCTTCGTCGGTGAGTTGGCCCATCGTGTGGCGTATGTAGGCGTCGAGCGTGTGCTCGTATGAACCCCTGTGCAATGAGATCACATGCGCGAGATGACCATCGGCGTCGATGACTATCGTCGTGGGCAATACGATCATCCCGAGTTGTCCGAAGAAGACCCGGTCAACATCGAATGCGAGCGGCGCGCTGATGCTGTGGTCCGTCCGGAAGGCCTCAAAATACCCCTTCTGGATCACATCGGCGGTGATGTGGATCAGTTTCACCTGGTCTTCATCAAACTGCTTGCAGGCACTGAACGATTCCACTGCGGCAAGCTCCGATCGGCGCTGCTCTGCCGAAAGACAGACCAGCACCACGACCTTGTCCTTGATTGCTTTGCTGTCAATGACTGCGCCGTCAATCCCGGGCATGTGATAGGCCGGGACCGGCTCGCCTGGATCAACGAGACGCAGCTTGTCGCCACTTGCTGGCAAAGCAAGCATCGCCACAGGGACGAATATGGCGAGACTACGAACGAAATTTTTTCTTGTGAGCATGGCTTGCTCCTTTCCTTGTGCCGGCGCGCTGGCCGGCGGCGTTTATCGCTTAGTCATCCGGACGATCATCCGGTGGTTGTTTGGGTTCGGCTGGCGCATCAGGATCGAGGTCAACCCCTTTCCAATCGTCGTCGATCGGGATATCGGGATACACCACCGGCTCGATACGGTTGTACGCGTACGGCCGATGACAGCCTGAATTGCAATTGCCGCCTTCCGGGAAGGACTCAAAGTTGAGCGGGAGCTGCCAACCCGCAGGGCCGTAGGGCACGCTCTGGCGGATGTGCTGCTCCGGTGTGGCGGCGTGCACGTCGTGACAGATCCGGCACGACCGCCCCTTGGTATCGCGGTTGACGTGGACATAGTGCAGGTTCGTTTCGCCGTTGCGGAAGGCGGTCGCCGAGTTGGTTTGCTCAAGCAGGACCATCTGCCGATCGTGGCAGCTGAAGCACAGCGCGTACGCGGTTTCGGAGAACGGGAAGTAGATATCAGAGGGGTACTCGTTCGACAGCAGGCGCCGGTGTCCGCCGCCGTGGATATCGTGGCACTCGATGCAGCCGCGCTGCGTCGCAGCGCCGTGCAGGCTCTTGCCCGAATCGATGAGCTGCTCCATGTTCATCAGTTCCCCGCCGCCGGGTAGTTCGATCGCCTGGTTGTGGCACTCGAAGCAGAGATGCTGAGCGTCCATGCGGAGCAAGCCCGCGTGCTCGCTCGCGTGGGGCGAATGGCAGTTGAGGCAGGCGCGGTCGGACGTTGCCGCAGCATGCTGGACCGAGGCATTCGAAACCGTGTTCGCGATGTCCTGGTGGCATTCGGTGCACAGGGCCTGCGGCTCGTGGAGAAGCAGCGAGGGGGTGTCCGTGGCGTGCGGATCGTGGCAGGCGCGGCAATCATCCAACACCGGAGCGTGCACCACCGGCAGGCTCTCGATCTCCAGGCCGGTGCGGATGTGGCAACTGAGGCACAGGTCCCGCCCTTCGGCGTTGAGGAGTTTGGGTCGGTATGAAGTATGCGGCTCGTGACAGGCGCCGCACGCGCCAACCGATGCCGGCCCATGGACTGTGTCGTGAGCGCCTGTCATGTCTTCGTGGCACGATGCGCACGCGTCAGCGTAGCGCTCGCCGCGAAGGAGACGAACACCGGCGCCGCCGTGCGGGTTGTGGCAAGAGAGGCATTCGCCCTGGGCAAAGGGTTCGTGTGAGAACGGGGCGTCGGTCGGCTCGGGGATGTGGCACAGCGCGCACATCTGCTCTCGCTCAGCGAGAAACTCGAAGCGATGCTCGGCGGGATCGGTCAGTTCGTGGCAGCCTTCGCACCCCCTGATGCGGATCGGCCCGTGGAGATACGGGTAGTCCTTCACTCCGGGGTGGCACTCGGATGTGATGCAGCCTTCGCGCGCAGTCGCGACGGTTGGCGCCGGCGCGGTTGACCCGGTCGAGTCGAGCGGTTCGAGCGGCTCGGGCGGCGCCTCCCCTGCCAACATTCCCGAGACCAGGAACATCGACACGATCAGCACGGGCAGGAGTGGGCGTTTCATGGTGATCCTCCGAGGCTGGGGACTCCACCTTGGCGACGGCTGTAGGACATCGGCTCGTGGCAACCGGGGGCGCAGTGACCACCGTCACTGGTCAGCGCAAAGTTCATGGGCATCGACCACCCCGAGCCCTGATAATCCACGGCCTCAACGATGAGCCTTGGAGATTCGCCGGCGTGGACCGAGTGGCAGTCCGAGCAACCACCCGACTTGTCGTGCGCCTGCAGGTGCGCCGCATGGAGGTTCTGGTCGTCGTTGCGAAACTGTGTCGCGTTCGGCGACTCCGCAAGAGCCTTGTCGTGACACGAGAAGCACAGCGCGTAATTCCGGGTGTCGTAGGCGCCTACGAAGACAGTAGTGTCGATCGATCGCAGCAACGTGGCGTGTGTCCCGCCATGGACGCTGTGGCACTCGCTGCACTGGCCGATGGTGATCGCGCCATGCACCTGGGTTGCCGAATCGAGCGCTGAACCCAGGGCGATCACCTCGCGCCCGTCCGCCGCGATGACCGGTTTGTCGTGGCACGACAGGCACACCTCCGTCTGGGTGTTCCGCAGCATCGCCTGGTGTTCCGAAGCATGCGGATCGTGGCAGGTGATGCACTGGTCGCCGCTCAGCACCGAGTCGTGCGAGACCGTCGCCCCTGCGACGGTTTGCCCGATCTCCTCGTGGCAGGAGACACACAGCGTGCGCGGCTGCGACGCCAGCAGCCCTTCGTGCGCGGCGGTGTGCGCTTCGTGGCAGCCGAGGCACGAGCCTTCTGCCTCCTGGTGAGTATGCAAGCCCGTTTCCATCGCCTCAACAGTCGGGGTGTGGCAGGTTCGGCAGTGGTCCACGCCATCGCCTCCGAGCAGGAGACTCGCGTTGTTGGCGCCGTGCGGGTCATGGCAATCGGCGCATTGATTAGCGCCATACGGTTCGTGCGCAACGACTCCCTGATCGCTCGGATGGCATTGGAGACAGGTCGCCTCCACAGAATCTGCGACGAGCAGCACAGGCGAACCCGACCCGTGCGGATCGTGGCAGGCGAGGCACGACTCTTCACCCATTGCCTGGTGCTGGAACCGGTGGTCGGCGCCGGTGTCGTGGCACGAGGCACAGGTGTTCTCGATCGAGGCGAGCTGCGGGTACACATGCCCGCCGGTGTCGGGCGCATGGCAGGTGTCACAGGCCTGCTCAACAAAGGTCTGGTGCACATTCAACCGTTCACCCATCGGACCGTGGCATTCGGCGGTCAGGCAACCGTCAGCAACACTGATCACGCTTGTCGGGCGAGGCGCGGACACGAGTCGCGGCTGGGGCGCGATGGCACTCGGCATTGGCGTCGGTTGCGGAGACGCCCTACCGATCGCGCGGACCAACAGCACGACCGCGGTGACGATCACCACTGCTGCAACAACCGCGACCGATGCGAACACGCGGTTGTGCTCGGACCGGATCCCGGTCTTCTTGTTGCCTCTGGCCCGCGTCATGGTTCCTTTCTCAGATCGCCCTGAGCCCTCCAAGGATGATGAGCACAAGCAGGGTGACGCCGATCCCGACCGATACCGCAGCAATCACAATGAACCACGGGCGCCGACTCCCGTTGTGCGAGGGCACGCGGAGCGAATCGAGTTCGCCGGTTTCGACGAGCCGCTTGTATTCCTCGGGGCGCGTTTCTTCGAGCTCTTTCTCGTGCACACTGCCGGTGAACATGACCTCGTCCACAGGGAACGTCCCGGGGCGGATGTGCGCGTTGAAGAAGTGGATCGTAAAGATGAACCCGATCGCCAGCAGCGCCTCATAGCCGTGGATGACCATGGCGATGTTGAACACCCAGCCGGGGATGAGCACCGATGCGATCTCCGGGAACCACAGGAGCAGCCCCGTGCCGCCGATGATCATGGAGCCGAAGACCTCGGCCCAGTAATCGAACTTCTCCCAGTAGGTCCAGCGATCAAATCGTGGCTCCTTGCCAAGGCAGACGAACCACCGGAACATCCCGAAGCAATCTGCAAAGTCCTTCCATCGCGGGACGAGGGAGCCCGGCCCGAACAGCCACTGGCGCCAGGTGATCTTCCTGCGGCGGAACGCTCGGCCTAGTCCGATGAAGTGGAGCACGAAGTTGACGATGAGCATGGTGGCGAAGATGCGGTGCCAGAACCCGGCGGTCTCGATCCCGCCGAACAGGTTCGCCAGGACGCTCGCCCACTGCTGGTGCGAGAACACCAGCGGGATACCGGTCGCGGTGAGCCCGAAGAAGGTCAGCACCACCAGCCCGTGATTAATCCGGTTGAGCGTTGTAAACCTGCGGATTGCGGTGGTCGCCGGTGCGTGGCCTTGAGGACGGCCGTGCCGGATTCGGCTCGCCATCGAGCGGATAAACCACAGCAGCGAGTGGAGCCCGAAGAACGTGAACACGAACGACATCACGATGATGAAATACCACCAGACGGCATACAGCACCGGGTAGTTCTCACGATCGCGGTAGTCGGCGTGCGGATCAAACTTGACGAAGTTCGCATTCGCCCTGGGGTGGCAATCGACTGAACTGCAAGTTGCGATCAGGTTCGAAGCACTCACCCTTGAATGCGGGTCGTCGAGCGGGAGAATGTCGTGCGACCCATGACAATCAACGCACCGTGCTGCGCGGGTCGAGCCGAGCTTGATGACCTGACCGTGATAGCTCCGGTTGTACGTCTCGTAGGAGGTCCCGTGCCGCTCCCCGTTCTCGCTCGGGGAGTCGTGACACTCACCGCAATCGTTGATGACGTCCAGCAGAAAAGCAGGCGAGGAGGTCCGCGTGATGCCGTGCGCGGTGTGGCAGTCGGTGCAGACCGGGGCGGCCTCATCCCCTTCAGCCAAGAGCGAGCCGTGGACACTGGTTGCATAAATGTCAGAAACGCCCTCGTGGCAGCTGCCGCAGGTTTCTGGGATGCGCGACCGGTACACGCTCGAGCGTGGATCATCGGCCTTGTGCACGGCATGTGCGCCGTGGCAATCGGAACAGGTCGCGGCCCAGAGCAGCCCCGCGCTGGTGATCGCCTTGGCGTGCGCGGAGTCCAGGTACGTCTGCACCCGTTGTGCCGACTCGATGCCTTCCTGTCCGGAGCCGTGCTGGGCGTGACAATCGCCGCAGAGGAACAGGCTGTTCAGCCGGTGCTGTGATGATTCCCGGCTGTCGATGGAGTGGATGGAATGACCGCCGTGGCACGAGACACAGGTGGGCGCGCGCTCGTCGCCATCGAGAAATGCATCTCGGTGCGATCCCTCGGCGTACTCATCCCATGCATTGGTGTGGCACGACTTGGCGCAGGTCGCCAGGTCGAGCCGGGCTGGGTGCGGCAGCTGCACCGCGTCCTCGTGGCACTCCACGCACGTGGTCTCCTCGTGGACACTCCCCGCCATCGCATCCGAACGGATCAACAACCCAGGGCGGAACTCGGGCTCATCCCCACGCAACTTCCGCTGGGCATCCCCCCATCCCTCCGGCGGCGGGTTCTCGGTGTCCAGCCAGGTGCCGACCATCGAAAGCCGTTCCTGCGGGTTGAGTTGGGCAATGTGCTCCTGCCCGTGGCAGTGCATGCACCGGCGGTCCGGATCCTCGGTTGGCGATCCCGCCGGCTGCCCGCTCGCGGGGCTCATCCCTACAAACATCGCCAGAACGCACCAGATCCACATCCCTGAGCAAAGCATTGATGATCGACAGCCGAAAAACCTTTTCATGGTGCAGGTTTTCAGCATAAAGACCATCGCGGACAATGCCTTTCGGAAGGTGTTATTCAATAGACCTCCATGTCCAGTATAGCGCTATTACCCTAGTGATGGCTAGCAGAATGGTCTTTCTGCTGTGTTTTTGGCTCGGCTGGAACGAGAGAAGCAGACTGATGCTGATCCCAGCGCCACACCCCCAGACTCTTCGGTGGACGCAAGGATCCTGCCGTTGGTTGATGCGATTGAGAACGCCCCGCGCATCGACAGCCGGCGAGAATCCAACGCCAACTACTACGCCAACGATCGCATAAAACGACAGCACGCGTGCGCCGCAGGGAGCGTTCGTCGCGATACACCTCGCAAGGTGATCTTTAACAATTTGGGGGATTTGGCTGGCTAGACCAAAAAAGGAATGGGCGTAACTGGACTTGAACCAGTGACCTCTGCCATGTGACGGCAGCGCTCTAGCCAGCTGAGCTATACGCCCCAAGCGGGGCAGCATAGCCGGGAGGCGGTGCGAGTCCAACCCCTTGATGCGACGATTCCGAGAGAGCCTATTTCCTGCTCCTGCCGCATAAATCCGTTGTAGTATGCCCCCAACTTGTTCACCCGATGGGAACAGGCCGAACCGAACCGCCTTGGAGCAACCGCAATGCCGAACTGGAAACGCACACTGCCCGTATTCGCCGCCGGGATGATCGCCGCCGGGCTCCTCTCCCAAGCGGTTAACCACCCTGCATCCGCACAGCAGGGCTCAGCGAACAGCGGCCACGCCGCGGACAAGACGGTCAGCTACAGCCTCGGCTGGGATCTGGGGAGCGAAGCGACGAGGAACATGGCCAGCGACGGCGTGACCTTCGATCGGGCCGCGATGATCGCCGGGTTCAGCGACGCCATCGGTGGCGCTGATTCGAAGATTTCTGATCGTGCACGGCAGATCGCCCTGATCGAGTTCAACGACGAGATTTTCGCTGCGAGGATCGCCCACCAGCTCGCGACCGATCCGGTGTACCGCGCCTTTGCGGAAGAGAACCGGAAGGCCGGCGAGGCGTTCAAGAAGAAGTTCGAAAAACTCGAAGGCGCCCAGAAGACCCCCGCTGGCGGGGTTTTCAAAATCGAACGGCAAGGAACCGGGGCCTCACCCAAACCGGGCGACGTGGTCGTGCTCAACTACACCATCGCGTTGCTCAACGGTGAGGAGGTCGCACGCGCCAAGGGTGAAACCATCGATTCCGCGCTGATGCTCCCCGGGGCGCAGCGGATGCTCCCGACGATGAAGGTCGGCGAGAAGCGGATCATTCTTCTCGCCCCATCGGGCGCTGCGGGGCTTGCCGGTCGAGGCATGGGCATCGGCCCCAACGAGACGGTGCTGGCGGAGGTTGAGCTCGTCGGCATCGTGGGCAGCGGCAATGAGTAAATTGAACCGACTGCCCGGCGGTGATCGGCTGCCGTTTCTTTGTGGCGCTGTGCTGCTGATCACTACGCTCACGATGGCGCAGTACGCGCTCGACGCGAACCTCCGTGTCGGGAGCGGTGGTTACAACGCGCACCGCAGGCCGCAGGTCACGATGAAGCGGAGCCCCTACGCGGTCTCGACCCAGGGGGACATCGTATACAACCGGGGCGTCGCGTTCGGCAGCCCCGAGGTGTACAGCAGGCGGAACAACGTCTATCTGCAGAACGCGGGCAACCCATCGCGGCAGCCGCTCCGCCGGGCCAAGCCCGCTCCCAGCGGCGCCCTCGCGATGCACCGGGCGCCCTATTCCGCGAGCCAATCCGTGACCAGGTCCGTGAACTCATACGCGGCTACGCCTGGGGTCAAAACAGTCCATCGGAAACCGAGTTCCGCGCGATCCGCTTCTTCCATGCAGCGATCGTCCTATTGGGCAGGCAGTGCGGCCAGCCAGATGCAGACACCCACGCTGCAACTGCAGAGGCAAACGTACAAGCCGACCGGTTCGCGATAGGTTCCGCTTAGAGGATCAGGGATCATGCCACAGGAACGTGCTTGTTCTCGGTCGTTGGATCTTTTTTCGGCATCGGTGGCGCCCTCAGATTCCATTCTTTGGCGCTGTTATCACGGTTTTTCACAAAATGTATTGACCCTCAAATCCGATCTCTGTAAGGTGAGAATGCACACAGGGAATCGGCGGTCCTGCACAGACTGCCTCACATGGAGAGAGAGTTTTTTAATGGACAATTTGAAACGTTTGGGCGTTGTCGCATGCGCGACAACGGTCGGCGTGGTGTTCAGCGCCGGGAGCGCGTCCGCCGGGATCATCGTAGATACGATGGACGGCAACGCATTCTCGCCGCGAGATACCACATTCAGCAATGCACCAACCGCTGAACAGACCGCCCTGGTACAGGGCTTCACCATCACGAACGCATCGGTACTCAATACCGCGGCGTTGCGAGGATTCAGCACCGGAGCCGATATCACCATCGCGGTGACATCGATGATCGGTCCTGGGGCGTCGGGTGAGGATGTGCTGTTCGAGCAGGTGTTCAGCATGGAAGCAGACGGGTTCGGGACGAGTATCCGCGAATTCAGCATGGCCGGGCTGGCGCTCAGCGCTGGTGATTACTTCTTCGTCATCATGTCGGAGGACTCGACCGGCTTCGAGTGGGCAAAGGTGGGCCGCGATGGCTCGCTGAATGTCAATGACCGAGGCTCATCCACGTACCTCAGCGGCGCCCCCTGGTTCTCGCAGGAGTACACCTTCCAGGAAGGCGACTCGTCGCAGGTCTTCGTTCTGGAGATTGACGGGGACCCGGTCCCGGCTCCGGGAACGCTGTTTATCACCGGCGCCGCTCTTGTCGGATTCACAACTCGACGCCGGCGCTGATCTTCAAACATCGGTTTTCAGCAGCATTCAGGGCGTCGGCGCGTAGGAATCCAATCTTCCTCCGCCGGCGCCTGTGCTACAATCGGGCTGCTCGTCGTCACGACCATCACGAGTGAGGAGCCCGATGATGCCCATGTTCATAGATCTGCGCCGCAGCAGACTTACCCCAACCGTTGTTGTTGCGTTTGCTGCTGGATGGATGGGGTCCTTCGCGACCGCCCAACCAGAAATTGCAGCCGGTAACGACAAGATCAGCGCCGAATTGCAATGGCGACAGTCGATCAAGGAACGATACGCGACCTCGCGCTCCAATCGACTCGCAACAACGCTCGTCGAGTTGGGGATGGACACCGCGGTGCTCGACGTCGAGCTCTGCGCGATCTACGTCGATGAGCCGTTCACCCCGCAGCAGGCAGACGACCTGCGCCAGAACGGAATCGATCTGAAAGAATCAACCTACGTGCCGCCGATCCCCGGCAGGCACCCGCACGGCGCCTATCTCGCCTGGGTTGAACACAGCGCCTTTGCACAGGCCCGCGCGATCAACAACATCGTCAAGGTCAACTCCGCGGGGCGCGGCTACTCGGCGCTCAACGATGTCTCGAGCGTGATCACGGACACCTCCTCCGTCCGCCTCGGATTGGGTGTCAGCAAGAACACCGGCAAGGGCGTGCGCATCGGTGTCGCCGACACCGGGATCGATCTCTCGCACCCTGACTTCCCCACCCCATTCGAGGCCTACGACGTCACCGATGGAGATTCCGTCGCAACATGGGGGCTGGATGTTTCCAACACCGTTTCCTCGCATGGCACGCACGTCGCCGGCAGCGCGGTCGGACGCGGG
>JAJDDA010000158.1 GCA_029260535.1 Phycisphaerales bacterium | reverse complement strand
TCGCTCTCGATCCAACCCACAACCGGTACGAGTACAACATCTTCAACATGAACCTCGATCGCCAGATCGGATCGTTCGAGGTCCCGATCGGTGACGGCGTTGTGCTCTCCGACTTTGGTTTCCACGCGCCGGTCGAGGACGAGGAACCGCTCTATTCTGCCGCGCCGTGGGTCCCGACGGTGAATGCGGGCAGCATCGTCTGGGCGCCACCCGCCCCGAACGCCGGCGCGGGGGAGGATTTTCCGAACACCATCCGCTACGGCACGATGTACACCTTCTGGTTCACCGCGGATTCAGAATTGGCGGATTCTGTGGTCGCCCTGGCGCAGCACAAGCCGGGGACCGAACCGGTGCTCACCGCGATTATCGCTGCGCCATGCATGCTCGAAGCGGACCTCAACAGCGACGGTGTCATCGATACCGCCGACCTGGGGCTCCTGATCGGTGAGTTCGGAACACCGGGAACCCTGGCGGACATCAACACCGACGGCATCGTCGACACCGCTGATCTGGGGCTCCTGATCGGCTCGTTCGGTGAAGACTGCATCGCCGGTTGATCGCAGGGCCGGACCCGATAACTTTGATTGAATCGGATCCGCGATGACCGGATAGCCTGTCCCGCGTGCGGCGAATGCTGCTTTTTTCGTTGTGGATCCGGTCGCCGAGGCCTAGACTCAGGCATAGCGGCCAAGGGCATCCGCTTTGGGCTGATTCCCCAATTTTATCGGCAATCCGGGCCCAATCAGCACCCGACGATGTCGATCAAAATGACCCGCTTCTAGTGTGGTTCTCGCATCAATTCGACGAAGTTATACCTGTATTGAATCCACATCCAGAGGCGCACAGCCCCCCCTTCGATGAACCAAAGAACAGCCAAACTGATGATCTGCATCGCCTCATTGCTCATCGGATGCGCTGTATCCGTCGTCGCTCAGGACCGGGGACCGGTGATCCTCGATGTCGAGATCAGCGATCTCGATCAGTTCGGCGTCGCGACGAGAGTCGGCGATTTCCCGACCGGTCGTGTCAGCGCCGGGCTGCTGACCGAATCGCACAACGTCGGGAATATCAATGTCGATTGGTTTTCTGCAGGCACGTTCGGGCAGCCCATCGACAACCGGCACCCGTTCATCGGGCAGAACATCTACCGCCTCCGCGAAGGCCGGCTCGAACAGATCGGGCTCGCGTGGATCAAGCACGGCTTCCTCTCGGTCAACGACATGTGCGCCGATGATCCCGGCGAATTCCTCGGTGTCGGGTGTTTCGATGTCTACGGCTCCTTCACCAACTCCAACCGGCAGCACCTGGGACCGCGCAGCGAGATCAACCCCTTGACCGGGTACTGGGAACCGCTCGGCTCGCACTTCGACACCGGTGAGGTCGGCTATCCGGCGGCGTTCCCCGGTGACGGCCTCCGCTCGCACAACACCAACTTCTTCCCGCACGACCTGCTCGATCACAGGATCCGGTTCTTCGACGCCGATGTACTCGCCGCCGACACGCTGAGCGATCTGTTCATGGAAGGGTTCTACGTCGTCGCCAACGATATTGATATCGAGAACAACTTCGCCAACCGCAGGCTCACCGGGACACCCCCACCTGACGCCGTATCCGAGTGGATCTTTGCAACGTCTGGCCCGATGGATCAGCAGCCGCTGATCGACACGTGGGGCGATGCGGTCACGACCGCGTCGCCGGCGACCGAGGGCAAGGTCCGTGTCGCGCACCGTGTCGTGAACCTGGGCCCCGATCTCAACCGCTACGAGTACAACGTCTTCAACATGAACCTCGATCGACAGATCGAGTCGATATCCATCCCGATCGGATCGGGCGTTGTCCCTGCTGATATCGGATTCAACGCACCGCTCGAGGATGAGGAGTTCCACTACTCGCAAGCGCCGTGGACGAGCGCCGTTTCCGGTGGCGCTATCCAGTGGTCCGCACCGGCGCCCAACGCCGGGAACAACGAAGAATTCCCCAACACCATCCGCTTCGGCACGATGTACACGTTCTGGTTCACTGCGGCGGGCTCGCCGGTCGAGGTGGATGTCAGCCTTGATCAGAGCAAGCCCGGGATCGAGGGCGCGCTGACCGCGCCGGTCTTCGCGCCGTGCGCCCTGCTCACCGACACCAACAACGACGGTGTTGTTGACACCGCCGACCTGGGGCTGCTCATCTCGCAGTTCGGCACCGCCGGACCAACCAGTGATTTCAACGACGACGGAGTCGTCGACACCGCCGATCTCGGGTTGCTCATCGCAGAGTTCGGAGGGTCCTGCTCCTGATCAGTCCGTTCACCACCGCTCAAACTGTCACAGATCCTTAGGTCATCGCCCGCTCCCGCAGCGGTCGTTGATCATCGCAAAAAAACGGTCCCCGCACCTTGGCGACCACTCGATGGAAGAGGAGATCCCAATGAATCGTTACCTCGGTATCACCACAGGCCTCACCGGAATCGCCGCATTCGGCGTTTCTGCGGCGCTCATCCGGCGCAGCATGATCGCTGCCGGCGTCACCGCCGCCGC
>JAJDDA010000157.1 GCA_029260535.1 Phycisphaerales bacterium | reverse complement strand
GGCAGCGCAGCGACCAGACCGGTGTCTCCCCGGCGCAGCAACTCCGCAAAGCGGGCCTCACCGTCCGCGACCGACCCAAGTCAATCCACGAGGGCGTCCTCGCGATCCGTGCACGCCTACAACCGGCGTCCGGCCACCCGACACTGATCATCCACGAGCGCTGCGAGCAACTCATCCGATCGCTCGAAACCCTGCACTACCCCCGCGACAACCCCCACGCACTCACCCCTGCCAAAGACGGCCCCGACCACGCCGCCGATGCGCTGCGGTACTTGATCGTGAGTTTGGATTGCGTGGAGAGTGCCCGAGGGTATTGGAGTTGAACACGATTTAAAAACAGCGGGACGCCAACTCGACGCCCCGCTGCAACGGTTATTGAATCTCAAAGAACTCGCTCAACTCAGAAGCACATCGTCCCGAACGCGCCAATCAAAATGCCCAGATCAGCCGTATCGACAACGCCGTCGTTGTTGATGTCACCGGGGCAAGGCGCCGGCTGCAGCACGCCGCGCACCGTCTGCGAGCCGATGACCGTGTCAGGGACATTGTCGCCGTCAGTGTCGATCTTGAAGAGGATGTCACCCATCGGCGGTGAAGCGTCAACGCCACGGCGGGCCCCGACATAGAAAACATCGAAGAACGAATCAATGGAGTACGACGTGCCAGGCGGGATCGGCGGGATGACCAGCTCCGAGGGGCTCACGCCGAAATCGCCCATCGGCTCGATCGAGAACCGCACGCCGTCCTTGCCGCTCGAGCCGATGTTGCTGACCACGAGTTGCCCCCTTCCGGCGCCCGCCTTCTGGGTCGCGTCGGATGCAACTGGAACATCGATCACCGGGTCGCCGACCGGATCGATCTTCCACTCGGTGAAGTTGCGCACGTTGCCCGAGCAACCGAACGTTTCATTCGTGCCGACCTTGGTCACCCTCGCGGAGTAGTCAGCGACCGAGCCGAGCGGGAAGTTCGGAGGGCAGATCACCGTGAACGGGATGTCGATGCACGGCGTCGGGATCCCCGTCGGGTTATTCCCCGGCGCGGCGAAGCCGCTGCTCGGCAGGAACTGCAAACCCATCCCGGAGTCGTCGATCAACTCCCACATAAACTCGGCGCCGCCCGGCTTCGTGTTGCAGATCGTCAGCACACCAGGCGCGATCGAGACGTTGCACCCAGGGACCGGGCAGCACTGCTTGTCCCATGTCAGGTGGCAGGTGTTCTCGCCAGCGGGCGGGCCGGCGGTCGCCGCTGCGCCGATAGCGCCAGCGACCAATAGAGCAGAGATAGATTTCATTGGATAACTCCCCAAACGATGTCACAACCAACGCCACGAGGCCACGCCTCTCGAAAGGTCCGGCGATGATTGAAGCCGTATCGTCTCGTTGTTCATACAAATACACAAGTAAAAACCACTGGATTAGAAACTGGAAGGGCGCACTCGGCGCAACCGCAGAAAACAATGCAGCAACAGCAGGAGCGAAAACCCCTGCTGTTGCTGAAAGGATCAATAACCGGTATCCCCGTGGAACACGGAGTTGAGATCAGAAGCACATCGTCCCGAACGCGCCGATCAGGATGCCGAGATCAGCCGTATCGACTACGCCGTCGTTGTTGATATCGCCGGGGCAGGGCGCCGCCTGCGGCACGCCGCGCACCGTCTGCGAACCGATGACCTGATCGCCAACGTTGTCGCCGTCGGTGTCGAGCATGTACAGGATGTCGCCCATGACCTGCTGCTGCGGAGGACCGCCGCGCAGAAGGATGTCAAAGAACACGTCGTACCGGCAATCCGAGATCGATGCGCCCTGCACGATCGGGGGCAGCAGCAGCACGCTCGGTGAAACCGAGAATCCGCCCATCGGCACGATGTACAGGCTCACGCCGTCCTTGCCGCTCGAGCCGAGGTTGTCGACCGACATGCGCACGTTGGTCCGAGGGGCCGGCAGCAACGGGCTCGCCGGGATCCCAACCTCAACGACCGGGACCGGGTTGCCGATCTTCAGATCGCTGTCGTTGCGCACGCTCCCAAAGCAACCGAACACCTCGTTGGTCCCGAGCTTCGTCACGGTCGCTTCGTAATCCGCAACCGCGCCAGCCGGGAATCCGGGCGGACAGATGATCGTGAACGGCAGATCGATGCACTCACCCGGAGCCAGCCCGGTGAATCCATTCGAGGGCTGGAACGTCAGCCCCATGCCGAACGGATCACTCAGCACCCAGGTGAACTCGGCGCCCTGCGATTTGTTGTTGCAGATCGTCAGCACACCAGGAGCGACCGAGACGTCGCACCCGGGCACCGGGCAGCACTGCTTGTCCCACGTCAGGTGGCAGGAGTTCGAGCCGCCGCCCGCTGGGCCGGCAAGAGTTGCGGCGCCGATAGCGCCCGCGGTCAAAACGCTTGTCAGAATCATTGTTGAAATCCCCTCGATTGATATTGCTATGCCCAAACCCACGCCCGGGACCCATCGCCCTTGGATAGCGTGGATCGGATCCATCATCCCGCGCATCAATGTCAACACAAGATCAAAGGGACCGATAAGGATCGGATCAAAGGGTTTCCCTGGGGTGGCAGGCGGCCACAACGCAGGAAATCGCTTTGCGAGTGCCCGCAAACCGCGCACAGAACAACAGCGAGGGGGGAGCCTCGCTGTGTTCAAGATCGTGTTCAAGATAAAGATACGGATTGTCCGACCGGTCAACTTAGAAGCAGAACGTCCCGAACGCACCGATCAGGATGCCCAGATCAGCGGTGTCCACAACGCCGTCGTTGTTGATGTCGCCGGGGCAAGGCGCCGCCGTGGGAACGCCTCGCACCGTCTGCGAGCCGATCACCGTGTCGGCAATCCCGTCCGGCGGCACGTCCGTATCGATCATGAACAGGATGTCGCCGATGTTGCTCTGGGGAGGGGCGCCGCGCGTCAGCGACTGCGGCTGGATCTCGTAGAACACATCAAAGAACGAATCCACCGTGAACGAGCTGCCCGGGGCGATCGGGGGGATCACCAACTGGCTCGGCTCCACCCTGAACGAACCCATCACTACCGGCGTGATCGACACGCCGTCCTTGCCGCTCGAGCCGAGGTTGCTCACCGACAGCCCGCCGCGCGAACTGACCGCGGGCTGCGTCGCGTCGGCGGGGATCGAGACATCAATCACCGGATCACCGACCGGATCGAGTTTCCAGTCGCTGACGTTGCGCACGTTGCCGAAGCACGTGAAGGTCTCGTTCGTCCCGACCTTCGTTACGGTCGCCTGGTAATCGGCGACCGAACCGACCGGGAAATTGGGCGGGCAGATCACCGTGAACGGGATGTCGATACAGGTGCTCGGGATGCCGATCGGGCTGTTGCCACCAGGAACCACCGTCCCGCTCGCAGGCATGAACTGCAGGCCCAACCCCGACACATCGGTCAGCACCCAGGTGAATTCCGCTGGCTCCGGCTTCTCGTTGCAGATCGTCAGCACACCAGGCGCGATCGAGACGTTACACCCAGGCACTGGGCAGCACTGCTTGTCCCAGGTCAGGTGACAGTAGTTTTCGCCAACCTGACCGACCGCAGCCGCGTTAACAGCGCCAGCTGCAAGAATACTAGTGAGAATCATGATTGTCCCCTTTCAAGTTCTGAGCCGTCGACGCTATGGAGGCAGTCCATATTCAAGCGAAACGCCGATCGGTCTCCCATCACCTCAGGGAGCGACCTTTCCACAAGAAGTGGGCGCGTAAATATCCAGAAACCTCGTTTTTGCATGAACAATCGCGTGGATTCGCCCAAAATTCGCCCTGACAGGGCAAATCCGGGCGATTACCCGCCCAGCAGGGGCGTCAGCCAGCCGACGACGAGCTGGATCCCGATCGCCAGCGCGACCATGACCGCGATGATCTGCGTCGTCATCATCGCGACCTGCTTGTTGTACCGGCGCATGTCGTCGAGCTTGATCGCCTTGTACACCACCGCGATCCCCAGCGCCAATGGCGCCAGCGTCAGCCACCACATCCCGCCGGGCATCGGCATCGGATCGAGGAACGGCGTGTACGCAAGCAGGCGCAGGATCATGCCGGCGTCCCTTCGCTCGCAGATACCGACCTGATCCTGACCCGCCGGTCGATCCGGGGGCGCCACAGCGCATCGATCACACACATGATGTTGAGCATCCCGGCGATCGCTCCGAACAGCGAACCGATCTCGTTCGCGTGGCCGATCGATTTCGACGCCTTCGCGTCAGGCCCCGGGGGCGGCGTCTGGAGTTGCCCGCGAGAATCAACGACCTTGAACTGCGTCTGGTGCACCAGATCAGTAGCGAACGCGATGGGTCCCACGCCCGCTTGCCCCACGAACCACCACTTGTCCTCGACCCGGTCCACCGAATCGATCCCGCCGATCAGGACCGCGCCGAAGAAGAGCCACAGCACCCCGGCTCCGATAAGAAGCCCCCGCTTCGCCTCGCCCAGGTACCAGTGCCCGAGCCCGGGCAGCAGGTACGCCAGCACGCCGGCGACAGGGTTGAAGCGCTCGTCGGCGCTCTGGTGGATCGTGTGGTGCGTCATGCGGATTCGATGGCTCAGGCTTGGCGACGGAAGCCCAAAAAAATGGTTTGACACGGAAGCGCCGGGCAGTAGTGTACCGCGCTGGCGGTTTGAGGTCGCCGCGGTGGACGCCGCGACCAAGAGACCCCTTCGAAGGCAACGCCCATGACGACCATCATCGATCCCGAGATCAACACCATCATCACAGCAACCGGCATGTTCGCTCCCGATGCCGATCCCATCCTCGAGTGTGCCGCGTCCGGAAACGGACAGGCCACCACGCACTCCGCACCACTCGCCTCCGTCGATGACGACGACGATGACGGGTACGTCTATGACGATGATGACGATGATGACGATGACGCGGATATTCCCGACGACGAAGCCGCTTTTGAAGGCGATGACGACGAGGAGTGGGACGACGAGGACGAGGACGAGGTGTTTCTTGACGATGAAGAAGAGGACGATGTCGAACTCCTCACCGACGATGATGTGGAGGAAGACGGCGTGCTCTTCCCCGGCGACGACGATGACGACGACGACGACGTTGAGGAAGAGTTAGACAACTACTGACCTGCGCTCGGCCAACCACGCCGGGCGGCATGGAGCATCCTCCGCCATGGCTGATCAACCGAACGACAACCCCAACAACCACGACGATGACAAAGCAGCCAAGCGGAGCGTCATGGATCGGCGCGCCGGGATCGATCGCCGCGATTACGCCCCTGGAGGGATCCACAACTCGGGGCTCGAACGCCGCAGAGGCGCCGGCAAGCGCCTCCCCGATTTCGCCAAGGCCGCCGAAGAGGGTGAGCTCACCGCAGAGCAATTCCTCTTTGTCAACGCCATCGAGGCGTTCAAAAAGGTCAACGGCAGAACGTTCCCCACGTGGACCGATGTTCTCGAGGTCGTCCGCCTGCTCGGCTACCGCAAGACGCAGGAAATGAACCTCACGCTCCCCAACGTCGAGGACTGGACGGAGAAGCCCGATACCCCCGCCGGCGTCCGCACCTTCGACCGCTACCAGGACAAAGAAGACGCGGCGTAACGACGACGCTGTTCTGGGTCAGTCCCTCGGATCGAGTGAAACAATCTCAGCAACCCACACCTGACTCGTCGGTCGCTCCTCATCACCGAAGAGCCCGCCGCGCTGGCTTGTCCACATCATCATCGAGCCATCGGAGCTGAACACCGGCAACCCGTCGAACCCGTCCGCGGACGTGATCCGCCGCTTGGCAAGCTCACCCGGCGCCTTGTTCGATGCAGCGCCAACCGGCGCCTCGATCGAGAAGACCTCGTAGTTGCGGTGGCTCACCTCGCTCGTCGCGTAGATCAGGTACTCCCCGTCCGGACTCCAGAAAGGCGCCCAGTTCACCTGCTCGTTGTCCGTCACCTTGAGCTCGCGCTTGATCCCGTTGGGTGAACCGTTCGAATCGAACGACAACTCCGCAACAAAAACCTGCAGCATGTTGTCGCCGCGACGATCGGAGCGGTACGTGATCCACTTGCCGTCAGGGGAGAAGAACGGCCCGCCGTCGTACCCCTTCTCGGTCACCAATGCTGTGTGTGTTTTCTTCTCGACATCGAAGACATACAGATCGCCATCGCCTGTCTTCGCGTCCACCTGCGTGTACACGATGAACTTGCCATCGGGAGAGTAACCGCACTCAGCATCGTAACCAGGGCGGGACCAGAGAGGCGCCGGGAGATCCCACGCCTTGATCTGGTGCGTGGTTGGATTGTGATCCTGATGAACAGCCCCAACAACGCCACTGACAACTTCCATCTCAACCGGGAACTGCCAGTTGTATTTCGATGACCCGCGCTGGTACCCCGCCGGCTGGTTGTCCGCAGGCGGCGTCACCGTACTCCCAAAGATCACACGCGACGGCTCCGTCGGATGAAAGAACCCGCACGTGTTCGCCGACCCCGGCTCACTCAGCAGCACCGGCTCTCCCAGCCCGGTCACCGCGCCGAGCGAATCGTGCGTGAGCTTCGCAACAAACATCGAGTAATGCTGATCCGGCGCGCTCCCATCGGTCGGTCGGGGCACCGCCTGGAATATGATCCAGCTGCCGGTCGGATCAAAGTACGCCTCGCCGGCCTTCACGTAGTCCTTCTCGCTCGTCAGTTGCACATAGTTGCGCAGGATCCCCGATTCCTCCGCGTGCCAATCCAGCGGCGCCGACTCCGGCGCTGCCGCGCCGCCATGCGCGTGGCCAGAGTGATCCTGCTCACCGCCGGCGACCGCGCACCCAGCCATCGCAAGCAGCGCTGAAACAACGGCGAAAGAACGATTAAACAGATGACGCATAGCTGAGGCCCGCCTTATCAAAGGTGTCGTTGCTGAAACCGACGTTTGACCGATCCGGTCAAGCGCGCATTCTACGCGGTCACCGCAGAATTATCCCGGACACAAACAGCCGGATTTACCGGATCAGCCCCGATCGCGCCGGTCAGCGCATCGACCGCCCACCGCACCGCGGGGACGCACACCGCATCGCCCAGCGCAAAGAGCAGCTTCGTATCGCTGAACCCTCCGGGCAACGGCTCGGCCACGCCCTGCAACCGCGCGCACTCGGTGGGCGTCAGGTAACGGACCCTGAATCTCCCCATTCCGCCTTCGAACAGGATCTGCCGAGCGCTGCCGCCCTTGGGTGTCCGCAAACACCCCGCGATCCCGTCGGTGCGTAATTCGATCACGCTCCGCTTGCCGCGCCCGTCGCCGCAATCGCGCATCCGCCGGAACGCCGTCGCGTGCGATTTCTTCTTGCCCTCGATCATCCGCTCGGCGACCGCGCCGTGGTTCGTGTGGATCTGCGCATAGAAATACGCCGCCCGCTCCTCGCTCCACCACCGCGGATCGTCGTCGCCGAGCCGTTCGAGCACAGAGCCGAGCCGTGCGGTCCTCGCAGGGAGCGGAGGCAATCCCCGCGCATGCCACACCAACTCGGGCGCCGACCGCATCGCGCCGAGCAACCGCTTAGGACGAACATCGCTCGCAACAATCGTCGTTGGATCGATCGCGCCCATCCCCATCGCTGCCGCCCGCTCAAACCGAGTCGCCAGCAGGAACAACCGGGGCCTCGACTGCGCCGAAAAATGCGCCGCATCGACGCGCACCGGATCCACGCCGTACCCCGCGCTGTTGAGCGCGCTGACGAGCGCCCTGAAATCTGCCCCGTCGTGGCTCGACGCCAACCCCATCACGTTCTCGAACAGCACAAAGTCAGGCTTCACCTTGATCTCATTCAGCATCCGAAGCACGCCCCACACCGCTCCCGACTGCCCCGCATGGATCCCGGCGCCCTTGCCGGCGAGGCTCAGGTCAGTGCACGGGAACGACGCCGTCCACAACTCCGCCGCCGGGATCGCCTCGGGATCGAGCGCGCCCACATCGCCCACCACCAGCGGATCGAAGAGCGAATCATCAAAGCTCGCCCGGTACAGCCGCCCCTTGTCCTCATCGATGTCGTTTGCAAGGACCGTCCGCCATGGCCTCGAACCATGCGCCCCCGCAGACTCGATCGCCCTCCGAACCAGCCCCATACCGGCGAAAAACTCGACCGCATCGCCTGCGCCGGGATGTGTGTGCTTCGTCCCCATAACCTGACCACGTTGTACGCCGCGCCATTCCAAACCGCCAGCGAAGGCCGCAATCCATCACCGGCCCGCGCTCGACCTACCATCGCCCGTCCCGAATCCGTGCCACCCAATCCGCCGCCGCCACTTGATCACACACCCCCACTGACCGATATTCCTGCCGTGACGCAACCCAAAGCCCCAATCATCGCTCCAGCCAAGGCGCCCAACGGCCCGCTCCTGTGGTTGCTCGCACTGGCGTCCCTGATCGCCCTCGCCGCAGCTATCGCCGCGATGGTGATCACCGCACGCTCCGGCGCCTGGCTCACCTTCGCGTTCCAGGGCACGATCATCGTCGCAGCAACCCTCGGCGCATTCATGGGTCTGCTCAAGAAATTCACCGACGCCCCCTCCATCGGCGCTATCTGCATCGCCGGGACGCTCTTCGTCGCCGGGTTCCTCGGCTACTACGCCGCCGGTGGCTCCATCGCCTTCCGCGCCCTGCTCGGGGGCGATCTGAACGCCTTCAACACCGGCGAACTCCCCGACTGGGTCCTCTTCGTAGACGTTCTCGCTTCAGGTGTGATCACCGCGATCGCCGGGCTCTTCGCGCTAGGCCGAGATCCAAAGGAATCATGGAAGCAACTCATGCTCGGCGTCGCGCTCGGGGCGCCGGTGCTCATCGGCGCCGCGATCATCTACAAGGCGCACCTTGTCCAACGCATCGCAGCGTTGAACATGATCGTCTCCACGCTCATCGCGATGGCCATCTTCATCCTCGTTATCGGCCTCATCTCAGCCTCGGCGAACGCCTTCATCAAGGCCTTCTCAGCGGGGCTCGACGACCTGCCACAAGCAGATCAGGACGCCGGCACGGCCCCACCACCCGCGAAAACAGCCTCAAAGACCGCCTAAACAGGCTATTGAAATCACCCCGGTGCGCTCCCGAATAAACCCGTAGGAGCACACCACCAATGACAGAACTCATTTTGCTGATTGCAGGTATCGCCATCGGCATCGTCGCGCTCTGGCTCATCCGCCGGGCATTCGCGTCGAACCCGACCTCGCACACCACCATCGAGACCTCCACCGTCGTCGATAGCGTCCGCGCTGTTGGCCGCCTCGTAGGCCTCGAAGTCAGCGCCAAAGAGATCGCCACCAGCACAAGAGGGCTCCCCTGGTTGCCCCCCGCGATCCTCTCCAAGGCCCGCCTCGCGATGATCTTCCAGTTCGAGAAGCAGTACGCGATCGACCTCTCGCAGATCACCCCCGATGACATCCGGCGCTCAAGAAGCGGCGCCTGGACCGTCACGCTCCCGGCGGTCGAGGGCGCGCTTCGCCTCGCCGACATCACCCCCTACGACATCTCAGCGGGCAAGGCGCTCGGGCTCTTCGATGTCATCCCGATGGACGCCAAGGCGCAGAAGCAGCTCATGTGCAGCGCCCAGGAACAGGCCGCCTCGATCTACGCCGAGAACGAGCCCCGCTACACCGCAGAAGCGCATCGCTCGATCGAATCGCAACTGGCCGCGCTGCTCTCGATGCTCGGTGTCGATCTCGAGTTCCGCTGGAGCGAGAGCACCGCGCAGCACGAATCACCCGCGATCAAGTCCAACCAACCGAGCGCTCACCCGCCGTTGAAGACACCCGCGGTCATCGCAGCAACCGCCAAACGCCTCCGCATCAGCGCCTGAGCATCTGCAACATTCAATCTTGGTCCGCAGAAAAGAACAGTGATCTCGAACGGAACCCGTCATCGGTTGAGTGCGCCTCTCCGACCACCGTCTCACCGACGTACCTGTAGATCAGTTCCGCTGAGGGCATCTCCAACTCGGCGAACGGGTTGCCCTCTCGCTGCTCGTCGATGATCATCTGGATCGTCTCTTCGTCGTATCCGACCGCCTCCAGATTCGCCCTGGTGATCGCTTCGAGGTTGTTCATCGTCCACAGCGTGTGCTCGTAATTCTCACGGCTGTTCTGGTAGGTGTACAGCATCCCGCCGCCACGCAACATCGAGGTCGACCTGATGAACAGGTCCTCGTCCGCAAGCCCGGCGGCACCGTCCTGCCCCGCTTGACGCATCGCGTCCTCGACCATCTCGCCAGGACCGACAAAGAGCCGACCGAACCCGAGCCCCAACGCCGCGCCGATCTGTGATTCCCAGATCTGGTTACCCATGAAATCCCGCGGTTCGAACCCAAGCATCCCCTGCATCCCGGTGATCCCGTTGCTGATCGCTTCCTCATCGCTAACGCCGAACGCGGCGTAGATCTTGCCGCTCTCCGGCGAGAAAGGCCGTTGCAGCGTCTTCACGACCACCGCATCAGGGCGCATCCCATCGAACAGCGGGGCCATCCCGCCGGCGAAGAATCCCAAAGAGAGCTGCGCCTGCATCTTCATATCCTCATCCGGGATCGACTCGACCACCCGGTTGAGCAGGGGCATCAGCCCGGACCAGTCAAAGCCGAACTGGTACACCGTGTTCGCGTCCGCGCCCACAAGGCTCGGAGGGCGGAACGAATCGAGTTCGTTATCAAAGAGCGCGATCAGCCCCTTCTTCTCGGGAACCGCGACACCGTAGGTCTGCTGGATCGCCCCACCAGGGCCATCGAACCGCACGCCCATGCTCACCGACCGGAGATCGAGCACGCCCAGCGCCTCGAGCATCGGGTCCATCGAGAACCCCATCATCGCCTCATCGGGGAGCCACGCCTCAAGCATCGGCGCGATGAACCCCGCCGCGTACGCCTGCGCGCCCTCGTTCTGCCGCTTTACGTCCATGATCGATGAACCGTCGGCGAGTGAATCCATCTCCTCGCCGTTGATCCGGTTGATCGCGCGCTCGAGCGCGCCGCGATCACCGGCGATCACCAGCGTGCCGTCGATCCACGCGACGTGCGCGTGATCGATCACCGGCTCCGGCTCGTACTCCCAGTCGTCCCAATCCTCGTCGTCGAGGGCGCCCTCGTCGTCCGTATCGTCTTCGACCATCTCGATCAGCCAGACCGCAGCGCCCTCGTACTCGTCTTCCTCGACGGCGAGCGTTTCCTCATCCCCGACAACCTCGATCATCGACTCAACGAATCCTTCCATCGCGTCGCCACCGTCGCCGAAGTCACCAACCATGACCCACCGCAGACCGATGTCCTCGATGTCGGGGTCCTCGCCCCACCAGAACGCCGCGCCAACAGCACCGGTCGGCATCGGGATCTCTTCCCGCTCCATCCCGGCGCGATCGAGCGCATCTTCGAGCATCGCACCGGGGGCCGATTCCGCGAACTCGTCCGCGATCCCACCCTTGTCGAGGAACTCGTCGAACCAGTCCTGCATCTCCTGGTCGCGCCAGAGATCACCAAGGAACGACGCCTCGAAGATCTCGCGCGCGTGCGCAAAGTCGTCCACCGCCAGCACCGCGATCGTGTCAGGCGGCGCGATCTGCGCGATCGTGGGGCTCGCGGCAAATGCCGGCGCCTGCACAACAACCGCGCCAACCAGCGCGCTGCCTACTGCCCATCGAATCCTCGTCATGGCGATCTCTCCATTGGGCGCCGAAAGCGCTGCCATAAATTGCTTGTTTACAGTGAAAAAACTACCGCTCAGCCGCCGGTCTCGTCGTCGAGCATCGGGGGGCTGGTGAACTTCCGTCTTGTCGGCGGCTCATCGTACGAGTACCCGCTGTTGGGGTTGTCCCGGTCGTACGCGAACGCGTCGTAGTTGCGAACAAAGTCCCGCACGTACCGCGCCGGGATCGCGAACCCGAGGCCCTCGCCGAACGGGATCTTCATGTTCGTCACGCCGATGACCTCGCCGCGATCGTTGAAGAGCGGCCCGCCCGAGTTGCCCGGATTGATCGCCGTCGTTGTCTGGATGTAGGTCAGCCCGTCGAAGCTCCGCTGCGTCGTCGCAACAACGCCCCGGCTCAGGCTCCGCTCGAGCCCAAGCGGTGAACCGATCGCGAAGACGCCCTCACCCGCCGACAGCTTCTCCGCGCCTTGCACGTTCACCGTCGGGAACGGCTTGCCCTCGGGGTGCTTCAATTTGATCAACGCCAGATCAAGGTGGTTGTTCACCGCCACGATCTCGACATCGTCGATCACGTCCCGGCGGAACTCGAGCTGCTCCTGCGAGAAGACCGTCGCCTTGACCTTCGTCTCGCCCTGGATCACGTGCGCGTTGGTGATCGCGTACCCGTCCTCGTGGATCAGGAACCCCGACCCGAGCCCGCTCGGGGTCGAGACCTTGATCACAGCCTCGCCGAACCGCTCGGCCAGATCCTCCGGGTTCCGCACCGGGAGCGACTTGGCCGAATGGAAGAGCGCCTCAACACCCGAATCATCCAGATCCTCGACGACGACCTCCGCGTGCTCGATCGTCTCGATCCGTTCTCTGGGAACCCGAAGCACGTCGTGCCCCAGATCCAGCCACACCGCCTCGTCCGTCGCTTTCAGGATCGGCGCCTCGACGGTCCGGCCGTCGGTCATCGTCACGCGGTCCAGGCCGTCAGCGCCAAGGGCCGCTGACGGCAGCCCAACAGCGCCCGCCAGAACCACAGGCAGGGCGATCATTCTCCAGACACTGACGGAGCGGCTCATGCTCTTCATCGGGGATTCTCCTTGAAATCGCGGCCTCATCCGGCGCGATCGGTATCATCATAGAGTCTGGAATGTATCCGGGACGGCCTTCGGCTTCGCACCGACATCGGCGCCCCGTGTCATCCTGATACGTCCGATCCCCGTCCCTGTTGCATTTCAAACCCCACCGGCGCCAGCTCCAAGGCGCCGACCGAGATGACCGCCATGATCAAGCGTGCCGCACCGGCCCTCGCCCCCATCCTCGCACTGGCCGCCCTCGCCACCGTCCCAACCGCAGCGCAGACCGGCGACAGCCTCGACCAGTACTTCGGGTTCGACGAATCCCGGATCATCGTCGTCGATGACGGCGCCGACCCGTTCCTCGCCGCCGATTTCAACAACGACGGGATGATCGACCTCGCCGTGGTCAACAACCGCAAGAGCCGGATCGAGCTCTACCTCCAGCGCCGCTCGCCCCGCTCCGATGCCGAGCAGGAGCGCGAGTACAAAGTCAATGACATCCGACCCAACAAGCACTACGACCACGAATCCATCAGCGTCGCCCACCGCGTCTCCGCCATCGCCGTCCACGACGTCACCGGCGACGGCAAAGCCGACATCCTCTACGCCGGGCAACCCGCCGAGATCGTCGTCCTCGCCCAGACCACCCCGGGCAAGTTCGAGCAGACCTCCAAGCGAAGGATCCGAGGCCTGGGCGCCACTCGCTCCTCGTTCCTCGTCGCAAACGTCGAGGGCTCCCCGGCGCCCGAGCTGCTTGCCGGTGTCGACGGCAAAATCAACATCTACACCCTCACCGAAGACGGACCCATCGGCGAACCCCGCACGCTCGGGTCCGGAGGCGCCGACGCCAACATCGTCGCGTTCTTCGTCGAAGACTTCACCGGTGATGGGTTAGGCGATGTGCTCGCGGTCATCCCCGAGAGCCGATCGCCACTGAGAATCTGGAAACGCCGCGCCGTCACCGGCAGCCCCGCGCAGACCGAACTCGGCGCCGAACTCCGCTTCGAGTCGCCTTCCGTCCGCGAGGTCGAGCCGGTCCGTTTCCCGAACCGCGACGCCGCCTCCATCGCGGTCATCGAACGCGCCACCAACCGCCTGATCATCTACGACATCGCTGGCGCCCCCGACGACACCGGAGCCGACACCGAACGTGATGCGCAGGCCGAAGTCCACGCCTTCGCAGGGGGCGCCCAGCGCGACCGCTCCGTCGCGCTCGCCGATCTCGACGGCAACGGGC
>JAJDDA010000156.1 GCA_029260535.1 Phycisphaerales bacterium | reverse complement strand
CGAACACGAAAGGACACGGTGGTGGGTAACGCCCACCCGCCCCAGAGGCCAGGGGCGAGGGAAAGTGCAGCAGAAAGGACACCGCCGATGACCCGATTCGTCGGGCACAGGCAAGGGTGAAAAGGTGCGGTAAGAGCGCACCGCCCGGGTGGTGACATCCGGGGCGATGGTAAACCCCACCGCGTGCAAGATCATGCAGTCCCATCGCAGGCTCAAGGGCCTGCGATCGCTCGGTCCGGGCGAACACCGGAAGGACAGGGGACGGGTGGATCGCTTGACGGCGTCGGCAACGGCGCTGCTAGAGAAATGGCCGCCCGAGCGAGGCCCCTTTCGAGGGAACCTCGCCGGACAAAATTCGGCTTATCGCCTGCGTTGGTCGATCGCGAGCCCCCGGAGCAATCCGGGGGCTCGCGGCCTTTTTGGAAAATCATCAGAATGATGCATCCTGACCACCGATTCGCCCAATGACCGATAGAGTCATCTCCGTGTACCAACTCCTCCTGACACGCCGATACCTGACCAGCAAGGTCATGCCGTTGCTCGCCGTTCTCGCGGTGGTGCTGTGCACCGCGATGGTGCTGGTCGTCTGGTCGGTGATGGGGGGCTTCCTCAACATGCTCCTCGACACCGGGCGCCTGCTCGTCGGTGATGTCGAGATCACCCGGCAGGTCACCGGGATGCCCTACTACGAGGACCTGATCGATCGGCTCGAGAGCGATGACGAGATCCTCGCCGCCACCGCGACGGTCGAAGGCCCGGCGCTGCTTGGTCTCTCCGATGGTCGCACGGTGATGGTCCGCGTCATCGGGATCGACGGCCCGAGCTACGACGCGGTCACCGGGTACGGCGACACCCTCTGGTGGAAGCACCTCGACGAACCGGTCGAAGAGGACGAGAACGCCGAAGACATCCGCCTCAACCTGCCGGAAGGTTTCGAGACCGACGGCTTAATGCTGACCGAGAACGATGATGTCACCAACGAGCCGGTCCCGGCGGTGGTCCTCGGGATCGAGGCGAGCGGCCTGAGCGTCCGGCAGACCGGCGGCTGGTACCAGAGCGCCTACTGGCAGGGGCTTGGCGCCAAGGCGAGACCCGACCCCGAAGGTGACGGCTGGATCGTCGAAGCCGATGGCAAGGAATACCGGATCGAGAAGCTCCCGCATCTTTTAGATGACTCGGTCACGCTCAGCATGCTCCCGGTCAGCGACCGGGGCGTCGCGATCGATGTGCAGGCGAGGAAGCTCCCCGTCGCGAACGAGTTCCGGACGGGGCTCTTCGAGTTCGATCAGAACATCGTGCTCGCGCGGATCGACACGGTGCAAGAGATGCTCCGCCTGAACAAGGCGGTGCGCGTCGCGGAAGACTTCGATGGCGGAGTCACCGTCGATGAAGACGGGAACGAAACATTCGGTGAGCCGGAGATCATCGGTATAGAGCCGGCGCGCGCAACGAGCATCCTGATTAAAGGCGCCGAGGGCGTCTCGGATGTCCGCGTCAAAGAGATCTGCGAGCGGGTCTACGCGGAGTTTGCCACAGCGCACCCCTTCGATGTGCCCTCGATCAGCGGCGTCCGGATCGATCGCTGGGATGAACGCCCATCGGTGGCGCACCTCATCGGCGCGGTCAAAACCGAGACCTCGCTGGTGCTCGCGCTCTTCGGGTTCATCTCGCTGACCGCGGTCTTCCTGGTCTTCGCGATCTTCTGGGCGATGGTCAGCGAGAAGACGAAAGACATCGGCATCCTCCGCTCGGTCGGGGCCTCCCGAGGCGGCGTCGGGATGATCTTCATCCAGTACGGTTTGGCCATCGGTTTCGTCGGAGCGGTCATCGGCGTGGCGCTCGCGGTGCTGATCGTCCACAACATCAATCCGATCCACGAGTGGATCGGGCAGGCGACCGGGCGGTACGTCTGGGACCCGAGCGTCTATTACTTCACCACGATCCCGAACACCGTTGTCGTCTGGCAGGCGGTCCTGATCCTCATTGGCGGCGTTGTCTTCAGCGTCCTCGGATCGATTGTCCCCGCGGCGAAGGCGGCCAACATGGATCCCGTCCGCGCCCTCCGGTTCGAGTAGCACAGAACGAATTATGCCCATCGTTGAAGCCAGATCGATCTCCCGGACGTACCGCTTAGGCAAGGTGCGCGTGCCGGTGCTGCGCGACATGAGCATCACCGTCAACGAGGGCGAGTGGCTCGCGATCCTCGGCGCCTCGGGGTCGGGCAAGTCAACGCTGCTGCACCTGCTGGGCGGGCTCGATCGACCTGACAAGGACAATTCGAAAGCAGATTCAGGCGTGTACTTCCAGGACAAGCCGCTCGCGGGCAAGTCGCGCCGGGAACTCGACCGCCACCGTGCGCGCGACTTCGGGTTTGTCTTCCAGTTCTACCACCTGCTCCCCGAACTGACCGCGATGCAGAACGTGACCGTCGCCTCGATGGTTCGGTACGGCTTCGGCTACCTCGGTCAGAAAAAACAGGTCCGCGAGCAGGCGACCGAACTGCTCGATCACTTCGGTCTTGCCGACCGGATGAAGCACCGCCCGGCGGAGCTCTCGGGAGGCGAGCGGCAGCGCGTCGCGATCGCAAGGGCGCTGGTCAACAACCCGAGGGTGCTCCTCGCGGATGAACCCACCGGGAACCTCGACCGGGAGACCGGGCAGGGCATCCTCGACACAATCTCGGACCTCCATCGGGACCGGAAGCAGACCATCGTGATGGTCACACACGACCCGCTCGTCGCGAAGCGTGCCGATCGTTCGCTCCGGCTGGTTGACGGCGTCCTTGACCAGAGCCCCTCTGAAAACGCGCCGATGACGCCGGTTCTGCAGGACTGACCGCCGCCTGGCGACCCCTGGCATCATCAATAGTCGAATGCTTCGGGCTCACAACCCCGTTCAACCGATATAGTTTGTCCACCGGTCTCGGTTTTATCCTGTCCACCCCGAAGGGCGCCGCGTTGTTCAGATTCGAGCCTCTCCAGCAATTGATGGTCCGTTTCGGCGGTTATCCGCTGTGGGAAGTCGCGCTGGAATTCATCATCATCGGGGCTCTCGTCTGGATCGTCTGGCGGTTCGTCAAGGGCACCCGCGCCGCCGGCGCGCTCAAGGGCATCCTCGTCCTGGTGCTGCTGATGATCGCGCTGCGGCTTGTGACACCCAGCCAGTCGTTCGAGCGGATCGCGTTCCTCTACGACAACATCCTGACGCTCGCCGCGTTTGGCTTGGTCATCATCTTCCAGCCGGAGCTGCGCCGCGCGCTGATCAGGCTCGGCGAAACGACCTTCTTCCGGTCAACCCCCTCGGATGTTGCCGAGGTGATCGATTCGATCGTCAAGGCGTGCATGTTCCTGAGCAAAAACAAGATCGGCGCGATCATGGCGATCGAGCGCCACACCGGCTTGCGCGAGACGATCGAATCGGGGCGCTCGCTCAACGCGGATGTTTCCGCGGCGCTGATCCAGTCGATCTTCTGGCCCAACAACCCATTGCACGACATGGGCATCGTGATCAAGGGTTCGAAGATCCTCGCGGCGGGTGTGCAGTTCCCGCTCGCAGATGCAATCGAAACAAACGATCCGACGCTCGGGACGAGGCACCGCGCCGCGGTCGGGCTGAGCCGCGTCAGCGACGCGATCGTTGTCGTTGTCAGCGAAGAGACCGGGATGATTTCGATCGCCGATCGGGGTCGCCTGCTCCGGGGGCTCACCAAGGACGACCTGATCATGGACCTCCGCGAGCGGCTCTCGAGCGTTGACCCTGAGGCGCCTGAGGGTGAGCCTGTTGATCCCGGGATGGAGACCGCAGCATGAGCGGCGCCTTCAATAAACTCCGGAAGACGATCACCACGAAAGAGGTCCTCGCGGTCATCGTCGTGACGATGCTGATCTGGCTGTACGCCGAGGCCGAGAGCGTAGCGACGACCAACGCGGACACCTTTGTCCGGCTCGCGGTCCCGGAAGGGGCTGATCGGCTCGTGAACAACACGGACCCCTCATGGTCCGGCGCCATCACGATCAGGCTGCAAGGCGCTCGGGGCGCGATCGACTCGGTGAAATCATCACTCGCTCGTGGGATCGATCTGGCGAGCGGCGCCGGGGGGGTGCCGGGACAGCCAGGCAGGCACACGATCGACCTTCGTTCGGTGATCCAGGCGACGGTGATGGATGAACACAAAGGGGTGGTGGTCGCGTCGGTCGATCCCCCGACGATGAGCATCGAGATCGAGGCGATCGAGACGCTCTCCGATATACCGGTTGTCGCGGTCTTCCCCGACGGGCTGCGGTTTGCATCGGACCCGGTGATCGAGCCCGCGACGGTTTCCATCGTCGGATCGTCATCTGCGATGCGGGCGCTCACCGCCGCTGGTGAGGCCCTGAATGCAAGAGTCGTCCCGGCCCCCGACATGCTCGTCAACCTGGTTGAAGGGGTCTCCCGAACGTTTACGATCCCGGTGACGCTCGCTGACAATTTGAAGACGGACTCCAAACTCTCGATCACCCCTGCCAAGGTGACGGTGACAGTCCGGGTCCAGAGTCAGTTCGGTGAAACAACGATCCCGTCAGCGCCGATCTGGGTCTGGGGCCCGCAGACCGAACTGGACCGCTGGGTCATCTCGATCGAACCACAATTCCTCAGTGATGTGAAAATCACAGGACCGGCGGACCTCATCCAGAGCGTCGAATCCGGCGATCTGCGGGTTATCGGCGCGGTTGAACTGACGAGTTCGATTCTTGAAGCCGGAGGCGGAGCGATCGAAGTCAATTTCCCCGACCTCCCGGATTCGCTTTCGGTCGAGATGGAATCCACTTCCGTGACGGTGACCGCAACGCCGCGCGAGCAGGATCTCTCGGCGGCGCAGCCTTAACGACAAGCAACGCCAGCAGCGATGGCGCCCTTGCGCCAGTCCGCGATCCACCGCTGCGCCTCGGGATCGATTCCCTCGGTGGGATTCCCGGTCTCTTCGCCTCTGCTTGCAGCCTTCTGGTCCGTCAGCGCATCGACCAGCACCGCCGCGATCCCAACATTCCCAGCCCTGGTCGGTTCGATGGCGTCCTCGATGAGCGGCTTGTTGGGTGTTGCTCCAAAGCTGGAGCAGATCACTGGGACCGAGAGGCGCTTGGCGCACCGCGCCGCATAGATCGCAGCAGACGAGGCCTGCCACGGCGAATCGTTTACGCTGGATCCAGGGCAGAACACCGCATCACTCGCCGTCGCGATCGCGTACAGAGGAGCCGAGACCAACTCAATCCGCCAGACCTCTCCGGCGGATTCGGCGTACCGCCTCGCGCGGGTCGAGCCCTGCCCGGCACTGGTTTCAGGGATGAGCCCGACGATGACACGATCCTGAAACGTGCATGTCACCGGGGGCAGGATCAAACCGAAGATCCCGGCGAGGGGGGATGCGGTGTCATCGGTGATCAACGCGATGGCGTTCTCGTGCTCGGCAAGGCCGAGCCGATCGCGCCAGTGCGCTCGTGCGGTCGGCGCGACGTGGTCGCGGATAATCGGGGGATGACCAGGAGCCGGCGGCAGCAGCGAACCGAGATCCGGCAACCGTGAAGCGAGGTCAGCGGTCACCGATGACCACGGCTGGATCGAATCGATCTCGCCAAGGCTCACGATCGCCTTCCGGAGCCGGTTTGCGGGGGATCGTGTCAACGCGGATCGTGATTGCACCAAGGCGTCCACTCGAGCGCCGAACTGTCTCGCGTGTTCGCGGAAATTCGAGGACCCGATCCCGATGAGCAGGTGCTCTGCCTCCGGGTCGTGCTGCTGCAGCGTCGCGATCGACGCGAGAGCGCCATCAGATGGTGTCGCAGCGGGATCGGCGTCGGCAAGGTGGACAATGCGCATCAGGGTTCCCGGGATCAGCCGGTGGGGGAGGTGCTGAGCGCATCACGCTCGTACTCGTAGAAGATCCTGGCGATCTGCACGCCAAGGGATTCGGCGACCCCGATCTGGATCCGGTTGACGCCGGCGCGCTGCGTTGGGATCTGGGATCCGGTTGGTGGGAGTTGGATCTTCACAGGAAAGCCGGTGCGTTCCGAAGGCCAGATCCGCTTGTTCTCCGCGGTATCGATGACCTTGATGAAGGCGCCGGCGACAGGCTCGATGATTGTGCCGTCCCTGGAGATCGAGAACCCCTCGATTTTGACATAGATCACCCGGTCAACACCGACCGCTTTGCCGATGTCGGCGATGCTCATCAGTTCTGAATCGGTCTCCGCCGAGGCGGCGAGCGTTGCCGATCTGGAGGCGATCATGTTCTCTTCGAGGATGACACCCTTGCTGATCATCAATTCCTCGGCGCTCTTGCCGATGACGTTCTTCAGCGATCGTCTGGGGAGCTTGTTGGCGCGGTCGTCAACAAAGATGACGGTCTTCAGCTCGGGATCCAGCTCGTGGATCGCTTTCACTTTCGGTGGGCCGTGCACGACGTAGACGATCGGTGCGACGATGTTGCAGGCGCTGCCCGAGGCAAAGATCCCCGCGAGGATCAACCCGGCGCACACTCTCGTTGCGATTGATTGGAATCGTGTCATTGGCATGTCGGTCGGTCGCCTGCGATCAATAATCCATGTAGTAGGCTTCTTCGTGATCGAAGAAGAGCCAGGAGACACGGTCGATCACCCGCTGCTGGAGACGCTGTGAGACCGCCGCGAGCGGCATGTCCGTCGGGCCGTACCCCGTGCCGTCGGGGTACCCGACGGAGATGGTCGTTGAATAGATGTAGTCGTCACCCAGCGCGCTGCCGGCTTCGATGACACCGACCTGCCCGGTGGCGCGACCATCCCAGAGGTACGCGTTGCCCGGCTCATTCAGCCGGTACTCGTAGAGATCGACAATGATCAGCATGTCGCAGCCGAGCGTTTCGCAGATCTGCTGGTAGTCCATCGCGGCCCAGCCTGGGGTCGAGTATTGCAGTTCCAGGATCGACTGCGGAGGCACCACACCGGAAGCGCCGGCGTTGTCGATCAGCCTCGCGGTGATCGCGGTGGTGAGTTTCGCAACCAGCGAGGGATCGGTGGACTGGATCCGGCGGTCGGCCGCAACCATCACCGCGAACGACTTGCCTTGCAGCCCGTCGAAGTCCAGCGGGATCGTGTGCGTGCTGCTCTCTTTGTACGACTCCATCATCCCGCCGATGAGCGTGGGGATGATGCAGCCTGAAAGCATGAGCGAGGCGCCGATGACGAGGGCGCCGGCGAGCGCTCGCGAGAGGATTCTGTTGTTGGTAGTCATTTGCAGATTCTCGATGGTGCTGATCAGACGATTCTAGATACGCACACTGAACTGATCGGTTCTCCCGGCGTTCCGAGATGATTCACCAGGTCACCCATTTATACCCCCAAGCGATGAGGAAGAGGGCGCCGCCGAAGAATAGCGCCCTCGATGAGAGCGCAGGAGCCACAGCGCTCCCCAATCGCGATCCGGTCATCGAGACATGCAGCCCGCCCCAGAACAGCACCGATGCCAGCACGGCGAGCGCTGTCCCGAACGGCTGCGCCATGATCGAGGCCTGCCACTGCCCCTCGGCGGCGTGCGAAAACGAGGTCGTCATCCCGCACGTGGCGCAGGGAGCGTCGAAATGCTCGGCCCAGGCGCACTCGCTCATCCCCAGTTGGGTGTGCGTCCCATGCCCCTCGGCGTTGGGGCTGAGCCACGCGGCAATGGACAGCAAGGTCAGGCATCCGAGCGCCAGCAGCGCCGCTGCGGCCCGCTCGCTCGTGGTTGCTCTGCGTGGCGATGATCGGGGGCTGAAGATGGATTCTGATTGTTCGCTCATCAGGAATCCCTCTGTATTCAGTCGAATCTGAAGACGCCCTTGCGGTAACCGTAGATGTACGCGATCACCGTTGTGAGCATAAAGAAGAGCGCTCTACCAAGGAACATCGCGGATTCAGGGCTCTGCGGCTCAAGATGAACGAAGTTCACCGCCCATGGGTAGAGGAAGATGATCTCGACATCGAAGACAAGGAAAATCATCGCCATGATGTAGAAGCGGACATTGAACCGCTTGCGCACGCTTGTGATCGGGGTCATCCCCGATTCGTAAGGCGTATTTTTGACATCACCGCCCCGGCTCGGCCCCAAGACCAGCGTGAGGGCGATATTGGCGACGGCGAACCCGACCGCCATGGTGATCAGCACCAGCACTGGCAAGTAAGCCCCGAGGTCATTTGTGAGTGCGAGGGTCATCGGAGGGTGTCCTTCATCCATGAACAGGGATGCCGGGCAATCCCCCCGGCTCGACGGCAGTGTACCCCCATTGGCTCGAGATAGCACCGTGGGTTGATTTGGGGACTCTGGAAGCCGGGACCGGGAGGGTTGGGAACGCTACAGTGGGCCGCACGGTCGCTTTGAAGGGGCCGTGATTAGGCAGGGTGTAGCTCAGGTTGGTAGAGCGCTGCGTTTGGGGCGCAGAGGTCGCTGGTTCGAATCCAGTCACCCTGATTCCGAATAAATCCCGAACGGTTTAGTCAAATAAATACGGGGTTTCACGGATTTGGGGATTGACAGGAGTCCGGGAACCCGTAATCTGGATATGGGTCCATAGATTATGCGGACCCGATTCAGAACACGTCGGCGCTTGCAGTGGGATGCGAGCGTCAAAATTGAGAAGCGTCGAAAGACGCCTGGAGGAGAAGAAAACCATGTCCATTCGTACCAGAAGTATCGCGGCTGTTGCCGGACTTGCGACGATTGCAGTCGCTTCCAGCGCCAGCGCTGTTGTCATCACTGACAACTCCGTCGGAACACGTGCAGGCCTGATCGCCTCGCAGAGCTTTGTTCCACTGGACCTGACCGGTGTTGTCAGCGGTTCGCTCTCCACGAGCAACAGCTACACGCAGGCGTTCCAGTCAGATATTGAGTTCGGCGGCAACCCCACCTTTACCGGTGAGCTCACCGTTGAGGTGTTCGGCAACGTCGGCCTCCCCGGCCTTGCCCTGAACCAGGTACTGATGATCTACACCATGACTGGCAACGGTCCTGATGGCATCGACACCTTCGAGTACGGCGTTGACACCTCGACCAACATCGACTTCAACGACATGCTCAACGCGACGCACGGCACGATCTCCGATCAGACTACCCCCGGTCAGGCCGCTGGTGTTGCCGAGTTGTTCAACAACGCCGGTGTCAACAACGTCTTCTCCTTCGATTACCAGGCCGCCGGTGACCAGCTTGGTTCGAACGGCGCCACCGACGTCCACAGCTGGTACGTCCTGTCCACTGGCGATGTCGCGATCGACTTCGTTGATGTCAACGTCCGCGACTTCGGTCTTGCGCAGGTCCAGAGCCTGTCGCTCGTCGATATCCCCGGTCTTCCCGATCTGAACACGCCCACCCCCGGCGCCGTGGCCCTGTTCGGCCTCGCTGGTGTCGCCGGCATCCGCCGTCGTCGTTGAGAAAGATCAACAAAAGACATTCGTTTCGTCTTTGTGTTCATGACTAGATCAAAGAGCATCCACGGCTGATACCGGGATGCGGAGGAAACCGGACGGCTTTGGCCATACGGTTTGGAGAGAGCACATGAAGAACAGGTTTACCTATATCGCACCGCTGGCGCTTCTCGGCGTTGGTGTGGCGACAGCCAACGCGGGGCTTGTTTCCGCGGAAATGTTTGAGGTTGTCGGCGATCCCGCAGCACTGTGGGGTTCACCGATCGCTTCACTCGATGTCAACACCGAGACTGGATATACGTGGGATGTTGGAATGGAGGTGCCGTTCGGTAGCGGCGCTGGTTCCGATATCACGCATGTCACCACGAATGTCTACAACGTTGCCAACAGCATGATCCTCAACCAGGGCGGTGATTCAATCACCCTCGGGGCTGGCGATCGTGTCTTCGCCTATACGATCACGCTTGTTCGCGCCAACGCGAACACCGTGGCTTCCATCGAAGAGTTCCAGGTTGGAAACGGTGGTAGTGACGGCAACTTGATCAACGGTCGAGGCTACATCTCGAATGGTGGAGTCGAGTCACCGGTTGGCGGCAACGCCAGTGATTTCACAGATCTCGGATTTTTCTGGGCACACGATTGGTTGTGGGGCCCAGAGATCGCCGACCAGCTCCAGAACGAGCAGACCCTCACGGTCCTGCTGTTCGCTGAACCGTCTATCGCGGTTCCTGGCCTTGGTGTCATCGGGACCAACCCGGGGCAGGTTGCCGGAGCCGACGGTTCCAGCAACATCCCGGTGCTTGTGCCACAGATTCCCACCCCTGGCGCATTCGCCATAGGGATCATCGCCGGTGTCATGGGCACCAAGAGATCCCGCCGAGGAGAATGATGACCCGATGATGAACTGCATCCCCGGAAAATTCTTTTCCTCCCGGGGTTCCTGCAAACTCCCCAGCGGCCGAGACGAGGCTGGGTTCCGTTCAAACGGAACCCGTACCCTCGCCTCGGCCGCTGTTCTTCTGTGCACCGCGCTCGTCGCATTGTTCACAGCATCGTCGACGCAGGCGTTCACGCTCTTTAACTTCCCAACGGCTCAAGATGTCTTCAGCTTCGATCTGGTCCCTCAGTGGTCCAGGGGCTCTTCGCAGTTCATGAATGACATCACAGCGATGCCTCGCGTGATGAGCGTCAAGATCGACGATGGATTCCTCCCTGACCTGTCACCACAGGAGCAGGCGGACGCGCATGTTGCCGTCTGGAATGCGTTCGACAGCTGGAGTCTTTCCTCGTCGAGCATGATCAGTTTTCAGGAATCGGCATGGCCCCCGGTGCGCAACATGGGCGGCGGTCCTCTGGGAGACTGGGAGGGCCCATCGCTTGAGGACTGGCAGAGCGGTGAGTTCCCCGGCACGATCCCCGGATGGGGCGCCCAGATCGAGGTGTTCTCTGTCCCCGAAGGCGAGCAGTTCATTGTCGAGGGAAGGCTCTTCGAGATGACCCCGGGGTTGCTCGGATTCAATGTCATCAGCCGGTCCGGCGTGTTCTTTGAATCCATCGACATCTACCTGAACGAAGATCAGGACTGGTCCACCGATGGGTCCGCAACGTGGGATGTCGAGACCGTAATCCTGCACGAGCTCGGCCACGCCCTCGGATTCGATCATCCCAACGAAACAATCGACGGCGGCTGCGCCGGTGCGATCAATGCATCAGCGGTCTATCGCTGCAGCCAGCACCCGCTCGGCCTCGCTCGCGGCGGCAACACCGGCTGCAACGACAGCCCCAACATCGATCCCTTCCTCTGGACGCCTGGCGCTCCGTCATCACCCTCTGATGTGATGTACGGCGCCTACACCGGGATCAAGCGGACACTGACCAACGATGAGATCGGCGCCATGGCGTTCACCTATCGCCCATTCCCGGGCGATCTCACCGGACAATTCAACTGCACGCTCCTCGACGTCTCGACCGCGCTGCAGTTCAGCAACGGTTCGATCCCGCTCGATCCGCGCCAGTTCGCCGCCGCGGATTTCATGAACCACAACGGGTTCATCGACGCGATCGAGCTCTCGTACATGCTGGATTGGGCAAGCGATCCGAACAACTACGATCAGGGTGACATCCCGCAGTTCGACCCGCCCAAGGGGCCAACCACATCGATGACGGTGACCGCGCTGGCGGCGCCTTACGACGTTGGCAAGGGGGGAGCGCTCGCGGTCTCGCTGGATATCGAGAACCCCAGCGCCGTTCCGATCCTTTCATGGACCGTTAATATCCGCTACAACGAATTGGCGTTCCTCAATGCCGACTGCATCGACGGTGACTTCCCACCGTCGGGATTCAAAATCATGTCCGAATTGGAGCCGGGTCTGCTCCAGATCGGAAAGATCAGCGCCACCGCCAGTTCGCTCACGACCGGGCATCTCGGGGATCTGACGTTCGATATCGACATCCCCGCCGCGGTGACGATGGGCGCCGGTGCATTCACGATCGAGTTCATCGAGATTGTCGTCAATGACGGGATGATCCGTGTCTACGGGGCGCTGCCTCAGGACACCCTCTTCATGGCGGATGCTCCGGTGATCGCCAGCGATCTCGATGTCAATCTCAACGGCGTGGTTGACCTCGACGACCTCTACCAGTGGCACCTGACGCCGATCGATGTCGATCAGAGCGGGCTCACGAACGACGGCGACCGCGAGCGGCTCTCCGATTGCCTCCGATCCGGCGAACAGGACGATCTGCTGACCGAGCAGGATTAGCGGCGATCATTCCTTCTGATTATTGCACGCTCAGGCGTTGACTCTGCGCATTGACTCCGCAAAGTTGCCTCGTATCCTCAGCCCACATGGCACAGCGAAAAAAGAAGCAATCCCGGCGGAAAGAAAAGCTCAACGTGCTCCTCGTCGGAGGCGGCGGCCGCGAGCATGCCCTGGCGCAGAAGATGAGCAAATCTCCAAGCCTCGGGAAGCTCTACTCGACGCACGTCGGCAACCCCGGCATCGCGGCGCACGCGAAGCCGACCGATTGCCCGTACGACCCGAAGAACTGGTACCGCCTCGAACGCTTCTGCGAGCGTGCAGAGATCGATCTGATCGTAGTCGGTCCTGAGGTTGATCTCGCCAACGGCATCGGTGATGCGCTCCGCACGAAGGATCGTGCCGTCTTCGGCCCCGACATCGACGGCGCGAGGCTGGAGTCCTCCAAGGCGTGGGCAAAGGTGCTGATGCGAGCCGCCTCGATTCCAACCGCCGAGGGACGTGTGTTCAAGACCGCGGAATCGGCGAACGAGTACATCGAATCGCGCACCGAGCCGGTCGTTGTCAAGGCGTCGGGGCTCGCCGCTGGCAAGGGTGTGCTCGTCTGCGACAAGGGCTCCGAGGCGATCGACGCCGTGCGCCGGATCATGCACGACCGCGAGTTCGGCGACGCCGGTGACGAGGTCATCATCGAAGAGCGCCTGCATGGCGAGGAAGTCTCGCTGCTGGCGCTCACCGACGGCGGATCAATCTATGTCCTCGACACCTGCAAGGATCACAAGCGCCTGCTCGATGGCGACGCCGGCCCCAACACGGGCGGGATGGGTGCGTATTCCCCGGCCCCGGCATTGACCGACAAGCAGCTCGCCGAGGTGCAACGGCACGTGCTGATCCCGGTGCTCGACGCCCTCCGCCGCGAAGAGGTCGATTTCTGCGGCGTCCTCTACGCCGGGCTGATACTCACGCACGGCGGTCCCAAGGTTCTGGAATTCAACGTCAGGTTCGGCGATCCCGAGTGCCAGACGCTGCTCCCGCGGATGAAGTGCGACCTGGTCGACGTGTTGCACGCGACCGCGACCGGTCGGCTCGACGAGGCCTCGATCGACTGGGATAAACGGCATTCGGTCTGCGTCGTGCTCGCGAGCGAGGGGTACCCTGCTAAGCCGATCACCGGCCGGAAGATCACGGGTCTTGCGGAAGCCGCGAGCGTCTCGGGGGTCAACGTCTTCCACGCAGGCGTCAAGCGCGGCGAGGACGGCGGTTATGTCACCGCAGGTGGCCGAGTGCTGAACATTGTCGCGCTCGGCGATACGCTCGAGGAAGCCCGCGCCAAGGCGGACGAGGCGTGCGCCATGATCGAGTTCGAGGGCATGCAACGGCGCCACGACATCGGCGCAGGCGCACCTGCGCCCGCTGGCTGAATAACCACTCGTACAAAGCCAGTCATGGAAACATCTCCTTCCGAGCAAGTTCGCGCCTTGTATGACGAGTCGGCAGATTCGTACGACAAGATGATGAATACAGAGATTGAACTGCCGGTCTACACGGATGTGTTGGGCCGGCTTGCGGTGCGCATTGCTGGTTTGTCGGGAGCGGTGATCGATACTTCGTGTGGGTCTGGTCACATGCTTGCGCGGTACCATGAGCGGCACGACTCCGGGCGGCCGTTGATCGGAATCGACCTGTCTCATCGCATGGTCGCGATCGCAGGAGCAAGACTTGCTGATTGTGCCGAAGTCGCGCCGGGTGATATGCGCGATTTAACGATGATTGCAACTGGTTCTGCTGCAGCTATGGTGAGTTTCTTTGCGGTGCATCATCTCGACGCGAACTCGATCGCCACCGCGTTCTCTGAGTGGCGCCGGGTTCTCAAGCCCGGTGGGCAACTGGTCCTTGCTGCGTGGGAAGGATCAGGCCGGATCGATTACGGCAGTGCCACCGAAATCATTGCATATCGGTACACCGACGCAGAAATCGCCAACATGGTGCAGGCAGCTGGATTCACCGTGGACCGATGCAATGTTTTCCCATTCGAGGGAATCGAAATGGACGCGATTCTTCTGGAAGCAACCAGTGTTTGATGCGATCACCTAGTGCGATGCCCGGGCTGCACGTAATCAAAGAAACTCCAACCGCGCGTACCGCAGGATCAGCGTCTTTACGCCCACGCGCCCGAAGTCGATCTTCGCCTTCGCGTCCATCCCTCGGACCACCGCTACGACCACGCCGTCGCCGAACTGCGGGTGCCGCACGCGGGTCCCAATCGCCGGGAGCCCGTCGGCGTCGAGATCACCCGGTGACGCGAATTCGGGATCGGGGACGAACCGCTGCTCGCCATCGTCGATCGCCTTGCCGGTGTCCCAGCCTGACTGGGAAGTGCCGCCTCCCCAGCCACCTGCGAGATCGTTGATCTCGACATGCGCCGGAGGCAACTCATCGAAGAACTGGCTCTTGATGGTCCGCTCGGACATGCCGTGGTGTGTTCTGGTCCGTGCGTTGGTCAGGAGCAGGTGATCCTCGGCGCGGGTGACCCCAACGAAGAGCAGCCGGCGTTCCTCTTCGAGTTCGCTGCTTGAATCGCGCGAGCGGGAGTGGGGGAGCAAGCCCTCTTCCATCCCGACGATCGCGACCGCGGGGAACTCCAGCCCCTTCGCCGCGTGCAGGGTCATCAGCGTGACCGCGCCCTGTGTCGGGTCCACCGCGTCCGCGTCGGCAACGAGGGAGACCGACTCCAGGTACGCACGGAGCATCGCGAGCAATGGCGGCGCCGGCGCTTCGTCGATCGTTGCCTCGATCTCGTCGTTCCCGAGCGAAGGGTCCATCGTCATGTCGGCGCTCGCGTCGTATTCCCGCTCGAACTGCTTCGCGCCGGCGACGACCTCATAAAGATTCTCGACCTTGTCTTCATCGACCGCCTCGGCGTGCTTGTCGGCGAGCTTCTGATAATGCGTCTCGAGCCCCGATTCGGTGATCACTCGGTCGACCAACTCGGAGAGCGAACTGCTGATGTCGGCTCCCATGAACGAGCCCTCGCCGGTCCAGTTGCCCATGATCGTCAGGAAGCGGTCGAGCGCCTTGACCGCGCGAGGCGAAACGCCCTCGACCTTGCCCTGCGCCGCTTCGACCAACCCTTCCATGAGCGTCATGCCGCGCTGGGTGGCGAGCATGTCGATCCTGGTGAGCGTGGTCGCGCCGACACCTCTTGTAGGTTTATTGACGATCCGTCGCAGCGAGACATCGTCCGACGGGTTCGCGACGACGCGCAGATACGCGAGTACATCCTTCACTTCGCCGCGCTCATAGAACGCGGTGCCGCGAGCGATGACGTAGGGCATCCCGGTGACGCGCATCTCGTCTTCGAGGGTTCGGCTGAGCGCGTTGGTGCGGTAGAAGATCGCCATCTCGCCCCACGCGAGATCGTGCTTGTCGCGCTTCTCGCGGAGCCACGCCCCGACGATCTGCGCCTCGTGCCGCTCATCGATGCAATGGGTGACGTTGATCGCGTCGCCCTCGGGGCGCTCGGTGTAGAGGTCCTTGTGCTTGCGCTGCGTGTTGTGCCGGATGAGTTCATCCGCGGTCTGGATGATCTTCTGTGTCGAGCGGAAGCTCTGCCCGAGCTTGACAACCGAGGCGCCCGGGTAGTGCTTCTCGAACTCAAGGATGTTCGAGATATCCGCCCCGCGCCAGCCGTAGATGGACTGGTCGGGGTCGCCGACGACGCAGATGTTGGGCCTTGAGCCGTCCTCGCGCTGGGCGATCAACGAGGCGATGACGAATTGCGCTCTATTGGTGTCCTGATACTCGTCGATGAGCAGGTGCTTGAACCGTCCGGAGACCGAGAGCCGAGCCTCTTCGCTCGTCGCCAGCACGCGGACGGTGAGCATCAGCAAATCATCGAAGTCCACCGCGTTGGCGCGTCGGATGTCGCGCTCGTAGTTCTCGTAGAGCTTCGCGATCGTCCGCGTGTAAAAATCCCCGGCGTTCTGCGCGTACTGCTTCGCGTCCATCAGCTCGTTCTTGGCGGTGCTGATCGCACCGAGGACGTTGCGAGGCGACCATGTCCCCGTCTCAAGCCCGGCGTTCTTGATGATCCGTTTCATCAGCGAGCGCTGGTCCGTCATGTCGTAGATCGCGTACGTGGGAGTCAGCCCCGGGATCTCGAGCAAGTCAACGTGCCGGCGCAGCAGGCGTGCGCACAGCGAGTGGAACGTCGAAACAATCAAACCTCGTGGCGGCTCCGGCGCGACAGCATCAGGACCCGCGGTCCCGAGCAGCTGCCCGACGCGCGCGCGCATCTCACCGGCAGCCTTGTTCGTGAACGTCACCGCGCAGATCTGCCACGGCGGGACACCACGGTTGACCAGGTGCGCGATGCGCCGCGTGATCACGCGCGTCTTACCTGAACCAGGACCGGCAAGCACGAGCAACGCGCCATCACCAAAGACAACCGCTTCGCGTTGCGGCGGCGTCAGGTCCGCGAGCAGCGGGTCCTCGCCCTGCGGCGCCGGCTGCGACTCGGGTTCGATACCCAGCTCCTCAAGCGAATCGGGAAACGGATTGAAATCGTCCGCTGTCATCCGTCCGGAGTTCTCCACCGCTGATCCGTCAGCCATTGCACACACGCTCCATCGATTGAGCCCACCATCAAGAAGAAAAACCGGCGGGAAACGCCATTGAAACGGCTTCCGACAGGCGCTGCGCTGACCGCCACGTTTTCCACCGCCCAAGGTCATCGTTGGCGCTGATCGAGCAAAAACTGCGGATCGTTCAACCCCATTCTAGACTGGCGCTTGCGCGGTTATGCACAGCCGGAGCGACAAAAAAGCACCTTCGATCGCGGTCGGATGGGTTGTGGGCACGACATCTTGCGGTATCATTCGCTTCGTCATCAGCGAACCCAGTGCCGGCGTACTCACGACGGCGATCCACCAAACTCGGGTTCGCGATGGCATATTCGGTCTCTGGTCGGGCGCGGCCGCACCCGCTCTGCCCGCCAGGGCCGAAAAGCCGTGACGACGGTTCGAGAGAACCGTCGTCGGCATTTTCCGGGGTCGGTCCGTCCGTTGAGTAGCGGATCGGCTCCGATTCGTCGCTCTGTTTGCGGATCCCTATGGGCAGGTGGGTCTTGCCCCCGCACGCGGCACATCTCGACCGGTCCGAGCATCCAGTGGGGATGAGCGGGTCCGGGAGTACGCATCACGGTGTCGTTGCATCTTCGGGTTCATGCCCGCTGGTGTCGCTGCGCCGGCTGAGACCAGACTTCACAGACCAGACCTAGATCAGGTGGGACCACGTCATGGCCGTCCTCTGCGACACACAGATCCGCGACCGCATCGCCATCCAGCCCTACTCCGAGGGGCTGCGCCGCCCCGGCTCGGTCTCCTACGGCGTCTCGAGCTACGGCTACGACTGCCGCGTCGGGTCCCGGTTCAAGGTCTTCACGCCGACACCCCGCACAGGTCGCGTCCACATCGTCGATCCCAAGAAGTTCGACGAGCACCTCTTCGTCGATGTCGACACCGTCGAGATCGAACAGGACCACGTCATCATCCCGCCGAATTCCTTCGCGCTCGCCGAGACGCTCGAAACCTTCGACATCCCCCGCGATGTCCTGGTCCTGTGCGTCGGCAAGAGCACGTACGCGAGGTGCGGGCTCATCGTCAACGTCACACCGCTCGAACCCGAATGGCGCGGCAAGGTGACGCTCGAAATCAGCAACACGACACCACTCCCGGCGAAGGTGTACGCCAACGAAGGCATCGCGCAGTTCATCTTCCTGAAGGCGGATGAGGTGTGCGAGGTGAGTTACGCGGACAAGGCCGGGAAGTACCAGGACCAGAGCGGCTTGACGCTGCCGAAGGTGGATTGATAAAGGATTGAAAGGGAATTATGAAAATTGCACATCAATCTCGTATCTGTAATGATCGTGATGTTGTCGACATAGAAATTACCGAGTTGGCCATTACAAAACAGATCACTCGCTTTGAAGCATATATCGAACTCGCGCAGCAATTGGGTTTCTCAATGCATG
>JAJDDA010000155.1 GCA_029260535.1 Phycisphaerales bacterium | reverse complement strand
GGACTCGGATCGCGACGGTGCTCCCACCCGCGGTGACGATGCCCGGGATTGCGCCGTTCGATTCGCAGACCAGCGTCAGCGGGCCCGGCCAGAAGGCTTCCGCCAGGCGGAGCGCCCTGCCGGTCAGCGCATCGGTCAGCGTCTGCGCCATGGCGAGATCCGAGACGATCACCGGCATCGGTTTCTCGTGCGGCCTGTTCTTGATCGCGTACACGCGCTCGACCGCGTCGGCGTTGGTCGCGTCGGCGCCCAAGCCAAAGACGGTCTCGGTTGGGAACGCGACGGCGCCACCCGCGAGGAGCCTCTCAACCGCTTCATCCAGCGACACCGATCCGGTCGGTGGCATCGGTCAGTCCCCGATGGGCGGGAGCGCCCGGAGGAGGTCATCGAGTTCCTCTTCGCTCGGGATGATCAGGTCGATCCCGTGCCGATCGAGCGCGACGCCGATGGCGCTGTGCAGGTCGGCGATGGACGACGCGTAATCGGTCAGCGCGAGCGCCTCGTCCAACTCCGCTCTTGCCAATGATTCCTGCCGAGTGAGTTTCAGATCGAGGAAGGACGGCGTCATCGCCCGGGTTGTTTCTTCTTCGACTTCGAGCGTGCGGAGGTTCTCCGCGGCGGCGAGCCGCGAGGCCCTGGTCTGTTCGATCAGTCGGTAGTTGGTCTCGACGTTGCGCAGCGCCGATTTGACCTCGACGATGACCTGCTGGACCGTGTTGCGGTGGTTGATGACCGATTGCAATCGCTCGAGCCGGCGGAGGCGGAGCAGCGATTCCGCCTCATTGTTCCCGATGGCTCGCTCAAAGGCGAGGCCGGCGGTGTAGTTGACGAGGTTGCCATCGTTCTGCTCTGAGAAGGCGTCGGAGGCGGTGTCGTCGAGCCCGTTAAGGCCGACCTGGAAGGTGAAATCGAGCTGCGGGAGCAGGGCGTCGGCGGAGAGTTCCTCGCGGATCGCGGCGTCCTCGATCTCGCTGAGCGCCAACTCGATCTCAGGGCGGGCGCCGAGGGCGGTGTTGAGCGAATCGACCAGATCGAACTCGATGTTGTGATCGGTGGGGAGGTCGGTGGTGACGAGCACCGCCTCGCCGCTGACCGGGTAGCGGTCGTCGTTGATGATCTGCTTGAGCCGATCGGAGACGAGCCGGAGGTTGTTCTCGGCGCGCATCACGCTCGCGGTGCGCGCTTCGACCCGGGCGACCGCGTCTGAAAACTCCGCAGGCTTGACGTCAAAGTCCCGGCGCCCGTCGAGGACGTCCCGGGTCTCGATGCCGCGTTCGAGGAGCCTGACATCGACCATGAGCGTGTAGTGCGCCAGCGCCAGGTCCCAGTACGCGTTGGCGGTCTCGTCGATGAGGTTGAGCAGGTCGCGCTCGAGGCGTTTGGCGTCGGCGCGCCGGCGCGAATCGGCGAGTCGGATCTCGGCGAGGCTGACGTCCTCACCGAAGCCGCGCAGCAGCGGCTGGCTCAGCGTCAGGTTCAGCGCAGTAAATCTGGAAGGATCCGGGCTGATCGCGAAGCCGGCGGTTTTGTTCTCGGTGATCGTCAGCGACTGCTCGACCTCGATCAGGCCGCCGGTGGTGAGTTGCTTGCGGAGGCCGGCATCGAATGCGTAGGTGTCGCTCTTGTTGATGCTCGACCCCAGTGCGACGCCGTTGAGGAGCGTGGTCGGCTGCGGCTGGTTGACGCGATTGTAGGTCGCGTCGGCGAAAAGCGTCCAGTCGAAGGCGGCCTGCGCCGCGAGGAGCTGCTGCCGGCCGATCGCCGGGTTGATCCTGGCGGTCTGGATATTCAAGTTGGCCTCGACCGCCGAGCGGATGGCGTCGCCGAGCGAGATGGGGAGGATCTGTGTGGGGTCGCCTTGGAGGTTCTCGCCGATGGTCGGGGCCCGGGAGAGGTCGTACGACCCGGGGCCGGCCATTTTGCCCAGTTCATCGATCCGCTCCTGATCAAAGGGGAGCTTGGATTTTTTCCTCGAGACCGGCTTCGGCGGCTGAGCCTCTCCGGCCTGGGTGAGTTGCTCCTGCGACTGTGCGATCACGGCGTCCCGCAGCGACGAGGCGCCCGGCCTGTTGAAGCTGTCCGTCGAGCACCCCTGAGCGAGCAGCAGGGCGGCCGCCAGCCCCGTCGCGCAGGAAAATGAGGGGCCGGACAGCCGGAGGCGTGCTTGGAAGGTGTTTCGTATCAGTGACATCGATGACCTTGCTTAGAAGTCGGCGCAGAACAGGTGATTCCGATCAGCGGAGAGACCGATACTACACGGTGGTCAGGCGATTGGCTGGCCAGACGCGCTCCGGGAAGGGGTTTTTGACCCACCCGGGATTGCGGCCAGACGCAACTCTTGGTCTGATACACGATCTTCGCACGACGCCAGCCCTCAGCGGCCGGCGTGCAACACGGATTTGATGGCCATCGGCGGAGCCGGTGCGCTTTGCCCCTTGCCGAGCCACAGACTCGGCGACCGGGTTGGAAAGGAGTCGATTCATTATGAACACGAACACACAACGGCAACACTCGCAACGATTCATCGCGAGGTTTTTCGCGCTGACGATCGGGGCTCTCTGCGTTTCAATGACCCCGGCATCCGCTCAGGTCAGCGCTGTTGACGAGCCCTACGTCGTCGTGGTCGAGAGCGATGCGGCGCCTATGCGTTGTGGCGCCGACGAGCTGTACTACGAGGTCGGCGCGGTGGCGCAGGGCACAAAGCTGCTCGTTGATGCCTCCGACGCGTTTGGTATTAATGGTGACGGGTGGCTGCGGGTCTCGTTCCCGAGCGAACAGCCCGCGCTGATCAAGGCGCTCCCCGAGCATCTCGATGTTGACACCATGCGCGGCACCGTAACGCTGCTGCGTCCTTCCCGTCTCGTGGCCCTGAGCGTTGATGGCGACCTCAGCCAGAGCTGGAAGAAACTCCTCGCCAAGCCGATGGAGCCGGGTTCAACAATGAAAATCCTCGAGACCATCCGCGATGAGAACGGCGAGCCCCTCGCCTACCTCGTCCCGGCGCCGAAGACGGCGCGCGGTTTTATCCACGGCCGTTTCGTTCGGCAGGCGACCTCCAGCGAATCACTCGCGTACTTCGCCGGTGACAACGAGATGGAGATGGAGACGGAGGCGATCGCAGCTGCGCCGGAGCAGGAGACTGAAATCGTAATCCCAGATCCGATCGCGGAGCCGCAGCAAGAGGCAGCGCGGGCGATGACCGAGCCAGTCGAGAACGACGAGCCGGTCGAGACTGTCGCAACCAACGAGCCGCAGAACGATGTCGCAGCGCTGCTCGGTGTTGGCTCAGATCCGGTTGACGAAACACCAACAGCTGAAGTCGAGCAAACGCACGCGGCGCGCCCGATCAATGTCCCGGTCGTTCAGAATCGTGAGATCACGACGGTCGCCGGCGCTGACGAAGAGGACGACTTTGGGTCGTCCAGCCGCGGTGCTGACTCCGATGACGAGTTGGACGAAGAGCCTGTGGTTGCCGAGCCGATCATCGAGAACAGGCCCTTGCCCTCGATGCGGGATCTCGAATCCGCGTACGCGGCGGTCCTGGCGCAGAAGGCGTCGATGGCCGAGGTCGATCCGCTGATCGGCGAGCACGAGCGGTACCTCGCCGCGATGGACAAGGGCGAGGCGTCCGGTGATGATCTCGACCGCGAGGTCCTCGTCGCGCACCTGGAATTGCTGAAGATCCGCGCGGACCTCCAGAAGAGCATGCTCCGGATCGAAGGCGTGCGCGAGCAGGCCGAGCAGAGCATCGTGCGCATCAACGAGGGGTTCGATGGCATTGATCGCTCGAGCGAGTACGTCGTGGTCGGTCGGCTGACAACGAGCGTCGTTTACGACGGCAAGCGGCTCCCGCTGCTCTACCGCGTGCAGAGCATCGACGAGAACTCCGGCAGGACGCTGGCGTACGTCGTCCCTGTCAAGGGACTCGACCTGTCCGGCTCGCTCGGTTCGATCGTCGGTGTCGCTGGTTCTGCGCGTGTTGACGCGAGCAGCAGGCTGAACATCGTCACGCCGGGCCGTATCGACAGGCTCCAGTCCACCGCTTCGGCGCAGTAAACAGAACTGATTGAGTAAGAAGCCGGAGGCGTTACGCCTGCGCTGTGGTGTGGGCGCCGCCCTGTGTCTTTGCTTTGCTCGGCGCGGGTTGACGCGTAAAGAGTTGCCGCATGCAGGTCATGCTGCCCTCGGCCTTCATCAACTCCGAGATGTCCACCGTGCGTACGGCATAGCCCCGTTCCTTGAGCATCGCCGCGGTCGCCGGTGAGGATTCAGGCATCACGATGACGCCGTTCACACACATCGTGTTCGCGGCCCACGGATCGCCTTGTTCGACGTGGATGACGTCGAATCCCTCGAATGCGGACGCGTCGATCCATTCAGGGTTCGCGAGGATGACACCCTCACCGAGGTACGAGGCGCCGGTGCTGAGGTGCAGACACCCGGTGACGTCGACCTGGACGACGCTGTACCCGAGCGATTCGGTGAAGGCCCGGAGTTGATTCGCGCCCTCGTCGTTGGTGCGGGTGGACTTCCCGACGAAGAGCGTGCGGCCCGCGCCGATCACATCGCCCCCTTCGAGCATCGCCGGCTCGGTCATCCGGTGCGTCTGGCGGTAGGCCGCGATGACCGGCTCGAGGTTGTTCGTTTCGTTGCGCCGTGTCGGGGCGCCCATCCGGCACAGGATCGCGACCTCGTCTAGCGTGATGACCGCGTCTTCAACAAACACCGCGTCGGGGTGCTCGTCGAGCGGGTCGAGCGTGACCACTTCAGCGCCGAGCTCCGCGAGCAGCTCGCGGTACTTCTTGTGCTGCTCAATGGCGAGGTTGACATCGATCGGATCGCGACCGATGTGCGTGAGCTGGCAATCGGCGATGGACTCGGTGGGGGGGCGTGTGATCGCGATGAGCATGGGATGGGGTCCGCTCTGGTGTTGAACCGGTCAAACGTGTTCAGATGGGGATGGCGTCCGAGGCGTTGGCGATAGCGTCGATGCAGGTCTGGATGTGCGCACTTTCTTCGAGATCGTTCACGATCGTTTTCAGTTCGGTGACACCGATGGCGATGTCGTCCCGGCTCACTGCCGCGGCGAACCGGCTGTCCTTGAGTTTCTTGCGGACGCTCTTGGCTTTCATGTCCTCGACACCGGTCGGGCGGACCTTGGCGCACGCGACGATGAACCCGGCGAGCTCATCAACGGCGAAGAGCGCCTTGGCCATCGCGGATTCGCGCTCGACCCCTGAGTAGGGCGCGTGGCCCAGGATCGCGTCGAGGATCGCGCGGTCGACCTGCTTCGATTCCAATTCACGCACACCGACAAAGGGGTGCTCTTCTTTGGAGGGGTGCTTCTCGTAGTCGAAGTCGTGGAGCAGCCCGGCGACGATCCAGTCGTCACGGTTGCTCGCGTCGAGCAGCTCGGCGTAGGCGCCCATGCACGCCGCGACGGCCTCCATGTGCCCGCGCAGCGCGGGGCTTTCGGTCCATTCGTGCATCAGCTCTCGCGCTTGGTCGGGGCTCATAAGCACAGGATACTCCGGCAAGGGGCTCGCGACCAAGCGGCGGCGGAGCGTGATCAGGCGTCGTCGAGGGCGGCGATCATGGGTCCGAGATGCTTCTCGTAATTCCGCCACCGCTCGACGGAGGACCTGTAGATGGGTTTGTCCACCTGCCCCGCGCTGGAGGTGTGCGTGACCCGCCCCGATTCGTGGTGCTTCAGGCAGGCATCGTCCCAGGGCAGCCCCAGGAACCCGATCATGGCGCGGATCTGCTTCTCGGGTTCGGAGGTCATCGATTCGTAGGACACGTCAAGGATCGGGACGGCGACCGCCTGCTTCCAGTGCTCCATCAGGCGGCGGTACTGGTTGAAGTACAGCGCGGTGTGCTCCGGGTCGTTGGTGAACGTGGTCTCTCCGGGGAAGCTGCTGAAGTAGCACGAGAGGCAGGTGTCGATCGGGTTGCGCATGCAGTGGATGATCTTCGCTCCGGGCAGCACGCGATCGATCATTCCCAGACGCTCAAAGTTGAACGGGTTCTTGTCCGTCACCCGGTCGGCGTCCGCCGAGTGCGTGCGAAGAACCCCGATGTAGGTGTCGGCGGCCTCGTTGGAGAGCTCGACCAGCGGCCTGGGGTTCAGCGTTGCCTGCAGCTCGGCGTTGAGATCACCCTCGATCCGCGCGAGATCGGTCAGCTCGCCCGAGCCGTGCGCGTCGGGGTGGGTGTCGATGATCTGCTCGACGAGCGAGGTCCCCGAACGCGGCATCCCAACGATGAGCACCGGCAGGCTCGATTCGACCGTTGATCGAGGGAGCGCATCGGGGGATAACGGGTTGTTGACCGCGTTGATCCGGCTTTCAATGGCTTTGGCATGCCGCGCAGGATCGAACGAACCGATGCGGAGCGCGTTGCCGCGCTGGTAGGCGTTCCACGCGTCGTCGTACTGCTTCATTGAATCAAGCAGAGCGCCAAGGAGAAACAGCCCCTCGCGCCGGCTGGCCTGATCGACGGAATCGTTCCCGACCCACCGATTGAGCGATCCGATTCCCTGCTCGACGCGTTGGATTTTCTTGCACACCCTCGCGAACGCGAGCGAGACCATCGGGTTCGCCGGCTGCCGCTCGATCGCGGGGATCAGGATCCGCTCGGCCTCTTCGGTGTTGCTGGTGAGGAAGCAGACCTCCGCGACCCCCTTGAGCGCCCACGGGGAATCGGGGTCCAGCGCGAGGGCGACGTGGTACGCCTCGTTGGCGGCGTCAAGACGCTGCGCCTTGCGTTCGATATCACCGAGTTGGCAGTGCGCATCGGGGAGCTTGGGGTCCGCCTTGATGGCGCGCTGCGCGATCGCGACCGCAGAATCGATCTGGACCAGAAGCAGCTGCGACTTGGCGAGCAGGACGAGCAGCCTCGCGTTGCGAGGGTGTTGGGCAACGAGCGCATCAAGAATGGTTGATGCGCCGCCCGGATCGCCGGTCTGGAGGAGCCGCATCGCTTCTTGCAGTTGTTGTCGCTGGCCGAGTGGTTGCATCCGTGTTTACCGCGGCGCCGATTCTGGGTTGGGTCGGAACTCCGGATCGAGCGCCTCGATGAGCGGGTCGAGGTGCTTTTCGTACCGCTTCCACCGCTGCTTCGAAGTTTGGTAGATCGGCTTCCTGACCTGCTCGGTGCTCGCGGTGGTTGTGATACGCTTGGACTCATGGAACCGGAGGACCTCCGGGTCCCAGTCGACCCCCAGCAACTCGAGCATCCGCCGAGCGTTTGCTTCGAGATCCTCAACGACATCCTCGTACACCACGTCCAGGATCGGTGTTTGCACAACGCTCTTCCAGTGCTCCATGAGCCGGTGGTAGTCGTTGTAGTAGGAGCCGAGCCCCGCGAGCGTATCGGCGTACGCGGATCGTCCGATGAAATCCTGGAAATAATTCGAGACGCACGTGTCGATCGGGTTGCGCACGCAGTGGATGATCTTCGCGCCGGGGAGCACCTTCGAGATCACGCCGATGTGCTTGAAGTTGAAGGGGTTCTTGTCGGTGACCATCGTTGCGGCGCCGCCGGTTTCGTTGAGGAGGTGGATGTACCCCTTTGCGAACTTGGTGACGTACGCCTCGACTTCCGATCGTGGCATCCTCGACATGTCCGAGTGCTGGAGCGCCGCAACGATGTCGTCGATCGCGGTCATCTCGCCGGCGCCGTGGATGCTCGGATGGCACGAGAGCACCTGCTCAACGAGCGAGGTGCCCGAACGCGGCATCCCGAGGATGAAAACCGCTTTGCTCGTATCGCACTTCGGCTCGGGGAGCGTCGCGAGCGCCGCTTTGGTAGTTCCCGCGATGACGTTGTCGGTCGCGATCTTGTGCCGATCGGGTCGGAAGTTCCCTGGGCGGAGTTCATTCGCTTTGTTGAACGTGACGAATGCGTCGTCGTACCGCTTCGCTTTGTCGTACAGCCCGCCGAGTTGGAAGAGCCCCGGCTTGCGGAGGTCCGGCGGCGCTTCTTCATTGAAGACCCAAAGTTCGAGCAGCGCGATGCCCTCATCCAGCTTGTCGAGCATGCCGCAGACTTTTGTGAAGGAGAGCGCGACCTGGGGATCGATACTGCCGGAGCTGATGATCGGCTTGAGCAGGTCGTACGCATCCTCGGGGCGGTTCTGCAGGAAGAAGACCTCGGTCAATCCACGGATCGCTGGCGGCCAGCTCGGGTTGAGCTTGAGCGCCGCACGGAACGACTCGATCGCCTCGTCCATGCGGTTGCAATGCGTCAGCGACTGCCCCTTGATGGTGCGGAGCATGGCATTGTTCGGATCGATCTTGATGGCTTTGTTGATCGTCTCGAGCGCCTGTGTGATCTGCATCGACCGGATCTGGCAGTCGGCAAGGTGCGCGAGATAGAGGGGGTTTTTCTTCCCGCCCGGCTGCTTCATCAGTTTCTTGACAAGCTCGAACGCCTGCTGGTTGTTGCCCGAGGCGAGGAGTTTCCGCACCTGCAGCAAGGTCTGGCTCTCGTTCAAACTAGGCATGCGCGGCAGGTCTCCAGGAATGGGATTGGGAATGCAGGATAGGTCCAGGTCGGCATCGGTGTCTTGCCGTTGGGTGTCCAGCATGGATGGGGTCCGTTGGCGCGGTCTGTCCGGTCTGGAGGGGGCGTTTGGCGCAGACTCCGATATGCGAACACCCCTATCGCTGGCCCTGCGCGGGTTTGAATCGGACCATGCAGGTATGGACGAAGCAACAATGGTTTTATCGAGCACTGGACGAATCACCGCGGTGATCAAGGCCAGGGACGGCTTCCTGGGTTACCCCGAGTTGCGCGGTCTGTCCGTCTTTGATTTTCTCCTCCCGGCGATCGAGCACAAGGACGACTGGGACGCGATGTGGCAATCGGCGCCGATCGGTGAGCCGCGTCGGGTGGTCATGGGCGCGGTCCGCTCGGATCAGAATGTCGTAAGCATCGAGGTCTTCCTGTGGAAATTCGTGAAGAAGGGTGAGCAGTTCACGCTGTGCCGGATGGTCGAGACCAACCGGATCGCCCACCACTGGAACCCCAACACGACGCGGTTCGATCCTCCCGAAGAGCGGCTCCGCTGCCCGAACTGCGCCGGGTACCTCGCGTTCGTGCGCGACGCGAGCCGGGTCTGCGTGTGCAGCTTTTGCAGGACCTGGGTGACGCTGCCCCCCAAGCAGCGCGGGAAGAATCCGAGGAAACGAACATCGGTGTAGCGGTGCGCACAACAAAGCCGACGCCGGGGTTTGCCGGCGTCGGCTTTGAGCAGCACTTCTGTTGCGATGCCGTAGTGCGGCATCTCGCGGGGATCAGTTGGGGCAACCGAAGCTGGCGATGAGGATGCCCAGGTCGGCGGTGTCAACGACGAGGTCGCCGTTGAGATCAGCCGGGCTGACGCCCGCGTTGCCGAAGTCCGCGATGAGGATGCCAAGGTCGGCGGTGTCGGTCACGCCGTCACCGTTGATGTCACCGGGGCACGGGATCACCAGCAGCGGTGAGGGCAGCCCGTTGTCGAGGTCGGTGAGGATGATCCAGTCGTTGGGCGCCAGCGGCCTGCTGAGCACGACCTGGATCGGCTCGACGCTCGCCAGTTCCAGCGCGATGATCTCGATCGGGACGTAGTTCGGATCGACGACCTGGATCTCGATCTGATGACCGGGGTAGCCGAACATCTCCATCTGCGGATCGCCGGCCTGCGGGTTCCCGCCCCACGCGGGGCCGAACTGCACGAGCGGGAGTATGTCGGCGAACGGGATCTCGAAATCTGGCAGACCATCGAAGTTCTGGTCTTCGAGCACGAGGACCTGGTCCTCGAAGGTGTTCGCGAGCGCACCGGTGATCATGTCGTCGTACCCGACGAGGAGCTGGCCTTCCCAGTTCCATTCCTGGATCATGTGGGCCAGTTCAATGTTCTGCGGCTGCTGGATCTGGAAGATCGGGAAGGGGTTGATCTGGTCCGGGAGGCCATCAAAGTTGAGGTCCTGCAACTCGAGGAACTCGAACGTGTCGTGATTAAAGAGCAGCATGGGGAATACCGGATCGGGCGGAAGGATGAGGTCCATGTTCCCCGAGAAGCCGGGAGGCATCGGCAGCGCGCCGACGAACTCGGTGGGCTCGAAGACGCCGTTGTCGTTCTCGTCCACGTACGCCTGCAGCTCGCCCTGGCCGGGCCCCGTGGGACCGACGACCATCAGCACATCGAGGAAAGGCGCAAACTCACCGGGGAGGAAATCCTCGAGCAGGTGCATATCCGAGACGCCGAGCAGCCCGGTGTCGAGATCATCGGCGTGGGAGTCATCCTCGAACTGCTCGATGATGCCGGTCTCGGCGCTCGAGAGGATCGCCTTGGCGGGGATGTCGAAGAACTTGAAGATCCACTTCCACTTGGCGGTGTTCAGGCAATCCCGGAGGATCTTGAGCGAGTCGGCTTTTTCCTGCGGCGTGACATAGTTCGTATCGAGGAAGTTCTGCAGCTTCATCTTGGCCTTGGTGTAGCAATCGATCGCGCGGTCGTTGCCACGCTTGTTGGCGCAGGCCGCCTTGCGGAGGGCATCAATCGCGTCCTGCCGTTGCGGCTCGGGCAGCGGGAAGATCTGGTTGAACATGTCGGTCGTAGCAGCCGACCAATCCAGCTGCGACTGCGGGAAGAGGGACTCCAACTCGGTCAGCGCTTCCTTGATCTCGGCGATCCATTCATTCTCAAGAACGTGCGCGCCCTTGGGCTCGCCAACACCGCTCCCGGCTTCATTGCACAGCCTCGTCTTGGTCTTCTTGGCGCGGGCCTTGGCGTCGTCGAGGCCGAAGACATCGGCCGAGTAGTCCTGTGTCGCGTGCGCGCCCTCGTGGAGCAGGATCGTCGCGACCCAGTACAGCGCCGGGTCGTACGGCGGCGGGCAGCCTTCGACGAGCTTCTTGGACGAGATGTTGATCTTGTCGTTCGCGGTGCACTCGGCCTTGCCGTCGTTGACGGCGCCGCCTACTGCATCCTTCATGTTGAAGGAAACGCAGATCGAGCCGTTCTTTTTGAGTTTCGAGAGGCACGCGCCGATCGTGGCGTTCTGCTTCGTCGCCAGATCGATCGCCTTGCACAGCCCCTGATGGATCGCCGACGCCTTGGCGCGAGCCTGCGCATCGGTGAGCGCGGGGTTCGCCGCCTTGACGGCGTCGAGGTACATCGTCTGGCCTGGCGTCATCGGCTGGCCGGCGGCGGGGATCTCGCTGGTTGCGAAGCCGTCGCCTGCCCAGCCGGCGTGCTTGAAACCGGCGTCGGCGGGCATGGAGGCGAGCCCGGCGGCGATCGTAATCGCGGCGACGCCCAGGCCCTTGAGCGTGCGCAGGCGGTTGTCGTTCTTGTTCTTGCGGTTCATCGGTAGTCTCCCATCGAGTGAGGCGATCAAACGGATCGTCTCACGTACGATCCTGTCATCATGGGGAGCGTCGGCCCCACGGAGAATCGGCGCTCATCAAGCAATAATTTTGATTACAACCGTAGATCACCCAAAAACAAGGGTTTCCGTGTGGTATTGCTGATTACCCGGGGGTTTCCTGCACGCCGAGAATAACCTTGATATAGGCGGATACCGCCTGCTCGGCGTTCTCGTCGAGGTCTGCTTCGTCGGCCATCCGGGGGAGGATGCCGCCCCAGCGTTCCAGCGAGTACCGGGTGACCGGCTCGGGACTGTGACATTTCGTGCACGACGTGATGTAGAGCAGGCGACCCTGCTCGACGCTCTCCGGCAAGAACCCCATGGCGTCCGCCGTCTCGAGCGCACGCGCATCAACCAGGGGCGCCAGGTCGATCGTCGTCGCGCAGCCTGTAACACATACAAACAAGGCGGCGATTCCCAGGGCTCGGGTTTGGATGCGATGCATGCTCTGCTTCATTAGAAATCGAACCCGAGGAGGAATCTCGTCTGGAAATCAGCTTCGCCATCGATCGACGTGACCTGAAACAGCGGCGCGATGGTCAGCCACCACGTCCCGGTGCGGAAGGACACGTTGGGACCGAGGTAGACCACGTCGTCGCCGGTCTCGGACCAGTCGTCGAACTCGATCTCGTGCAGCAGCTCGGCGCCAACGAGGAACTTTGGATTGAACTGGTAGCTGGCCCCGAGGGTCTGCTCGAACGCGCCCTTGTCCTCGGAGTAGCTGTCGCCTTCCCACTCGGCCTCGATCGTGCCGTTCCAGGCGAGCGCCCACTTGCCGACGTTCTTCTGGAGGAGGATCTTCCCCTCGAGTTCGAGGAACTCATCGCCAACCTTGACCTCGCCGTAGAGCGCCGAGCCGATGACGTCCTCGACCGGGTCGGAGAGGTTGTAGATCAACTCCGCGGCGAAATCGCGCCATTCGGTCTTGCTCCCGCTGTCGCTCTGCTGGTGGCGCCAGTCGCTGAAGTAGATGCCGAGCTGAAGATGATCGGTAAGGCCGAACTCAAGCTCGTGCCGGATATCGAAGCGGTTGAAGCTGCTGTCGTCCGCCTTGTCGGTTTTCCAGGTGACCCACTGCTCGTACTCGACGGCGCCCTTGGGTTGGGTCGTCGCTTCGTAGACGTAAGCGAACCGGCGTTCGGAAGCGTCAGCGATCTGGGCGGTCGCTGCGAGGGCCAGAAGCGGGATTATCGCCTTCCAGAGGGGTGAACCGGCAGCGAATCCGGCTTTATTGCTATTGAGTCTCGTTCTCATTGACTGAGAATAGCCGACTCGACTGCCGTGTCAACGGGGGCTCATTCCCGGATTCTCAGCCGGGCTCGGGGTGAGAATGCTGACAGGTCCTGGCGGAGTGCGCATCAGATCTCATGTCCCGGGTTTCCATTCCGTTTGCTATAGAGATGACTCGAGAGGGTTCATTCATGAGATCAGATCGCATTTCCATGACGGCTGCATTGTTTGTTCTCTTTGCTGCGCTCACGCCGCCGCCGTCATTCGCCGAGCCACCCGCCTTCAAGGTTGAGCGCGCGCTCATGGCGTTTCTCGAATCACCGAACGCGGACGCCGAGGCGTTCGGATCGGCATGGATCGCACCATCTGCGCGCAACGAGGCCGGGGCCGGCGCGTGTATTATAACGCTCGGCAAGATCTACACCGATCTGCACGGCTGCGAGGCGATGGACGTCATGATCGCACCGGACGGTTCGCTTGTGATGGAGTTTGTCGCACCGGGCCACAAGCAGTTTTGGTTGCACTGCCAGATCCAGGATGCCGAGCCATACCTGATCTCGAACATCTGGATTGAGGGCGGCCCGGCTCTGCTGGAAACCCCTGAAACTCTGCGCGAAATCGCAGAAGAGCAGCCGCTTACCTGGGAATCCATCGGTGAACGGATTGATGCTGAAGAACAGGATGGATTCGCCGGCGCGCTGCTGCTGGTCCGCAATGGCGAGGTTGTGCTGCATCAGGGCTACGGGATGGCGAATCAGGAAAAAGGCATCGCGAACAATGCCGACACGGTCTTCGCGATCGGTTCGGCGCCGATCGATTTCACGTTCGTCGGGATCCTGATGCTTGAGGAACAGGGGAAGCTGGCGCTCAGCGACCCGATCACGAAATACTTTGACGACGTACCCGCGGACAAGCGGTCCATGACCATCGAGCACCTGATGACCGCGCGATCGGGGCTGCAGGACTTTCATGGGTGCGTCACGGATCGCGATCACGACCACTCCTGGATCAGCCGGGACGAGGCGATGCGCCGGATCTTCGGTCAGGAATTGTTATTCGCTCCGGGAGAGGGCCGGGAGCATTCGCACTCCGCGTGGGGCGTGCTCGCCGCGATTCTCGAGATCGTCAGCGGCCAGTCGTACCAGGACTTCACCCACACGAACCTATTCAAACCGCTGGGGATGACCGACACCGGTTTCCACGGCGATGCGATCCCGGAAGCACGCACCGCGATCGGCTACGGCTTCGAGTCTGATGGGATCATCAACGCGCCGTCGTACTGGGAATCAACATCATGGCTCGTGATGGGCAGCGGTGGGCAGGTCTCGACAACCGGCGACATGGGCAAGTGGATCGAGGCGGTGCTTGATGGTCGGCTGCTCAACGAAGCCAACACGCAACGATTCCGGAAGGAATCTCGGGGCCTCCTCAACGGCGGTAACTCGTATGGGTATGAAATCTATTACACCTACACACCGAATACATACATGGTGATGCTCGCCAACGCGGTTGACGGTTCGACACGCCGAGCGGTTGGCGATCTGGCTCGAGCCTTAGGTGATCTGATCCAGAGCGAAAGCGCCGCGCCATTCTCACTCGGCGTTCAGCTGGGGTTTGATGGGGGTCGCTTATCGCTAGCAGAGGTCGTCCAAGGGAGCGCCGCCGAGCGTGATGGGTTGCTTCAAGACGATGTCATCATCGGGATCAACGGAAAGCCGTTGGGGGAAGACCCGCTGAGCGCGATGGTTCCCTACCTGCAATCAGGTGAGGCGATGCCGATCGACGTCGAGCGTGACGGGAAGCGCTTGCGGATCGTGGTGACTCCCAAGCGGCGATGAAGGTTCGCGTCTGATTGAACGATAAAAATGGAGCGGAAGGGGATCGAACCCTCAACCTCTGGCTTGCAAAGCCAGCGCTCTCCCAATTGAGCTACCGCCCCTCGAGCGATAAGCGTAACGCGGGGCGCTCGCAGATCGCTGAGATGACCCGATGATAGCGGGCTAGCGGGTGAAAGTCGGCCCGGTGATGGCCGGAACCTGTGGCGCTGGGCGCCGGTCGGGTTACCATGGCGTCATGACGACCGAACGCCCGATGCCGACCGCCACGCTCCTGATCGCCTGCCCCGACCGGCCAGGGCTGATCGCACAGATCACCGGGCTCGTCGGCGATCTCGGCGGCAACATCATCGACGCGGACCAGCACACCGATCCTGAGGCCGGCCAGTTCTTCATGCGGCTCGCCATCGAGCGCGAAGGGGTCGACCGCGCGGCGCTCGAATCGGGCATCGTCCAGGTCGCGGCTCAGCGATCGATGCAGTGGCGGCTCAACTGGCGCGATGAGCCGACCCGGCTCGCGGTCCTCGTCTCGAAGCAGGGCCACTGCCTCGCGGACCTGCTCTTCCGGTGGCAGGCGGGGGAACTCGAGGGCGACATCGCGCTCGTCATCGGCAACCACGCCGATCATCAGGCGATCACCGAAGCGGCGGGTGTCCCGTTCGTGCATCTGCCGGTGACCGCACCAACCAAGCGGGGACAGGAATCGCGGATCGGCGAATTACTCAGCGAGACCAAGGTCGACTGTGTTGTTCTCGCGCGGTACATGCAGGTGCTCTCGCCTGAGTTCGTCGCCGACTGGCCGGCGCGGATCATCAACATCCACCACTCGTTCCTCCCGGCCTTCGCCGGCGCGAGGCCCTACCACCGTGCCTTCGAACGCGGCGTCAAAATCATCGGCGCCACAAGCCACTACGTCACCGACGACCTCGACGAGGGCCCCATCATCGCGCAGGCAACAACAACCGTCGGCCACCGCGACACGGTCGAGGACCTCGTCCGCAAGGGACGAGATTTAGAACGGGTCGTGCTCGCCGACGCGGTGCGGGCGCACCTGCAGGACCGGATTCTGGTGAGCGGGAACAAGACGGTGGTGTTTGAGTAGTAAGTTTCCCGGGCGCCGCGTGGCATTTCATGGGTAGATCGTTTCTATCCTGCATGTCCGTTATCCGGACCCATTCCCCGCCTCATCCGCTCCCATGCGCGGTACACTCCTCTGGATCCGCACGCCGATGGGGTTTTTCGCAGGACCCGGGGCTGGTGGGCCGATGGAGATCGTGTGATCGACCCCAAAATCAACAATCCCGCCGACTCCGGACCCGACGCCGCTCCTATCGATGCCGATCGTCGAACCGCGCTCCGGCTCGGCCTCCTCGCTGGCGCCGGGCTGCTCCTCGGCGGCTGCGCCAGTGGTGGCAACCGTGTTTCCAGTGACACGCCCGGGCTCAAGTGGCCCGGCTCCCGTCCGGATTCTGCCAACGCATCCAAACCGACCGCCGCCGACACCCGGCGCGTCTGGAAACGCCCCGAGCCCTGGGCTGGTCCCACACCGGCGCCGGACGTTCCCCGGAGCGTTACATCCCGATCCGCCTGGGCGAACGCCGCCCCGATCCCGGCACGGATGGACCGGATGCTCCCGCCGAAACGGATCACGATCCACCACGACGGGATGGACCCGGTCACGCTGCATTCGAAAGCCGATGTAGCGCAGCGCCTTGATCAGATACGCCGCTCGCACCTGACGCGGAACTTCGGCGATATCGGGTACCACTACATCATCGATCCGATGGGCGGCGTCTGGGAAGGCCGACCGCTCACCTGGCAGGGCGCCCACGTCGCGAATCAGAACCCGCACAACATCGGGGTGATGTGCCTCGGCAACTTCGAGGTCGAGCGGCCGACCTCGGCGCAGCTCGACTCGCTCGATCGGTTTACTTCGCAGCTCATGCGGATGTACCGGATCCCGGTCAGCGAGGTCAAGACGCACCGCGAATTGGCCTCGACGCAGTGCCCTGGTCGGAACCTGCAGCCGCACATCAACCGGGCCCGCCGCGGCGCCCTGGCGATGATTGGCTGAAGAACCTGATCTGATACCCGAGCCTTCGCTCCGCTCAGACTCGGCATCCATCAGCAAGGCACAGAATCCTGTACGCTGCGCGCATGCATGATCCCGCACACGAAGGCACCCCGGCGTTTTTCATCTGTGATTTCTGCCGCAAGCACTGGACGGAAGACAACCAGATGGTCGAGGGCCACCGCGGGAGCCTCGCTTGCGGCAACTGCCTGTCCGTTGCGTATTCGGTGATCAACGCGTTCGTTGAAGACCCCGACGACGATTCCGTGGTCAAGTGCGTGATGTGCCTCGAAGACCGCAAGGGGGCGCACTGGCAGAGCCCGCTGCACGAGGAAGCGATTATCTGCAAACGCTGCTGCAGGCAGGCGGCGACGACGCTCGAGAAGGATCCGGACTTCGAGTGGTCGAAACCCAGATAACGATCAGTTGCCGACCGGCGCGGTCGCGGTCTTGAGGCGATCGATCACCGCATCAGCAAACCCGCTGCAACTCAACTCGCCGCCCAGATCGCGGGTCTTCTGACCCTCGGTGAGCGCGAGGTTGTACGCATCGCGAACCCGGCCAGCGCTCTCGAGCGCGGCGGTGTCTTTCCTGGTCGTTCCGATGTGGTTGAGCATCATCGCGGCGCTCATGATCACGGCAAGCGGGTTCGCCTTGTCCTGACCGGCGATGTCCGGCGCTGAACCGTGGACCGCCTCGAAGACCGCGTCCACATCGCCGATGTTGGCGCCGGGAGTGCAGCCAAGGCCACCGACGAGCCCCGCGCAGAGGTCGGAGATGATGTCGCCGTAGAGGTTCTCGCACAGGAGCATGTCGAACTGGGTCGGATCGGTGACGAGCCGCATGCAGGCGGCGTCGATGATGACCTCTTCGTACTTGATGTTGGGGTATTCCTCTTCGTAGACCTTCTTGGCTTCGTTGATGAAGAGCCCATCGGAGAGTTTCATGATGTTCGCTTTGTGGAACGCGGTGACCTTGTTCCGGCCGCGATGGACGGCGTAGCGGAAAGCCCACCGCGCGATGCGCTCGCACGAATCGCGCGTCGCGACCTTCATCGAGACGACAACGTCGTCGGTGATCTGGTTCTCGATCCCGCTGTAGAGGCCCTCGGTGTTCTCGCGAACGATGACCAGGTCCACGTTCTCGAAGCGCGTCTTGACGCCGGGGAGGCTCCGCACGGGGCGGATCGAGGCGTAGAGACTCAGCTTCTTGCGGAGCGCCACGTTCACCGAGCCGAACCCGCCGCCGATCGGCGTCGTGCAAGGTCCCTTGAGCGCGACGCCGTGCTCGCGGATCGCGTCGACGGTCGACAGGGGAAGAACATCGTTCTCTCCTCGGTCGAGCGCCGCGATCCCGGCGTGTCGCTCGATGAATCGAACCGGCGCGTCGGCGGCTTTAAGGACTCGTTCAGCGGCGGCGGTGACCTCGGGGCCGATGCCGTCGCCGGGGATCATAACTACGGTGTGGATGGTCATAGGTTGGTTATCGACTGTTTGAACCTGCAAGAAAAGCCGCGTATCCCTCGATTGCTTCAATCGGGTCTCTTTGCGGCGCCCAATCGAGCCCCGCCTTCGCCTGCGCAAGATCCGCGCAGGTGAACTCCTGGTAGAACTCCCGCACACTGGGGGGCATCTCGAAATATTTAGTGGCGAAGCGGGTTTCGTCGGCGCCGATCCCCTTGCGGACGGCATCGGCGATCGCGTTGAACGACGTCGCCTGACCCGATCCGCAGTTGTAAACACCGGCGGTCGCGTCGGCGTCCGCTCCGGCGAGGGTCATCGCGACAACATCATCGACATGCACCTGATCGCGGGCTTGCTCGCCATCGGTGAAGAGCTTGGGTCGATTCCCGGCGATGATCTGCTGCGCGAGCTGGTAAGGCATCGACGCCATCTTGCCCTTGCGCGCCTCACCCGGGCCGTAGACGTTGAAGTAGCGCAGCCCCACGACATGCGGCGGGCGCGTGCCCGGCTTGGCGACTTCGGCGCTGAGTCTCCGGTGGAGCGTTTCCATCTGCCACTTGCTGAACCCATAGACGTTGTTTGGTTTACCCGCGGCGCTCTCGGGGAAGGGGACCTTGTCGAAGCCTTCCGCCGGTGAGCCGTAGGTCGCCGCGGACGAGGCGTACACGAGCGGCGTCGAGTTCTCGACGCAGGCGTGGAGCATGCCCCGGAAGCCCTCGACGTTGTCGAGGAGCATCTGCCGTTCATCGAGCACCGTCGTGTCGGTGATCGCCGCGAGGTGGAAGACCGCGTTGGGTTTGACCGCGTCGAGGATGTCGTCCCAGTCGAGGTCCCCGGTGGGTTCGGAGATGACATCGCCGCCGAACGGCGGGACGCCTCTGCGTTCGCACGCCTCAACGATGTTGATGACCGATCCGGAGCGGAAGTCGTCAACGACGAGGATCGCGGCTTCGGGGCGTTTGGACGTGAGCGTCGCGATCAGGTTCGATCCGATGAACCCGCCGCCGCCTGTGATGATGTATCGCTCTCCGGCGCCTTGGGCCATCAGTTGCTGTTCCTTGTCGATCGTGAGCCGGCGGTCGAGAGATCCGGTGGTGGGGGGATGACGAGCCGCATCCCGGGGCGGATGTCCGAGCCGTCCTTGCGTTTGAGCTGGTGCAGGTTCGCGTCGCGGATCACGGTCCACAGCGCGGCCTTGCCGTACAGAGCGTAGGCGATCCCGGTGAGCGTGTCGTTGCGTTCGACGACGTACTCGGTGACGTTGCCCTTGTCGATCGAATCAGGAGCCTGCGCGATGACCTCGCCGGTCACCGGATCGACGTCGAGCCCCTGGATGTTGTGAGGGTCCTCCGGGATCCGCAGCACTGTTCCAGGCTTGATCCGCCGCATGTCCCGGCTGGGGTTCGCCTTGGAGATCACCATCGCCAGATCGGGGTCGCCGAAGAATTGCTCGGCGAGCGTCGCGAGATCATCACCGCGCTTCCAGGTGTATTCAAAGAAGGTCGGCGCGATCACCACCGGCGATTGCTCCGGGGGTTCAACAGTGGTCGGCTCAGGATCGGTGTCGGTCCCGGCGAGGGGATCGATGATCAGCGGTGGCTCGGCGCCGTACTCCTCGTTGATCGCGCCGGCAGACGGATCATCGAAGGTGATCGGCGGTGTCTTCTCCGCCCGGTTGGGTTCAGGGGTGATCCAGTACACCACGATCCACAGCCCGGCGAGCATCGCCACCAGCAACACCAGCCTAGATGCACCGCTGTCCATGCGCCGATCCTCTCCGGTTGTTCCGAACGATTCAGTTCAACGCCAACTTCACCCTACGGCTCACGTCGCCGCGAGTTCGCGCGGGGTGTTGTGATCAGACCGGCTGTCTGCGAGCTCGGTCGAACCACTCTTGGGGGTGGTCTTCTTCGAGTACACCAGCGGGGCGGCAACCGCGATCGAGGAGTACGTACCAACGATCACACCGCAGAGCAGCGCGTAGGAGAACGACCGGATCGCCTGACCGCCTTGCGTGTACAGGATGAGCACCGCGAAGAGCGTCGTGCCCGACGTGATGATCGTCCGGCTGACTGTCTGGTTGATCGAGGCGTTCACAACCTTGGCGCTGGCATACGCCAGCTTGCCCCGGTTCTCGCGGATGCGATCGAGGATGATGATCGTGTCGTTGAGCGAGTATCCGATGATCGTCAGCAACGCCGCGACGAGCCCGAGGTCGATCTTGAAGGGCTCGAGCCCGATCGATGCGGTGAACCCTGGTGCGTAGTAGTACAGCACCTCCGAGAGCGCGATCAATCCGAGCACCGCGATGACATCGTGCATCAACGCCGTGATCGCCGCGAGCGAGTACCGCAGCGAGCCGAACCGCACCCAGAGGTAGATCATGATCCCGAAGAAACTCAGGATCACCGCGACGATCGCTTTGGCCTTGAACGTTCGCGCCATCGCCGGGTCGAACGACTGCACGCCGGCGAGCGATGACGATTCGGTCAGCGCGCTGCGGATGATCGACCACTCGGGGGTCGCGACTTCGGTCAGCCAGCGGTCGGGGTTGTTCACCACGCTCAGGTTCGCGTCATTGACAACAACGACCGCGGCGCTCACGGCGCTGGCGGTTCCCTCGATCGGGATCACGCGGAAACTCCGGCGGAGCGAATCGCTGTTGCCCGGCGCTTCGCGCATCGTCTGGATGCGCTGGGTGAGCGCCTCGGCGGATTGCGCCGGTGTGATGCCCTGGAGCAGGAACAGGACGCCGCCGCGCTCTGCTTCAACGCCGTCGAGGATCTCGGGCTTGCCGATGACCGATCCAACGGTGTTCTCGAGGATCCGGTAGAAGGGAGCATCGCGGATGGTGGAGGTGTTGGAGCCGACAAAGTCCAGCGCGGGCTGGAGGTCCAGCGAGTCGCCCATCGCCTCGATGATCGCATCGGAAACGAGGCGCTGATCGGTGATGACCGTCTTGATCTGGAACCGGCTGGAGGTCACGCCGTCGCTTTCAGGGTCAACCACGATGACATCGGCGCCGAGCATGTCCGTCAGCGGATCGTCCGCGGCGAGGCCCTCGCCGATGGGATTGATGATCTCTTCGACCTGCTGCCTGGTCATCGTCTCGCCCTCGGCGAGATCGAACGTGATCGCTGTTCCCGCACGGAACTCGGTGTCGAGCATCTCGGAGCCCTGGCTGTAGACCAGGCCAACACCGACGGTCAGCAGCACGATCGAAAGCGGGTAGAAGAGCACACGCATATTCAGCCAGTTGATGTTGGGGCTGAGCGCCCGCTGGATCGCGGGGACGACCATGGGAAGCTGCGGGAGCGACTTGATCTTGCCGTGGTCAACGAGCAGCGTGAAGATGACCCGGGTGATGAAGAGCGAACTGATCAGTGTCGCGATGATGCCGATACCCAGCGTGATCGCGAAGCCCTTGATCTCCTGCGTCGCGGTGTAACCGAGCACGAAGCAGACGATCAGGTTGGTGACGTTCGCGTCGACGATCGACGAGTACACCTTCTGGTACCCGAGCCGAACCGCGGTCTTCAGGTCCTCACCCAGGTTGAGTTCTTCCCGGATGCGTTCGTAGATCAGCACGTTCGCGTCGACCGCCATACCGAAGGTCAGCACGATGCCCGCGATACCGGGGAGCGTGAACGCCGCTCTCGCGAGGCTCATCGCGCCGAGGATCATGATCGCGCTGCTGAGCAGCGCGATGACCGCGATCATGCCGGAGCCGAAGTAGTAGAACATCATGAAGATCGCCACGACCGACAGCGCCCAGACACAGGCCCAGAAGCCCTGCGAGAGATTGTCGGCGCCGAGCGATGGCGCCAGCGTCTGCTGACTGATCGGGGTCTCGGCGAGTTTCGCCTGAAGGGAACCCGCGTTGAGCGTCTTGAGGACGTACTGGATCTCCGCCTGCGTGAACTGGCCCTGGATGATGCCGTTCGTCGAGATGCGGGCCAGCAGGTTCGGCGCGGTGTACACGCGGTTATCGAGCAGGATCGCCATCGGCTTATTCCGGTGGGCCTGGGTCAGCTTGCCGAGCTTTTTCCCGCCGGTCGCGTCCATCGTGAACCCGATCGCGGGCAGGCCCCGGTCATCCTGTGTCGGGAAGGCGCCGGACATCGCCCAGTCGCCCTCGGAACCCAGGATCCGCTCGCTGGCGGTGTCGTAAAGCAGGACGTAATACACGCCATCGCGTTCGGCGCCCACGAGCTCGCGCCCGGCGAAGAACCCGCGCGGATTCGACCGCACGAAGCGCAGCCCCTGCACGTCCTGATACCAGCTCTCGATGTTGTGGATTTCAAACCATCGGGCCTGCTCATCGCTGGCGATCTGCGGGCCTTTCTCTGCGAGATCGTCGATGTACCGCTGCGAGTCGAGCGGGTCGCCGGGCTCAACAGCGATGCGGAAATCCAGCACACCGGCGCCGCGGAGCAGCCGCATCAGGTCCGTGGGGTCATCCAGCCCGCGCCGTTTCGCCTCGAAGGCGACGTACGCCTCGACGACCGCGTCAACGCGCTGAGCCGCGTTGGGTGAACGCGCCTTGATCGAGTCGAGCGCGATCTGTCTCGGGTTCCCGAGATCAATATATTCATCGTTTTCATCATCGCGGAGCGAGCCCGACTTGTTGGGCAACTCCATCGCCTGCGCGACCTCGTTGGGATCGACGCTCAGCTTGAGCGCTTCGCCCTTGGCGATCCGGTACGCCTCGACCGCGGCGCCCGCCGCGTCGATCAACGCCAGGTTTTCTTCCTCTGTGATGCCCTCGGGCGCCTCGGTGACCGCGCGGCGCGCTGCCTGCGCATCGTCGTACAGGTCTGCGGCGACGCCCAGGAGTCTCATCCGTTCTGAATCGCCGGCGGCGAGTTCGATGATCACGGGATCGCGGGGTTCGGATCGCATCGCACGCTCAAAGCTCGCCTCGCTCACTCGCAGTTCGCCGAGCGATGCGAGCGAAGACTCGTAGGCTTTCTTGAGCGCCTTCACCTCGGCGTTGGGCAGGGGCATCGTGATCTCGATGCGGTCGCCGCCCACCGGGGTGAAGCTGATTTCGTAGAGCCCCTTGGGATCGACGCGCTCTTTCAAGGCATCGATGGTGCTCTCGATGATCGTTGAGTCGATTGGCTTGTCTGTCATCGACTCGAGCGTGTAGACCAGGCTCACGCCGCCGGCGAGGTCGCGGCCCTTGCGCAGTTTCTTTTCCGTAGGGAAGATCGCCAGGAGGCAGACCGTCAGTACGAAAAGGACGATGAAGATCTTCTGACCGAGGTGTGTCATGGAGACTTGTCTCGAGCGCCGTTCGATTGATCAGATTCGTTCGTTCAATCGAGCCGGTCGCGGTTTGGGGTTTGCTGTTGGTACGTGTGATGGAACGCGGTTACGAAGCGACCGCTTCGAGCGTTTCGTTTTTACTGGATGCGGAGTCCGAGGACGAGCCGCCCGACGACGGGCCCTTGCGGAGGACCTGCTGGATCGCGCTGCGCGAGACGTGGACCTTGGTGTTCGTCGATTCGTCGATCTTGAGTGTGACCTCGGTGTCCTTGACATCGTGCACGGTGCCGATCAGCCCACCGACGGTCTGCACACGGTCGTACTTGCCGATCGAGCTGAGCATGTCCTTACGCTTCTTACGCTCCTTGCGCCCAGCAAAGATCTGGAAGAAGATCATCACCCCGAAGATCAGCAGGATCGGGAGCATGAACTGGAACGGGTTGGTCGCGGGAGCGCCACCGTTGGCGGCTCCATTGGCGCCGGTCGTTCCCAGCGGTTGCTGCGCTTCACCGACAGGGCTGCCGCCGGCTCCGGCGAGCGGGGGCGCCGATGCGGTGGCCTGCGCGAGTGTCGCTGGCAGATAGAGTTGATTCATCATCGAAAAATCCACGTCGCTCACCGAGATGAGCGCTCCAAAGGGTTTGCGCATCAAGTCCTTACAACAACAACCGCCCCACCGATACGCGGGTGGTGCGACACCGCACGAACTGCCCGCGACGGCGCGCAACGATGTGTCGTCACGAGCCTGGCAAGCAGCCGATTGGCACAGATTAAACCTCGGTGGCGACACCCTGTGCCGCGACCGGCCAGCGCTCAGCGAGCGCCAACCAGCAATCATCCCGGACCGCGACCCGGATGTCCAACATCAGACGCTGGAAGTGGCGAACATTGTGCAAACTCACCAGCAGGGGCCCAAGCATCTCGTCCGACATGAACAGATGCCGAATATACGACCGGCTGAACCATCCGCCCCCCTCTGGGAGCATCCCTCCGGCGCCCTCACCACCCCATTCCAATGGCCCTGGAGAACAGGCCGCACAGTCGCAGCCTTCTTCGATTGGTCCATCATCTTCAGCGAATTTGGCGTTCTTGAGCCGGATCTGCCCGGTTCGCGTGAACGCGTTGGAGTTCCTGCCGTTGCGCGTAGGCAGGACGCAATCGAACATATCCACACCGGCGCGGACCGCGGTGACGAGGTCTCGCTCGTATCCGACCCCCATCAGATACCTGGGTTTGTCCTCGGGCATTCTCGGGGCGCAGTGCCCGATGACCCGGACGATCTGATCGAACCCCTCCCCCACCGCGACCCCGCCAATGGCGAAGCCGGGCAGGTCCAGCGCACAGACCCGCTCGATCGACCAGTCCCGCCTTTCGAGGTCCGTCCCGCCCTGAATGATCCCGAAGAGCCCCTGAACAGCATCCCGTCCTGAATCCTTGTGAAACTTCAGGCACCGCTCCAGCCAGCGGATCGTCCGCTCATTCGATTGCGTCAGGCGCTCGTCGTGGTCGTAGCTTTTCTTGAAACTGCCCGTCTTCGTGGTGAGCATCCGCCTCCTGGCATCGCTCATCGTTGCCGGGTCCACGCTGGGTGGGCAGTCGTCGAAGGCCATGATGATGTCGGCGCCCAGCTTGTGCTGGGTGTCCATCGACAACTCGGGCGTCATGTTGATCGTCGAGCCGTCCACGACCGACTTAAACACCACGCCGTCGTTGGTGACCTTGTTGGTGTCGCCCAGCGAATAGACCTGATACCCGCCGGAATCGGTCAGGATCGGCCCGTTCCACCGCATGAATTTGTGCAGCCCGCCCCGACGCTCGATCAATTCAGGGCCCGGGCGCAGGAGCAGGTGGTAGGTGTTGCTCAGGATGATCTCGCTGCCGGTCTGCGCCACGAGCCCGGGCATCAACCCCTTGACCGTCGCCTTCGTCCCGACCGGCATGAACGCGGGTGTCGCGAACGATCCGTGCGGCGTCGTCACACGACCGAGCCGGGCGTTGCAGGAGGAGGATTGATCCAGGATTTCAAATGAGAGCGCGGACACGGTGGGAGCGTAGCCGGAAACCCCGGTTGGTCACGCTTTTACTGAACCCCAAATAAACACCAGAACTACTGATTCGAGAGAAAATCCATTTGCATTCAGTGCTGCCGCTTTATAATGGACCTCGATATCTGTATAACTCGCCATTTCCCTGAGGGGGGCATCATGTCGAAGGAATCAAACCCGCGCCGTCTCATTGCTTCAGCGATCGTACTGCTGACACTCGGCGCGTCGAGCGTCTTCGCTGGCGACCTCAACCCGCCGGTGGGCCCGATCGCCCCGACCATGCGCACGCTCGACGAGGTCGAGCCGCGCACCATTGTGAATCTGACCAATACGCCGGGCGACCTGACCGCGACGTATGTCATCAGCCAGCCCGGCTCGTACTACCTCATCGAGGATGTTCTCGGCGAGTTCACCAAGCACGGCATCCGGATCGACGTGCGCAACGTCACGCTGGACCTCAACGGGTTCCGAGTTGATCTCCCACAACTCCGTGGCGTGTCGCCGAGCGTCAACGGGATTCATGCCTGGCCCGACACCGGCGAGTCCGGAGCCGTGACGATCCGCAACGGGCACGTCTCGGGCTGGAACAACGGCGTCGGCCTTCTGGGTCCGGGCGTCATCGCCGACATCGCGACGTGGGGCAACGGGGCCGGGATCAACACGATCGGGGGGAGCGTCCTCCGGTGCACGGCGGACAGCAACCAATTCGGGATCCTGATCTCGCAGGGGACGGCAGAGGACTGCGTCTGCACCGGCAATTTCGCCACTGGCTTCTCGGGCGTGCAGTCATCGCTGACCAGGTGTATCTCGAACAACAGCACCCAGGAGGGGTTCCTGATGCTCGACGGGGCCTCGCTCCGCGATTGCAGCGCCACGGGGAACATGGGGGGCGGCATCGATCTCCGCACCGACTCCGTTGCGATCGGCTGCCGTTCCTACACCAACACGGGAAACGGGTTCACGCTGTGGAATTCAATAGCGCGTGATTGCACCGCGGCGCTGAACACCTTCAATGGGTTTGAAATCCTCGGTGATTCGACGCTCTTCGGCTGTTTGGCACGAGCGAATTCGTCCAATGGATTCAGCGCCATCCTGCTCCCGAGCGAATCCGTCACACCGGTGTCACTCTTTTCGTGCATCTCAAGGAATAATTCGTTGAGCGGCTTCGCCGCGGGCGACCACGCCTCATACGAGGGATGCATTTCGGAGAAGAACCTCCTCGACGGGTTCCTGGTTGGCAATGATTTCTCGGCGCGCGACTGCACCGCGCGCTCCAACGGGGACGACGGGTTCCAGTTCGGTCAGGGTTCGAGCATCAGCGGGTGCCTGTCGGCAGAGAATGCGTTCGGGTTTTTTGCGCCGGTCCTGGTGGGGTCCGGCTCACGGATCGACTCCAACACCGCCAGCGACAACACCAACACCGGCTTCCTCATCAGCGCCGACAACTGCGTCGTCGTGCGCAATGTCGCGCACGGGAACGGTACGGATTACACGGTCAACCCGATCTCCCAGCTCGGCGACATCATCACTTCCTTCGGGTTTGTCGGAACCGTCGGCCCCTGGGTGAATTTCGGGACGCCCATCATCGCAGCCAACGAACAGATCCCGCCACGGTTCGTTCCAGCTGACAAACGCTGACCAAGGAGAAACGAGATGAATCAGATCGTGAAGAACATGCGCCGTCGGTTCGGGTTCGCCATGTTCCTTGTGACTGTTTCATCTCCCGCCATCGCGGGCGATCTCAACCCGCCGATTGGAGCCGTCGGCGCCACCATGCGCACGCTCGACGAGGTGGAGCCGCGCACGATTGTCAACGCGACCAATACACCGGGCGACGCAACGGCGACCTACATCATCAGCCAGCCCGGCTCGTACTACCTCACCGAGGATGTCGTCGGTGTCATCACCAAGCACGGCATCCGGATCGATGTGCGCGATGTCACGCTGGACCTCAGCGGGTTCCGGGTCATCGTCGACTCTGTCAGCCCCCCGGGAGTCAACGGGGTCCACGCCGAGCTGACCACGTACGGGGACGGAGCGATCGTGATCCGGAACGGTCATGTCATGGGCTGGGGCATCGGCGTCCGGGTCAAGGGGCCCGGCTCGGTCATCGACATCAGCGCGCGGGACAACTGGATCGGGATCAGGACAACCAACAAGTGCGCCGTGCTCGATTGTACGGCCAACAGCAACGCTTACGTCGGGATGATGCTCACCAACAGCGAGGCATCGGACTGCGTAAGCACGAACAACTCATCTGCCGGTTTCCTGGGATCGCAGTCGTCTCTCACCGGGTGCGTTGCAAAGAGCAACGTCGAGGAAGGGTATCTGATCTCCGACAAATCATCGCTCCGTGACTGTGTCGCCATCGGCAACGGGACACACGGAGTCAGCGCCAGCTCCAATTCTGTCCTGATCGGTTGTCAAGCGGACTACCATTCACAAGACGGCTTCAGACT
>JAJDDA010000154.1 GCA_029260535.1 Phycisphaerales bacterium | reverse complement strand
CGGTTTCCGTGAGGACAAGGCATTCAACGCCTCCGATCACCTTTGTGTCCGGCTGCACCTCGCGGACGACGGATTCGGTTGCTGAGTGGAGCTCGGTGAAACGTGATTCGGAGAGTGGGAAGTAGGGGTGCGTGATCAGTGCGGAGAGCTTCAGGCCGTCCAGCAGCGGTGTGAGCGAAGGCGAATTGGTGAGCGCCGCGATCCGGTCCGATGCGGAGCTTGCAGCGCCTGCGGATTCCGGCTGTGTGCAGCCGGCAATCGATGAAGCGAGCACGAACAAGGAGGCAGCGCAAATGTGCAGGCTGCGGCGGGATATCTGTTGCATCTGTCAGGTCTCCAGCTTTGGTTGATGACGGGGGAAGAGATTGCGTAATCCGCTGGCGCCGCAGGAACATACGAGGCGGTGGTCGGCGGGTGATTCTGTGTGTATCCGAGCGGATGCAATCGGGAGCACGTGACCGAGCCCCACGATTTCGGTGACCGCTTCGAGGAGGACCCCGGCGATGATCCGCAGTTCGATGCCCCGCTCCTGCGCCCTGCCATGCGTGACGATCAGGGCTGCTAGCAGCGCCGAGACACAGGTGTCATCGAGCGCTGTGACATCGAGGTCGAGTGATGGGCAGTCCCAATCAACCGCAGCGTCGACAAGCATGGGGACGATGTTGAGCGCCCGCAGTTGCTCGCTCGGGGTGTGCGCGATCAGCTTGGCGCAGAGCGTCGAGGTTGCCGCCCGTCTTTGCATTTCCAGCGCCGGACCATTCATGGAGCCAAGTTAGGCGATGAGGCGCGGCGTTATATGACGCGATGATGACCGGATGCGAATTATTCCTGCGAGCCGGTTACTTCGACAGTCCGATCGAGTCCTTGACGCCGAGGTTCTTGTAGATCTCGCGAGTCGCAGTCGATTTGTTCAGTGTGTAGAAGTGGATGCCGTCCACCTCGCTGTCGAGCAGGTCGCGGCACTGCTCGGTGGCCCAGTGGATGCCGACGTTGCGGACACCCTCGGGGTCGCCGTCGCAACGCTTGAGCGCCCTGAGCAGTTTCGCGGGGAAGCGCGAGCCCGCGGCAAGGTCCGCCATGCGGACGAGCCCCGCCTCGCTGATCACCGGCATGATCCCGGCGATGATTGGGACATTGATATTCGCGAGGCAGCAGCGCTCGCGGAAGTCGTCGAAGTCGCGGTTGTCGAAGAAGAGCTGCGTGATGATGAAATCGGCGCCCGCATCGACCTTCGCTTTGAGGTGGTCCATCTCCTTGATGCGGTTGGGTGTGTCGGCGTGACCCTCGGGGAACCCGGCGACACCGATGCCGAAGCCCCGTTTGTCCGCGATCATCTTGCCCGCCTCGCGGTCGGCGAACTTGCGGATGAACCGGACGAGATCGACCGCGTGCTCGAAGGCGTCGAGCGAGCGGTCGTATGAAGCGTCGTCCTTCGGCGGGTCGCCACCGAGGGCGAGGATGTTGAGCACACCCTCGGTCGCGTATTTTTCGAGGACGTCGTAGATCTCCGCTTCGGTATGCCCCACGCATGTCAGGTGCGCGATCGGTTCGGTGTTCGTGTCGCGCTTGATGCGCACGACCAGGTTCCCGGTCCGGTCGCGCGTCGTCCCGCCGGCGCCGTAGGTGACCGAGACAAAGCTCGGCTTGAGCGGCTCCATCTCCTGGATCGTTGCGAACAGGTCCTCCGCGGCCTCATCGGAGGCGGGTGGGAAGAACTCGAACGAGAACGTCGCCCGGAGCTGCTTGAAGATGTCGAGGATGTGGGTCATGGAGTTATCTAGAAAAAGCACCGTGGCATCTATTCGATGCCACGGCACCGGATACGAATATCTAAGTAGCTCGGATTCAGTACCGGTAGTGCTCCGGCTTGTAAGGGCCCTCGACCGGGACGTCGATGTAGTCCGCCTGCTCCTGCGTCAGCGTGGTGAGCTTGGCGCCGAGCTGGTCGAGGTGGAGCCTTGCGACTTCCTCATCGAGTTTCTTCGCGATGGTGTAGACCTTGTTCTCGTACTTGTCCTGGTTCTGCCAGAGTTCGATCTGCGCGATCGACTGGTTGGTGAACGAGTTGGACATCACGAACGAGGGGTGACCGGTCGCGCAGCCGAGGTTCAGCAGGCGGCCCTCGGCGAGCACGATGATCGCGTGCGCCTTGATGCCCTTGGCCTTGTTCTCCTTGAAGACGAACTGGTGCACCTGCGGCTTGATCTCGACCTTCTCGACCTCGCCCGCCTCGACCATCGCCTCGACGCCGGCCATGTCGATCTCGTTGTCGAAGTGGCCGATGTTGCCGACGATCGCGTTGTGCTTCATCTTCGACATGTGCTCGGCGGTGATGATGTTGAAGTTGCCGGTCGTCGTCACGAAGACGTCGGCGGTCTCGAGCATGTCTTCCATCGTGACGACGGTGTGGCCGTCCATGCACGCCTGGAGGGCGCAGATCGGGTCGACCTCGGTGACGAAGATCCTTGCCTTCTGACCCGCAAGCGACTGGGAGCAGCCCTTGCCGACGTCGCCGTAGCCGGCGACAACGCACTGCTTGCCTGAAAGCAGGACATCGGTAGCGCGGTAGATGCCGTCGATGAGCGAGTGGCGGCAACCGTAGACGTTGTCGAACTTGCTCTTGGTGACGGAGTCGTTGACGTTGATCGCGGGGAAGAGCAGCTCGCCCTTCTCCTGCATCTGGTAGAGGCGGTGGACGCCGGTGGTCGTCTCCTCGGAGACGCCCTTGATGTGCGGGACCATCTTCGTCCAGAACGTCGGGTCCTCGGCGAGCTTCGCCTTGACCGTCTCGAGGACGATGCGGAACTCCGCGTTGTCGGTGGACGAGGGATCGGGGATCGTGCCGTCCTTGGCGAACGCCTGTTCTGCTTTGTAGCCCTCGTGGATGAGCATGGTCGCGTCGCCGCCGTCATCGACGATGATCGTCGGGCCCTGCGAGCCGTTCTCGTCCTCGGGGAAGGTCAGCGCCTGGAGCGTGCACCACCAGTATTCCTCGAGCGTCTCGCCCTTCCAGGCGAAGACCGGGACGCCGCTCTTGGCGATCGTCGCCGCGGCGTGGTCCTGCGTCGAGAAGATGTTGCACGAGGCCCAGCGGACATCGGCGCCGAGCTCGGTGAGCGTCTCGATGAGCGCGGCGGTCTGGATCGTCATGTGCAGCGAGCCCATGATGCGCGAGCCGGCGAGCGCCTTGGACGGGCCGTACTTGGCGCGGGTCGCCATCAATCCGGGCATCTCGTGCTCGGCGATGTTCAGTTCGAGGCGGCCGTAATCGGCAAGGCTGATGTCGGCGATTTTGTATGGGAGAGCGCTAGCGGTAGTCATGGTGGTCACGGTGTGTTCCTTTGATTGGTCGAAATCCGCATTCGGCGGAGGTGTGATGTGGTGTTGATGGTGTGGTTATCGGCTGATTTCGCGGCGAACTGAGCCACTGAACAGTGTCATTTCTTCCGGGCGGTGGCCACGAAGAGGCTCGGTCCCCGGGCGTTTGGGGCGACTGGCAGCGCGGACACCCTTGATTCGGTGAATCCGGCACTTTGGAGCAGTTCGGTCATCGCATCCGAGCCGATCCCGAGGCGCCGGTGGCCCATCTGCACGCGGTACTCCTCGTGCTGGTGGGCGGAC
>JAJDDA010000153.1 GCA_029260535.1 Phycisphaerales bacterium | reverse complement strand
CCGTTGATTCCAGGAACACTACAGCGCCGAAGCGGCGTGTAGTGGCACGGGTACTTGGAATCCTTGTTACTCTCCGCGCATGGAACTCTGGCACGCGATTATTCTGGGATTGGTTGAGGGGATCACCGAGTACCTGCCGATCAGCTCTACCGGGCATCTGATCATCACCTCGGCGCTGCTTGGCCTTGATGACCCCACGACGAAGGCGAGCGTTGACACGTTCAGCATCGTGATCCAGGGCGGCGCGATCCTCGCGGTGCTTGGGCTCTATAGCAGCCGCGTGGTGGAGATGATCAAGGGGCTCTTCGGACGGTCCGTCGATGGGCGCCGATTGCTGATCAATCTGATCGTGGCGTTTATTCCCGCCGCGGTGCTTGGGGTGCTGCTCGATGACATCATCGAGGCGAACCTGTTCAGCACGTGGCCGGTGCTCGGCGCGCTGGCGTTGGGCGGTGTGTGGATGATCTGGCTCGGTCGCGGCAAGAAGCACCACGTCAGCGTCGAAGAGGGCGAGCCCCACGACGCGACTTCAGCGCAGAAGACCATCGACGAGATCACCTGGCGCACGGCGCTCGGGATCGGGCTCTTTCAGGTCGTCGCGATGTGGCCGGGGACCTCGCGATCGATGATGACCATCGCGGGGGGAACGCTGCTGGGGTTGAAGCCCAAGGACGCGGCGGAGTTCTCGTTCCTGCTGGGGCTGCCCACGCTTGGTGGCGCCTGCGTCTACAAGCTCGGCAAGAACTGGAAGCAGACGCACGACGCCGGGACGGAGAACATGATCGAGCAGTTGGGGATGGCGCCGACGCTGGTCGGGATCATCGTGGCGACGATCAGCGCGGCGATTGCGATCAAATGGCTCGTGTCGTTCCTGAACAAGCACGGGCTCGGCGTTTTTGGCTGGTACCGCATCGCGCTGGCGATCGTGCTCGGCGGGATGATCGTCGGTGGGTTGGTGACGATCGGTTAGATTGCTGCGTCTCAAAGCACAAAGTAGAGAGTGAAAGCGAGTAACACGATCGCGAATCCAATAATTCCCATTATCACAAGGGAGTACGACTGATTGGCTTCATCTGTGATATCAATCCAATCAATCGCTTCTTTCCATTCGTTATTGCCTGCTGCATAAGAGACAAAGAGGGGAACGGCTTCATCGATCGCAACATCGCAAGCGCGATACTGTCGCGGCACCCCTGCTTCGTCGTCCTCGGCAAACTCAATGAATAAGCAGCCTTCACTCGGGCCTGGAGCGCATTGCATGAATCCATGCCTGCTATCCCCTGGAAATTCTTCGATGTGAAACTCCTCAGACCCATCGAGGACAGCCCGGAGCTTTTTCTCGATTCGCTGCCGGGTGTCGTCTGAAATCTGAGAAGATTCTGGCATGCACTATTCCTCGAACCGGATCGACCGGGCGATGTCCAGCATCGTCTGGCGGTACCGGTCGTAATCCGGCGCGAAGGCGGAGCAGGTGACCGCGTAGGCGAGCTCGTTCTCCACCATGATGAAGAGCACGCAGCGGATGCGCCGCTCGAAGAGCTCGTCAATGATGTCGATCTCGTAGTCGAGGCGGATCGCCTGTGACCCGCCGATGGTCTCGGCGCTGAGCCCCTTCCTCCGGAACCCGTCGGCGTCCCTGGCGAGCGCCCGCATCTCGATGTCGGCGACCGTCTGCGCATCGGCATCTGGTCCAACGACGCCGATGCGCACGCTGACATTGTCGAGGAAGAGGTCCTCGCCGTCTTCAGCAGGGCTGAGCCCGATGATATTGAACGGCGGTGTGTCCAGTTTGACGTCCCAGCCTTCCGGATACGCGATCGACACCTTGCCGGCTTCATGCGTGAAACGCCTGACCTGCGGCTTGGGCTTGTCGGCCTCTGTTGCGTCGGGGCTGGCCGTGGTCTGAGCGCCGGTCTGGTTCGGCGCTGGTGCGGATTTCTTGCACGCCGTCAGGGCGCCGCCCATGATCAATGCGAGGCAAAGAATCGAGGCTGCTTGCTTAGTTGGTTTGCGTGTTGTCATCGGTTTCAGCATCGTTGCTGTCGCTCAGTTGGATCGGCGGCGCCCCGATGGGGCGGCCCGAGATCTCGTTGGGGGGTTCGTACCAGAACATCAGCGATTCGTACCAGGTCTTGTCCCTGGCGAACACCGGGTACTCGTAGGGGGTTCCCGAGGCGAAGAGATCGCCGGTAGTACTGCTCCACTCCACCCAGTCGTCGATCTCATAGGCGAAGTCCTGACCGGTGATCGTGCGGAGCGATTGCCTCGCGGCGTCGTTGACCCCGAGGCGGCGGTCGCTCAGCGCCGAGATCAGCGAAAGCACAACGCGGGTGGTCGGGTATTGCCCCAGCGCCACGGCGGCTTCTCTCCGGATCTCGTATTCGTCCTCGTTCGAGGGGTTGATCGCGTCGAGCAGCGGCTCGATCGCGTCTTCGCTGTGGATGCGCTGCAGCGCGCGGGCCGCCTCGCGCCGAGTCAGCGGATCGCCGGTCGTCAGCGCCGCGATCAATTGGGGGGCGTGTTCGACAGACCCGTGCAGGGACAGTGCGCGGATCGCTGCGGTGCGCACGGCGGAATCCTCATCGTTTGCGGCGATGGCGTACATCTTGACGTAGGGGCCTTCGCCGCCCCACGGCGCGCCGGCCAGGAGCAGGATGCCGTACTGCCTTTTGCCGGCGTCGTAGGGATCGGTCGCCCACTGGACCGCCTCGACCGGGCTCGGCGGCGCGAAGACGGTCATGATGCTGTTGGAGGACTGGTCGAAGTTGCCGCCGGCGAGACCCAGATCTTTTGAGCACCCGCTCAGCAGCGGCGCGGCGCACAGAGCACCGATCGTGATCAGGCGTTGCGAGCGTCCGGGATGGGTTTGCTGGTGGCTCATCGGGGTTGGGACAATACTAGATCGGTTGGCGCCGGTGTGTGGGCGCCAAATCCGCGTATTCTGTGGTATTCACGCAGAGATCATTGGTATGGAGCGGTTTGGGCTCAACGCATGGAAACGAGCGACCATCTCGATCTGAAGCGGCTGGCGGTGGCGTTCCTGCGCGCCGGCGGGTGTTCGGCGGTCGGGGTGGAGGTCCGCAGCCCCATCTCGCGGTTCGTCTTTGATGCGGCAGGGTGGAAGGACTCGGTGCGTGTTCCAAGGCGATCGAGCAGCGGCGAGTGGGGGATGGGGCTCCGATCGTGCGATCCTGAATCGGTCGTGATCGAGTGCAAGCAGTCGCGGGCGGATTTCCTCCGCGACAGCAAGGATCGCCAGCGCCTGATCAAAGAACGGCAGCGGCTGATCGATCGAAGGGTTCATCTCGAAGAGCACCGGATCAAGCCCAACGAGCCGCACCTGCGGCTGATCGATCCATCGCTGTACTGCGGCGATGACGGCGAGCAGGCGTGGGATTTCTCGCGAACAAAGTGCATCGAGCACCGGGATATCGCGGCGCAACTCGAGAACATCGAGCGCGGGATCAGCGAGGGGACCAAGTTCGGCGATATCGTG
>JAJDDA010000152.1 GCA_029260535.1 Phycisphaerales bacterium | reverse complement strand
CCGGTGCAGCTACCCCATCGTGCTCAGTGATTTCGGCATCGGCGAAAGCGACCCTGGCATCACCGCCGGGAAGATCTCCGATGACCTCACCCTCGAAACACGCCTGTTCTGCTCGACCGCCTCTCCTGAAGCGGTCATGGGCAATCGCTGATGCGCAAGCTACAAATCATCTGGCGGCTCGGTGTTCTTGGGTGCGCGGTGATGGTGATCGCGATGACGCTCGTGCTCTGGTCCGCGACCGGTCGTGCGGGGTATACGAAATACCACGACCCAGATCGCGCCCAACGTGATGCGGAGGCCGCGAGCGGTTCGATCGAGGACCTCTTCGACGAAGCCGGGGCCGAGATCAAGGCCTTGCCTGAAGTCGCGAATCGGTTCGAGCTGGGACTTCTGCCCGGCGGCCTCGACAAGAGTGTCCCCTCGGTGCTCACGATCGCTGGCCCTGCGTCGCTGATCGCGGCGGGGTCCATCTTCTCACTGGCGCTGTTCACCAGACGGCTCAGCAGCGGGACACCCAAACCAACCGAATCCTGAACCAATCCTGTAATTGTTCACACACCCGGCGCGATTGACCTGCTATTTTGACGTTGGTCGAAGCCGATTATTTCGTGGGAGAGCAGTGTTGAACAATCGTTACCAATGGGTTGGAGGTCTGGTCTGCTTTGGCGCTCTTGCGATGCCAGCGCTGGGAGGCGGTGTCGATCGGACGTACGGCCCAGGCTACGCAGGCAGCATCCCTGACAACGACGCGATCGGATTCCTCTCGGTGATCAACGTCGATGAATCTTTCCCCGTTGATTCCGTCCTCGTCCGAATCAACGGGTTCGTTCACGGCTACTGCTCGGACCTGACGATCGAGCTGCGCCGCCCCGGTGTCACGCAGCCTGTTGTGCTCGCGGTGAACATCCAGAACGGGAACTCCGCCGACTTCGATGGTATCTACGAGTTCACAGACTCTGGTCTCGATCTCTGGGTAACCGCAGACGGATTAACCGGACAAGATGACCTGCCCCCGGGGGCGTACAAGGCCTCCGGCGCGGGCGGCGTGATCAACAGCCTCAACGCGGTCCACAACGGGCTCGACGCGCAGGGCCCCTGGGTGCTGCGGATCGCCGATGACGATTTCCTCGTCGCGGGTTCGTTCGAGAGCTGGGAACTCGTTCTCGGCGGCGCGCCGGTGTGCCAGTCTCCCGCCTCGGACATCAATGGCGACGGCGTCGTGGACACCGCCGATCTCGGATTGCTCATCGGCGAATTCGGGTCGATGTGCCCCTGAGCGGCTAACCGTTCGATTCAAGAAAGTCACGCAGGATCGCCGCGGCTGCGAGCGCATCGCGCAGCGCCTTTTTCTGTCCGTGCGTTTTGCCCGAGCCATCGAGGACCCACTCCGCGTCGGCGCTGGTGAGGCGTTCGTCCTGGTAATGGATCTTTAGACCGGTGTGCTCGACGAGCGCTGCGCCGAAGACGCGGACGATCTTCGCGCGTTCGCCCTCGGACCCGTCCATGTGGTACGGCATCCCCAGCACGAGCGCATCCGGGCCGAAGTCGTCGATGCACTTCTCGATCGCAACGAGGAGCCGATCGTGCGTTGGTTTGATCGGTACGGACAGGACCTCGTGAGGCGTAACGATCCCGGTGAAGTCATCGCCGATCGCGATGCCGGTCCGTTTGTCGCCGAGATCGATCGCGAGGTATCGCAAAGTGTTCAGTTTCGTCTTGCCAGCAGGACTGGATCGCTCACGAAGCGCCGACGAGCTGCTGCTCCGCCGAACCCTCAGGAACCGAGGACTCACGCAGGGCCGGCTTGCCGACCGGGCCGGTGATCACGGATTCGCCATCGAGCGGCATGAACCGCGAGCCGGCCATGCGGACGCGGTGGTTCGCGTTGGATTTGGGCATCAAAGGGGCGGCGATCAGGATCACGACCAGCAGGATCAGGTTCATCACGAACATCGGGACGACGCCGGTCCAGCCCAGGTACACCATCACCGCGGTCGAAACGACGACGAGGATCCCGACCGGGATCATGCTGTTCCAGCAGAGTTTCATCACCTGGTCCCACCGGATCCGGGGGAGCGTCCACCGCAGGACGATGATGAAGAGGATGCAGCCCACCGTCTTGCCCATGAGCACGCCGAGTTTCAGCGACGCCGGGCCAAGCCCGATCGCGTCGGGGCTCGACCACCCGATCAGCGGCATGTGGTAGCCGCCGAGGAAGAGCACGACAAAGAAGGCGCACGCCGTGGTCAGGTGCGCGTATTCCGCGAGCAGGAAGAGCGCCAAACGCATCGATGAGTATTCGGTGTGGTAACCGCCGACGAGTTCCTGTTCTGCTTCTGCGTTATCAAAGGGAGCGCGGTTGCCCTCGGCGAGAACACAGATAAAGAAGAGCAACGCCGCGATTGGCTGGTACAGGATCATCCAGCCGCCGTCGGCCTGAGCGCCGACGATCCCGTCGGTGCGGATGTTGCCGATGAGCAGGATCACCGCGAGGATCGCGAGCCCCATCGGGATCTCGTAGCTGATCATCCCGGCGGCGGCGCGGAGCCCGCCCAGCAGGGAGTACTTGTTGAAGGAAGCCCAGCCGCCGAGCGTGGCGCCGTAGATACCGATGGACGCGATGGTCAGCAGGAAAATAATCCCGATATCAACATTGGCTGCCGCGACGAGCGCGGTGCCTCCGGTGATGTTGACGTTGCCCCACAGGAGCGACATCGCGGGGATCTCGATCCAGCCGCCCCAGGGGATGACGGCCCAGCCGATGAGCGCGGGGATGATCACCATCGCGGGAGCGAGCGTAAAGAGCGCCAGGTCGGTCCCCTTTGCGGCGAAGTCTTCCTTCACGAAGAACTTCAAACCGTCAGCGATCGGCTGGAGCAGCCCGATCGGGCCGACCCGGTTGGGGCCGATGCGGTCCTGGATGTACGCGCTGAGCTTGCGTTCGGCGTACACGGAGTAGGCGCAGACGCCCAGGATCAGGTGCAGGAGCGTCAGAATGACGGCCATGCTCACGACGAACTGGGCGGACAACTCGATAGGGAGAATCTGGGGCATCGGGTCGCAATAGTAGAGCGCCGGGGCCGGGAGCGGTAGCCCCGCCGGCTGGTTTCACCCGCCTGAGATCCATCTCGGGGGGGGTCCAGGCGGCAATCCGAGGGATTGGCTGGACCCGGGGCGCCGAAACCGGGTACGATTGCCTTGCTATGAGCGATACCAACACCAACGGCGAGAACGAGCGGACGAACCTGGCGCCCATCCTGGCGCCGATTATCACGCTCTTCATCGGCTTCGGGGCCGGCGTGGTTTTTTCCGAGTTCATCCCGCTCGGCAAGACGGCCCCCGTTCAGCTGAACCCCAACGCCGCTCCCGCGACAGGGCCTCGCGATGAGGCCGCCGGGCGGACCAGGGCAGAGCAGCCGGACGTTGAAGCCGAGGTCGAAGACGCCCTTGAAGAGGGCGAAGAAGCTGCCCACGATGCGCTCGAGGGCGCAACGCACGACAACGACGGCGGCTGATCAAACGGGACTACTTTGAATCACACGTTCACGACCGGCCTCTGCCCGGTCGTGTTTTCTTGCGCGGAGCTTGGCGCCGGGATGTTCCAGCCGCACTCGGGGCAGCCGGCTTCGTGATTGTGCAGGAGATCGTACTTGCAGTTGGGGCAGAGGCCGCGACACCTCTTGATTGACCTTTGAATCCGCCGAACCAAATTGACAATGAACAACCAACCGATGCCGTAGATAACAGTATTGGCAAAGAACCCTAGCCAGATCGGAAGTACAGGCAGACGCCGATACTTTCCATTGATTCGACCAAGACTGAGCCTGCCCTCGGAACGCAACGAGCCAGAGATAGTCCAATGCCCACCAAGCCAGAGTCGCCCAACGAATGCTCGGAATGGCCATCCCGTCGTACTCTCCGAATAGATCGTAGAGGTGCGCCATGATTCGTCGAGACCGCTCCAGTACGGAGGTTCACACAACCCAAAGCGATCAATTGATCCCTCCTGTTCGATGCCCTTCAACTCAAGCGGAGTGCAATGAACCTCGGTGCTCCCAAAGCTCCATCGGATGCCAACCAGCAATGGATCTGAAGGAGGCCAAACGCCGCTACTGGGTATCGAAGGTTGAAAAGTCGAGGCAAACAAAAATAAAAACACGGCTACCGCGCAAGTCGTCGTGGCGCCTGCAACCACAGCAAACAAGATCAAACCAGCTTTCCTCCGGGTGATCAGACGCATTTGATTCGTCCCTCCGCACAACACCGGGAAGAATCTTACGCAATCGTCCCCGAGGGTGGCTCCAGCGGGAGCATCGAGGCCTTCTCGAGGAACGCGTCGTAGTTCTGCCTTGTTTCGAGCAGCGAGTCGCCGCCGAACTTGCTCAAGGCTGCCCGCGCGACCTCGAACGCGACGACGTTCTCGACAACCACGCTCGCCGCGGAGACGGCGCAGACATCGCTGCGTTCGTAGTCGCTCTGTTCCGGCTGCTTCGTGTTGAGGTTCACGCTGGGCAAACCCTGCAGCAGCGTCGCGATGGGTTTCATCGCGCCGCGGACGACGATCGGCGAGCCGTTGGTCATGCCGCCCTCGAGACCGCCGGCGTTGTTGCTGGGCCGTGAAAAACCGAGGCTCGGCGTCTCGCGATTCCCTGCATTGAACTCGATCGGGTCGTGCACCTTCGAGCCGGGCAATCCCGCAACATCCTTGCCCAGGCCGATCTCGACGCTCTTGAACGCCTGCACACCCATGACCGCGTACGCGAGGCGCGCGTCGAGCTTCTCCCGCCAGTCGACGGACGACCCCAATCCGATCGGGCAGTTGAAAACGTGCGCCTCGACCAGCCCCCCGGCGGTGTCCTTGTTCTCTTTCGCCGCGCGGATGCACGCGATCATCGCCTTGCTCGTTGGTTCGTCGGGGCAGTACACCTCGCTCGCGTCGCGCGCCGAGCGCATCGCGTCGAGGTTGCCCGCGTTCACGGCGCCATCCCAGATCGCCGATTCGACGCTCCGGACAAACCCGAAAACGGTCATGTCCAGATCGCGCAGCAGGCACCGGGCGATCGCGCCGGCGACCGTCCTCGCGGCGGTTTCCCGCGCGCTGGCGCGTTCAAGCGTCCCCCGGCAGTCCGTCGTCAGCCACTTCACCGAACCGGCGAGATCAGCATGCCCGGGGCGCGGGCGGTGGACCGGGGGCGTTTTGTCCGCGTCGTCGAGACGCGAATCCTTGTTGGCGATCCGGACGGCGATCGGCGAGCCGATCGTCACGCCGTTGCGGACACCACCGAGGAACTCCGCAGTGTCCGTCTCGATCCGCATGCGGCCGCCGCGACCGTAGCCCCCCTGCCGGCGGAGCAATTCGCCGTTGATGAGGTCCATGTCGAGTTCGACCCCCGCCGGCATGCCCTGGATGAGGGTGATCAGCGCGGGGCCGTGCGATTCGCCGGCGGTGTGGTAATCAAGGTATGGCACACGCACAGGATAACGCGGTTCACGCAGGACCGGGAGCCGGCCCCGGTATGATCCGCAGATGAAGCCAACCGACCACGTCTGCCTGTGCTACCGCGTCGAACTCGCGAAGGTGTGCAAGTACCTCAAGCGGGAAGACCCGCCGGTGGCGTCGCTCATCAGCGAATGCCTCGACGCGGGAACCGGCTGCGGCTGGTGCGTGCCGTACCTGAAGGAATTGCACCGCCAGCACAAGGCCGGCGAGGAACTGACGATCGAGGGCACGCCGGCGGAGTACGCCGATGGACGGCAGGCGTTCAAGCAGGACAAGCGTCCGCAATAACTTCATTTTTCTGTCACCGTCCCAAAAAAACAATCCAACGAATCTCCAATCGCAAACAATGCGAATACCGGGGTTTTTCTGATTATTCCGGCTTTGAGGTCTGCAACGTGTAGGGCATGTTGGATGTGTCTCGGCAATTCGTTTGCCGTGCGCCATTCATCATGCTGCGGTCTCACCGCCGCAACACGTCTCGATGCCTGGGAGGGCGGATCATGTCTGGGAAAATCACTACAGCCGTTGCTGCGTCAATCGCCGGCCTTGCGCTCACCGCGAGCGCCAGCGCCACGTTGGTCTCGTTCAGCGACTCGTCCGGCCTCGCCGCCGAGGCGGAGTTCACGCTGCTCAACGCGAACCAGATCCAGATCCGCCTGCAGAACACGTCAACCGGAGTCCCGATGGGCTTCGACAGCGCCGATCAGTTGCTGACCGGCCTGTCGTGGAACTCGTTCGGCGTCGCCGGCCAGACAATCACCGGTGGCACGGCCGTCACCGGCGCTACGAGCTCCTCGATCGGTTTCTCAATCGCCAACGTCGGTCCTGGCGGCGATGTCGGTGGCGAATGGGGATTCGGCGCCGGCCCAATCTCCGGGCTCGGCAACCACTTCATCTCCGGCAACAACTCGGGGTTGACGCTCTTCGGTGGCGCCAATCTCGATGGCCCGGCCAACGGTGATGGCCCGCAGGCCGGCCTCGTTGCGAACCCGTTGCTCGTTGCCCTCGGCGGCACCGGCGCGATCCAGGACGAGATCATCGTCACGATCAATCTCTCGCTCGCGCAGCCCAACCTCGACTTCCTTGGAAATACCGAACTGCTCGTCGAGTTCGGCTCCAGCGCCGCGTTCATCACGGTGCCGACACCCGGCTCGATGGCGCTCTTCGGCGCTGCTGGCATTGCCGCGATCCGCCGGAAGCGGTGATCACTCGGCGCTGAGTTTCTCCGCAAGGAATCCTTCGACTTTGTCGATCCCGATCCGCTCCTGTGAGAGCGTATCGCGGTCGCGGACGGTCACGGTCTGGTCGGTCAGCGTGTCGCCGTCGATCGTGAAGCAGTAGGGGCAGCCCACCTCGTCCATGCGCGCGTAGCGCTTGCCGATGGATTGCTTCGGGTCGAAATCGACGGCGCCGAAGCGCTTGCGGAGCTGCGTCTGGAGTTTCTTGCCGATCTCGGGCATGCCGTCCTTCTTGACGAGCGGGAAGACCGCTGCCTTGGTCGGCGCGATGCGCGGGTTGAACTTCATGTACACCTTGCTCGGGCGCTCGGGGTCGGGCGTGTACGCCTCGCACAGCAGCGAGAGGACGCCGCGGTCGAGGCCCGCGCTGGGCTCGATCACGTTGGGCAGGTACCGCTCGTTGCGTTCCTGGTCGAAGTACTCCAGCTTGGTGTTGCCGTGCTCGGCGTGCTGCTTGAGGTCATAATTGGACCGGTCCGCAACGCCCTCGAGCTCGCCGAACCCCGGCGCGGTGAAGGGGAAGCGGTACTCGATGTCGCTCGTGCCGGCGCCGGTCTTGGCGTAGTGGGCGAGCTCGTCCTTGTCGTGCTCGCGCAGGAGCAGGTTGTCGCCGGCAAGACCGAGCGATTCCCACCAGCTCATCCGCCAGTCGCGCCAGAACTCGTACCACTTGCGCGATTCCTCGGGGTGGCAGAAGAACTCGATCTCCATCTGCTCGAACTCGCGCGAGCGGAACGTGAAGTTGCGTGGCGTCACTTCGTTGCGGAACGCCTTGCCGGTCTGCGCGATGCCGAAGGGGACCTTGACGCGGGTCGAGTCCAGCACGTTCTTGTAGTTGATGAAGATGCCCTGCGCGGTTTCGGGGCGCAGATAAGCGATGTCGTCCTCGGTCGCGGTCGCGCCGAGGTACGTCTTGAACATGAGGTTGAAGGCGCGGGGCTCGGTGAGCGACCCGGGGTCCTTCACATCGGGCCCGACGGTGATCGCCCATTCTTCGGCGCTGAGCTCGAGGAACGCGCAGGTGCAGAGCTTGTCGTCCTCGATCTTGCGTTTCTTGTTCTTGTCGAGCTTCTTGCGCGCCTGCGCGAGCGACTCGTCGTCGCCCTCGAGGTACGCGAAGATCAGGCCCTCCTGATCGCCGTCCTCGCAGATGCACATGATGTGGTCCGCGCGGTACCGCCGCTTGCTCTCCTTGCAGTCCACCATCGGGTCGTTGAACCCGCCGACGTGTCCCGATGCCTCCCACACCTTCGGGTTCTGGATGATGCACGAGTCCAACCCCACGATCGAGACCTCGTCGCCATCGGGCCCGATCGGCGGGTTGGTCACGCAATCGTTCCACCACGCGTCGCGGAGGTTCTTCTTGAGCTGGGCGCCCTGGGGGCCGTAATCCCAGAAGCCGTTGACGCCGCCGTAGATCTCCGAGGCCTGGAAGATAAAGCCCCGGCGTTTGCACAGGGCCATGATGTCGGTCATCGATTTGGAGGCGTTGTCGGCGTTGGACATTGGGAGAAACTCGCGGTTTTGGTAATGGCAAAAAAGGGTGGTCGAGGGCCAGTGTATGCCCCCGAGGAATATCGGCTCATCCCGGCAGGTTTCATCGGGTATCCGACGTACAATCCGCTGTGGGATCCATCCTCCCGCACCGACCACCAACACTGACGCCGGAGCCCAACGTGACCAACTCCAACGCCGCTACCACCGCTGAAGCGGAGCCCCACACGACGACCAACGGCTCCGCGAAACTGGCCCCCACCATGCGGGCGCTGGTGAAATCCCAGGATCAACCCGGCCTTTGGTTCGAGGGCGACCGCACCCTCCCCACCGGCTCGACCGGCATCGTCGGTGTCCCGGGGCCGACCGAGGCACTCATCCGCGTCACGATGGCCGGCGTCTGCGGCACCGACCGGCACATCTACGAATGGGACCAGTGGGCGAAGGGCCGGATTCCGGTCGGCATCATCACCGGGCACGAGTTCGTCGGCGAGATCGTCAGCGTCGGCGAGGGCGTCACCAGGGTCCAGGTCGGCCAGCGCGTCACCGCAGAGGGGCACATCACCGCGGGCACCGATTTCAGCAGCCGAACCGGCAATGCTCATATCGCCCGGGACATGCGCATCCTCGGTGTCGATCGCAACGGCTGCTTCGCCGACTATGTCATGCTCCCGCAGGACAACGTCTGGCCGGTCCACAAGGGTGTCCCGGACAAGATCGCAGCGGTGATGGATCCGCTGGGCAACGCCGTCCACACGGTGATGTCCGCCGGCGTGAGCGCCCAGAGCGTGCTGATCACCGGCGCCGGGATCATCGGGCTGATGGCGGTCACCGTCGCTAAAGCGGCCGGCGCGAGCAAGATATTCGTCACCGACATCGATGAACGAAGGCTGGAACTCGCCAAGAAGATCGGCGCCGACTTCGTCTTCGACCCGCGCAAGGGCGACGGCTGGATCGACACGATCGATCAGAACACCCCGGGCGATGGCTGCGACGTGCTGCTCGAGATGTCAGGCGCCGTCAGCGCCATCAACTCCGGTTTCCGGGCGCTGCGCCACGGCGGCACCGCCGCGCTGCTCGGGATCCCGGGCAAGCCCTTCGACTTCGACCTCGCCAAGCACATCATCTTCAAGGGCGCCACAGTACTGGGCGTCAACGGGCGTCGGATGTGGGCAACGTGGTACCAGATGGAAGAGCTGATCCTCTCGGGCAAACTCCAACTCGACGACATCATCACGCACACGCTGCCCTTCGAACAATTCGACGACGCGTTCAAACTGATGCAGAGCGGCGACGGGATCAAGGTCGTGCTGGATCTGAACGCGTGACCCATTTTCGGCCTGTACTGACAGCCCTGGTATGCAGCGTTTCGCTACTGACCGGATGCACCGCGGTGCCCGTGGCGACCATCTCTGCCGCCGCCGGCGCCGCGGCGGCAACGACCGAGGTCACCTCCGCGGTCTACAAAATGGGCAAGCTTCGCGCCGCGGAGATGGCAACGGACGAACGGATCCGCGCCGCGATCTACACCGCGATCGTCGAGCTCTCGTACGCGATCAAGCAGGACACCGGGAACTCGAAGATCGTGGTCGTCGATGACCGCGGCAACAAGGTCGTCTTCACCATCACGTCGATCACCAAAACCGCCTGCACGCTGCAGATCGATGTCGGCTTGTTCGGGCAGCAGCATGTCGCGAGATTGATCTACGAACGGATCTCGGTGGCGCTGGCGGAGCTTCGGAAGAGTGGATGATCACCCGCCCGTCAGCCGATCCCACACGTCCGAAAGCGTGATCCGCTCCAGCTCCTCGTCCAGCGTCCGCTCGAACTCGGCAAAGTCGTGCACCCTCGGCGCCCCATCGAGATCTGTAGGCAACCCATCGACCGCCTTGGTCAGCGCAAGCGACCCGTCGCCGCTGACGGTCACCACCCACCGGCCCTCATCAAGGCTCCGGTACACCGCCTTGCCGAACGTCGCGCCCGGCGCGTCCCAGTCGAGGCTGGCGACCTTCGGATCAACGATCACCCCGGCGCTCGGCGCCGTGTTCGCGTCGAAAACACGCCGGACCCAGAGCCGACCGCCGACGACCGCGAAGTCGACGTAGATCTCACCGCTCGGATCGTAAGGCGTCTCGACCTCGCTCAATGTCCCGTCGAGCGTGCGCACGACCACGCGCAGCGAGCCGTCCTCGACGACCAGCTCCGTCACCGCGGACCTCCGGACGGCGTCGTTGTATTGCGTGATCAACGAATCATGCTCAGCGCCCAGGCTCGCGAGCCGCTCGCGGTAGATATCCGACGCGACGTCCGACTCGAGCACGCGGTAGCCGAACAACCCGGCGAGCACCGAGAGCAGCGCGAGCGACGAGGCGGTCAGGATTCGGGTGATTCGTGTCATGCAATGGGGTCCGATTCGGTGAAAACGCCGTCCTGATAAGTGAATCGGCCAACCACGATCGATCACCCCAGCAATCGTTCCCGGACCCCGATGCCCGAGAATCACCGGCCCTGAATGCCCCGAAAACACGCGCCGACGGAACAACCCGCAAAGTCATTACAACCCGCTTGACCGGCACAATCAGCGCGGCATGTTCCTCACACGCGATGCGCGCCGCACGTCTGCGGTGCGCTCGCCGGGAGGATCTGAAATGTCTGCTATCGCCAAATGTGGTCTGTCTATCGTTGCCGGTCTGGCTCTCTCTTCGAGCGCCCTCGCCGGCGCCATCTACTCAATCAATCCGGCCGAGGCCGACGAGTTCGGCGGCAACGCCGGGCACACGTTCTGGTTCCCCGACAACAACGGCGGCACACAGATCCCCAACGGGTCCAGCTCGACGTTCCACTTCGTTGACGATTCGGGCATCCTCGAGATCTCCGATGACATGACCTCGGCGTCCATGACCGGGCAGCTCATGTCGATCTCCGATCCGACAAGCGTCTGGACCGTTGAGATCAACTTCGTCCTCGGGATGAACGACGCGGACTTCACCAACCCCGCAGGGCACATCAACCCGCTCGGCGGCACGTCGTTCGGCCAGCAGAAGCGCGAGCTGTCCGGCGCCGCGTACACCGAGAACGGCGGCCCTGTCGATCCCTCGACCTGGCGTTACTACTACATCGACGACACCAGCTCGAAGATCACCGGTGTCGGCGGCGCGATCGACGGTGTCGTCCTCGACCTCAACCAGCGCCCCGACGGCAGCGAGTACGGCAAGCACGTCTTCCAGATCGGCGAGGGCGCCAACGGCAAGAACATCCGCTTCGGCGCCTCGACCTGGTTCAACTACACCGGGCAGTTCTCAGGTCGCGGCGACATCAACATCGACCTCAAAGAGATTCCCGCGCCGGGGGCCGGCGCTCTGGCGATGCTCGCGGCAGGCGTGGCGGGTGTCCGGCGTAGGCGCGCGTAAGCGATCACCGACAACACGATTCCCTGACACGACCCGGCAAATGCCGGGTCGTGTTTGTTCTATGAATCATTGATTAATCAAATACCCGACTTGCGGAGCAGTAGTTGATTCGATTACCCCCCGCTCGCCGCCCCGAGCATGTCCGCGTTCATCGGGAAGCGCTTGAGCGCCGCGAGCAGTTGCTCGACCTGTTGCGGAGGCGGCATGTTCATCAGCCTCCGGCGCAGCGCGTTGATCGTTTCGAGCTGCTTCGCGTCGATCAGCTTGTCGTCCTTGCGGGTGCCGCTGGCGGCGAGGTTGATCGCCGGGAAGAGGCGTTTCTCCGCGATCTTCCGGTCCAAAATCAATTCCATGTTCCCGGCGCCCTTGAACTCCTCAAAGATCACCTGATCGCCCCGGCTCCCGGTGTCCACGAGGCACGTCGCCAGCACCGTCAGCGAGCCGCCCTCTTCGGTGTTCCGGGCGGCGCCGAAGAGTTGACGAGGGATCGTCATCGCCTGCGCATCGACACCGCCGCTGAGCGTGCGACCGCTGTTGCCGTGCTTGCGTGAAGCGTTGAAGGCGCGTCCGATGCGGGTCAGTGAATCGAGCAGGATCACGACGTCCTTGCCCGCCTCGACCATCCGCCTGGCGCGATCGAGCGCGAGGATCGCCAGCGCGATGTGCTGTTCGGTGGTGTGGTCGTTGCTCGAAGCGAGCACGGTCGCCGCAACGTTCCGGCGGAAGTCCGTCACTTCCTCCGGGCGCTCGTCGATGAGCAGCGCGAAGACCGTGAGATCCGGGTGGTTCCGCACCAGCGAGGAAGCGATGTCCTTGAGCAGTGTCGTCTTGCCCGCCTTGGGGGGTGAGACGATCAGGCCACGCTGGCCCCTGCCGATGGGGCAGAACATGTCGATCAGCCGGCACGAAACCGGGCAACCGGGGTACTCCAGTGTCAGCCGAGGTTCGGGGTCGATCACGGTCAGGTCGGCGAACGCCTTGCGCGAGGCGAAGTCCTCGGGGTCGAGCCCCTCGATCTT
>JAJDDA010000151.1 GCA_029260535.1 Phycisphaerales bacterium | reverse complement strand
CCAGGCTGCAACCCCGGCCTTTCCCCAACGATCCAATCCGCCGCCTTCTGCCCCGCTCCCGCGGCCTGAACCACCAGTTTCGGATCAGCGCCGAGCTTCTTCCGCCACCCGTCGATGTAGGCTGCGGATTGCTCGATCGTGCCCATGCCGATGCGGGAAGCGGCCGCGAGGAACGCGGCCCCCATCTCGGCGACTAGCTCTTCTTTCGAGTAGTCGGGCGAGCCGAAGGCCGCCGGGCTCTTCTAGAGGCCGCGATCAAGACGCGACCGGTGCCCGGTCGAGTGGGCAAGCTCGTGAAAAAGCGTGACGTAGTAGGACTCCCGATCGACGAACCGCTCGGGCTCGGCGATCTGCATCGTGTCCGCACTCGGTCGGTAGAACGCCCGCCCCACACGGTGCTCGATGCAGGGGTCCGTCCGTGTAGCATGCAACGATTCCCGACGCCGATGGCTCAGCCAATGATCGATGAAGATTCGGCTGAAACTGGACCTGATTAAATGGTGCAGGTTAATGCCGGCCGATTCGCAACCGACGCTACGCAATCGTGCGCGTGCGGTTGAATCAATGAACCATCAGCGTCGCATCATCACTATCGCAGATTCGGGAAGTCTTCAGAAATGATCTCCAACAGCTTCCGAGCGCCTTCTTCATCAAACTGTTGTCTGGTTGGCTTGGCCAGCAAACTCACGGTCGGGTGATCCGTATGTTTCCAGCTGGAGATAGTTCGATCCTTGAGGGCCGGTGAAATGCGATATCCCGCACCGAGTTGGCTTATGCACCAGCTGACGGCTTTTGTAGATCCGTTCAAACTTTGTCACAAGAGCCATGGATTGATCCTTTCGTAATCAAGTGTACCGGAAGCTCTCTGATGCTCGCGGGCTCTCGCCTTGCCCTGCAGAAAAACCTCGTAGATGCCCCTATGAATAGGATCTCGCGCGGAGGTGATGGGATGTTGATCAGGGACAAGTTGTCCCGAACGCACCAATGATGGAGCCGAGATCCGCAGTATCCACTACACCATCTCCATTAATGTCGGCTTCAGGACCAAACGTGCCGAACTGACTGATCAAAATCCCAAGATCGGCTGTATCAATCGCGCCATCGCTGTTGATATCGCTTAGACACGTTTGCAGTAAATCACAAATATCCGCACTGCCGTTCATGTCGAGATCTAATTCCGACACACCCGTGGCGTCAGCGAGCAATTCGCGATCGATAATTCCGATGATGCCGTCTCCGTCCAAATCCGTAGGGACGTCTTCCCAAGCACAGAAATCGTAGCCGTCAATCAGGCAATCCTGATTGATATCCGGCTGTATCAATGCGGCAGTACGAATATTTGCTACTGTGCAGGATGATGGCGCTAGCACATTCGAATCCATGCGGAATGACACGATCGTTGACTCCAAATGTGTATTTGTTGCATATTGAATGCTGCCCTGTGTCATATTTACACTGATAATTTGCTCAAGAATGGAGTCAAGTTGCTTGCCCTGGCGGTAAACGGATAGTTGCCCACTGGCAAAAGGCGAATCTGAATTGTATTCAACATCATAGAGAATCGCGCTTACAGGATGCTGAAAGCCCATCACAAAATTCGCCCAGGAGGTAACGGCGATATCCTCAAATTGGAGGTCGCTCGATGAAACGGCAATAGTTGGATCGCCACCAGTTGCGGCAAGTGATTGCTGTAAATCTATTGCGTTGCGATGGGGTATTTGTACAACTTCAGAAAATGAACAGGGCTGAGTTCTGATTTGGCTGTCACACTGCAGAACCTCTACTCCAGGACCATTCGGCGGGTAATCATCAGTATTAAAAACCCTGCCTTGATAAGCCAAACTCATTTTGAACCCGAGTGGACCGGGCTCATATGTGCCATCATCCAAGAACGAGGCATTTGAGTGTTCAGTTGAATCCAAATACCAGTTCACTGGAGTAGTATGATCGCGCGCAAATATTCCTTCTGCGTACTCATCATACCGACATGAAATATCGACATTGAACGCGCTTGGGATATTTGACTGCGTAAATGGCAACGGTGGGCCATAAAGCAACGAAAAAGTCCTATCATAAAATTGGTATGCTGATGCGGCATTGTCCAGGAGTAACTGCCTATCTTGATCAGGCGGAACAAATGCATCTAGGAGCGTAACATGAACATCAATATTTTCGTTGAGCTCAGATAGTTGGTCGGCAATCGCATCTGCCATCCAACTCCCCGCGCTATGCGCAACAATCTCAACATGTGAATACCCAAGACTATTGATATCGAATGCGATTTCAATCCCGATGTGATACGCTCTGGTTGCTGAGTTCGAAGGCAGCGCCGCTACCAAATCTCTTAGGATCCCCCCTAGGCCTTGCGTAAACCAGTGCCAACGCACTGTTCCCGCAGCTTCGTGCCAATCAATGTAACCAACATCCCATTCGCTGGCCACAGATGGCTGCGCAGCAATATATTGCCCTACGTTGTGAGCAATCTGCTGCACCCAAGCATGATTTGAATAATTCAACAGGCCATTAACGCCGTGAGTTACGATGAACAATTTGTCTGGTGGATCCGATCCGTTGTGTTCTAAAGCGAATGTAAAAGAGTTGTTGGCAAATGGATTGCCACTCGCGCCTGGAGGTTCGGTCATCGGGCCAATGGTTTGAATAGTGATGAATCCTGGTGCGCGAGAATACTCAATCGGATTGACGCCGTCATCGAATTGGGCCCAAGCAGAATATGTCCCCGATGGGAGTCCAGACAGCGAGAGTTCAATACTGTCGGTGTTCGAATTCCCATCAAACAACATGCCCAGCGCGTAATGATTAAGTGCTCCCCCTTCGTCCCAGGGAGACAGGCCCAGATCGGGGTCGATCGCTACAGAGACAGCGCCGGTGTTGCCGCAGTCGCTCCATCGAAAGCACACATTATCACCTTCCATCAGTGAGATGTCATCACTCGGTTGCACGAGTTCGAAGGACGCACTCGGGGCACAAGAAATGGTGAATGGATCGCTCCATCCGTAGGCGACATCGCCAACCTTGGAGATGCGGATCTGGTAGCCATCTCCCTGCCCCCATCGATCTGGAGCCGGGGAACGAGATCCGGAACTGTCATTCGCTGTCGCGTTATGGAAAATATCGACATACTCGCCGTTTTTAAAGAGATCGAACTGAACCATCCCTCCAGGCGCAGCCCCGTCATTCCACTCCATCGCTATGTCGTCTCCATCAGTTTGGATTACAGATGAAGAGTTGGGCTCCGACATCTGAAATACACCACCGTCAAGAACCGTGAAATAGTCACTCCAGCCGATATCTGTACCGTTGCTATGGACTAGCTTCACACGGTAGTTGTACCCGACACCCCACGATTCGGGGACCTCGGCTCGATTCGCTTGACCATCATCGTTTGTATAGTTGTGGAATAAATCTACGTACTCGCTGCCTTTGTACAAATCGGCGCGCAGTTCCCCGCCTCCAGCGGGGGAGCCGTTCCAGGTAACACTCGCTTGTACATCCGAATGGCGAAGGACAGTTGTGCTATTCGGTGTTAGGATATTGATTGAATCACTTTGTGCTGCCCATGCGACATGATCAACAAACACTCCATCTCCTTCATCAGCGCCGATCGGGACAAGTGATATGGAATTGATGGATTCGCCTGGGC
>JAJDDA010000150.1 GCA_029260535.1 Phycisphaerales bacterium | reverse complement strand
TTGGCGCCGCCGTCTTGCGAGCGGTACACGCCGTCCGACTGGAACGAGCCGAACGACGCGAAGAGCGTGTCGGCGCCAACGCCGGTGTCGGTGCGGATCGCGAGATCGAGGCAGCCGAGCGAGGTGGCGCCGGCTGCTGCGGAAGAACCGCCGGGGAGGTACGCCTGATTGCGCAGGTAGACCTGCCATGTTGCGCCGGCGTCGTCGCTGCGCCACACGCCGGTGCGGGCGCCGGCGTAGATCCGATTGCTGTCGCTGGGGCTGATGACCATCTTGTTGACGAAGGTCAGGTTGCTCGATGTGGTCAGGAGCGTCCAGGTCTGGGCGCCGTCGGTGGTCTTGAAGATACCCGCGCCCCTTGCGGCGCTGCCCGGGAAGACGCCCTCGCCTCCACCGGCGTAGAGCGTGAGCGGGTCGTTGGGATCCATGACGAGGGCGGAGAAGGTGAGGTTCTCCATGCCGTCACCGGTGGGGAACCAGTCCGCGCCGGCGTTCAGTGATTTCCAGATCCCTCCTGTGACCCCGACGGCGTACATCGTGCTGGTGCTGGTCGGGTCGATGATGATCCCGCGCGTGCGTCCACCGATATTCCCGGGACCGATGTTGGTCCAGCCGACGATATCGCCTGCGGCGCGCTGGTTCCGTGCGACCGCGTTCGCGTCGGCGATCGCCTTGAGCCTGGCGCTCTCCTGGTACAAACGGAGCGCGGGGTACTCGCCGCTCTGGTCGTTGAAGCGTTGATCGCGGAAGAAGTTGAGGCGGTCGCCCTGCTGGGATTGGGGGATCGCGATCGGGTCAGCAATCGGAGCAGTGTTCACGGCGGCTATGACCGTCTGCGGCGCGGTGATCTCGCCGGCATGGGTGACAACGCCGAACGGGGTGTCGCGTGATTGCAGGGACAGCGCGCCGAGGGTTGCGATGATGGCGAGCGCGAGCAGCGTGATCGCAGAGATTCGACAGGACGAGATCGGAATCTGCATGGGATCACTCCAGATGCGTTTCAACACGAGGCCTGAATAGCCATAGGTTGATTGTCGTCTTCTTCACCGCTGATTACAAGATAAACCCGTCAGGTTCGGGCATCGCTCAGGGACAGGGGGTCCCGAAAAGCGCGATCATTGTGCCCAGGTCGGCGGTGTCAACGATGTTGTCGCTGTTGATATCCGCGAGAACGCCGGCGGTCCCGAACTCGGCGATCAGGATGCCAAGGTCCGCGGTGTCGATCACGCCGTCGTTGTTGAAATCGCCGGGGCAGGCAGTAATCGGCAGCGTGAATGAGATGTCATCAACGAAGTAGTCGTCGAATTCACCGACACTGCCCTGCAAGCGGTGGAAGCGGAAGCGGAAGTTGCTGTGCAGCGCGTCCGCCGGGAGCGGATCGCTGAACGCGGTGAATGCGGATTCGTCTGGGCCATTACCATCGAACGTGCGGAGGACCGCCCAGGCGCCGGCGTTGGTCCAGTACTCGACGAGGAGGTCTTCGCCTGCTTCGGGGGAGTTCCCGCCGCCTGTGCGCTCGACTGCGTAGTTGAGCGTCACGGGGAGCGGAGATCCGAGCATTGAGAATACTGACATGTCAAAGAAGCGCGAGCGGATCTCATCACCGCCGCCGAAGCCGCCATCGAGGCGCATCGATGGGGCTCCGCTGGGTTCGTTGAGCGCGAGGTCTGAGACGGTGACGCCCTGATTCCATTCCCAGATCGCGTCATCGAATGTTAAGGCGCTGTCAAAGTCGATCACACCTGTGAACGGCATGCTGCCCGGCAGGAAGAAATCGCCGATCGAGGTGTCGATGCTTCCCAGCCCGTCGGTGTTGACGCTGAAGTAGTCGATCCAGCCGGTGCGGAAGTCGTTGAGTTTGTCGAGGTCGGCCTGGAGCGCGGTCGTGCCTTGCGGGATCACGAGGATGAAGGCCATCCGGAAGACCTTGGGCGATGTCGTGGGGTCGGGCTGGCGGACGCCGTGGAGGACGGTGATGTCATCGATCGTGAGGTCGATGCGCGTTCCTCCGGTGACGCTCGCCGGTTGGGGGAAGGTGGAATCGGAGAACGGATCGGTCGGGAAATCGATGACGTAGAAGGGATCAACATCTGCCGCGGATCGGAGCCCCATGAGGTAGTCGTCGAGATGGCTGAACCCGTTGAATGATTCGCTGACGGAGAAATTGCCGCCGCCGTCGTCGTTCCAGAGGTTGCCCTCCATCGGTGAGGCGCTCCCCGGGCCACCGGGGTGGTGCAGGAAGAAGCTCCAGTGCGCCTCGCCGCGACCGAGGATGTCGGCGCCCTGCGCCGTGACGAACGAGCCCCAGGCGTGCTCCATCTCCTGGCCGAGGATCTCGATCCCGGATGCGGTGCCGCCGAGGAAATCGGTCGAGACATCCGCTGGGTACTCGTTCATGTCGTTCATGTTGAGCATGCTGCGCAGGCGCGTGATCCCGCCGGATTCGTTCGGGTTGCCCGCGAAGTTGTTGGTCCCGGACTCGAATGCGGCGAGCCCTGAGTGGAACGCGAAGCCGGCCTCGATGGAGACGTCACCCCCCGGGAAGTTGCTTGCGCTGAAGACGACGACCTGATCGAAGTCGTCGGTGTGCGTGTTGATGAAGGCGTTGGTGATGTTCACGATGTCCGTGGTGAGGTCACCGCCGACGAGCGTGCCGTCGTCTTCGATGACCGCGATGTCACCGATATCCATGGTGCCGCCGCCACGGGGCGCCGCGAAGCCGTTGTTGATGCGTAGTTCGCCGGAGCGTCCTCTCTGGCGGACCTCGGCGAGCGCATCTTCGCGACCGCTGAGGACGTCGCTTATTTTCCATTCGGTTGCGGCGGGTTGATCGTCTGAGATCGGCGCCTGCGCATCAACGACCGAGACCGCGGCGCCGGCGCTGAGGAGCAGCGTGAGGACAGAACCCGCGACGAAGAGGCGGCGCTGAAAGAATGTGGTCGTGGACATCGTGTTCCCCTGGGGTGATAGCTTGCTGCCGTGAGATCGAAAGGACAGGCCTTATGAATAGAATGCGATCAATCGGTCGTTTGAGTGCCAGATTGTCGTCAAAGGGCGATTTTTCTGCTGTTTTTGAGGATGCCGACGGATTCTGTTCGCGTACGACGTTTGAACAATTCAGCCGGGGACCGCGACGTGCTCGACGACCTCTTCCAGCACGCGTTCGGCGGTGACGCCGTCGCCGTTGTAGAGGTGCGACTTCGTCACCACGCGGTGCGCACAGACGGGGAGGATGTTGCTGATGATGTCCTCGGGTACACAGTAATCGCGTCCGTTCAGGACAGCGGTTGCTCGTGCGGCCTGTGCCAACGCGAGGGCGCCGCGGGGGCTGATCCCGATGCGGAGATCGTCGTGCGAGCGTGTGCTTGTTGCGAGCGAGACGATGTAATTCACGAGCGACTGCTCGATGCGCACCAGGTCGGTCTGTGCCTGGAGTTCGAGGACCTCGCTCCCCTTGATCACCGGCTTGATGTCGCGGAGCGAGTTGGCGGCGGGGCGCAGGTCGAGCACGCGCGCCTCGGCTTCGGGGGAAGGGTACCCAAGCCGGATGCGCATCAGGAATCGGTCGAGCTGGTTCTCGGGGAGCGGGAAGGTGCCCTCGAACTCGTGGGGGTTCTGTGTCGCGACAACCATGAAGGGCTGCTCGAGCTCGCGGGTGATGCCGTCGGTCGAGACGGCGCTCTCGCTCATCGCTTCGAGCAGCGCGGACTGTGTTCTTGGTGAGGCGCGGTTGATCTCGTCGGCGAGGAAGACATTGGTGAAGACCGGCCCCTGCTTGAACTCGAACTCGCTCGACTTCTGGTTGTAGATCGAGACACCGAGCAGGTCCGCCGGGAGCAGGTCGGGGGTGAGCTGGGCTCTCGCGAATTTGCAATCGATCGATCGAGCGAGCGCCGTTGCGAGGATTGTTTTGCCGACCCCCGGGACATCCTCGATCAGCACGTGCCCTCGTGCGAGCAGGCAGGTCATGACGCGGTCGATCGCCTGTGGATTGCCCAGATAGACGGCGCCGATGTTTTCGTGAAGACGGTCGAGGAGGGTGGTCATGCTGGGTTTGAGATCGCTCTAAGTAAGGAAGCCGTTGATCCGCCCCGGAATGGGCCGATTCGCTGGGGATTGCGTTGTGTACCGAGTATAGGTTCGCACAAGGAGGGCCCCCTGTTCTCCGGAATCGTGCGGATTGATGTCTGCAACCGCGAGGTGAGCCCTTGGGTTGCGTTCAAATTGGGGTACACTCGACCGATGGAGGCCGATCGCCCTGATCCTGACCACCAGCCGATCCCGAGTGATCCGCCTGATTCGTCCTCGCCCGATCCATCCTCGCCTGACCCGGCTCCGCCTGCGCATGGCCAGCCTGAAGGTGGCGGGGATCTGCTGAGCCGGACGCTGCGCGGCACGCTCCCCTGCATCGGTTGCGGCTATGAACTGCAGGGGCTTTCGGTGCGCAGTCCCTGCCCTGAGTGCGGGATCCTGGTCCGAGCAACGATCCTGCACAGCGTCGATCCGCACGCGGACGAGTTCCAGCCGCTGACCACCCCTGCGCTGACCGCATGGGGGCTGGCGATGTGGCCCTCGATGGGGCTGCTCGCGGTGCTGCTCGCGTGGATCCCTCGGGTTATTGATTTTTCCAATGAGATATTCGGCGTCCACTGGATGAAGCCAGGTTGGCTGCCGCTGGTGATGCTGCTCGCGGTTGTCGCCTCCGGGCTCGGAACAGTTGCGCTGGTGCGGCCATCGGCGGCTTGCCCTGGGAAGAACACCGCCGCGGCGATGCTCGGGGTCGCGGCGTATGTGCCGATCGCGTGGATGCTTATTGCTATCGCCCGCTTCCCGGTGAGCACCCCTTACATCAACACGCACGCTGATACGGACAGGATCATACTCCGGCTCGTCCTGTCGGGTTCGCTGCTGGTGATGCTCCTTTGCCTGCGACCCAACGCCCGGCGGCTCGTCGCGAGGTGCCTCGCGCTACGGACAGGTCGGGTCCAGCGGCAGACAATCCTCGCAACAGCGGCGGCGGTTGGGCTGACCGCGATCGGGGATCTGATCCTGCTCGCCTCAGTTCCGTCTTCCAGCGAGGCGTTGGATCTCATCGGGAAATTGGTAATCCTGATGGGGTCGATCCTGATGACCGCCGCTTTGCTCGGAGCGACGGTCGATTCGTGGCGGATCCGTGGGGCGATCCTCGCTCCGGCGCCCTCGATGGGTCGGCTCTTCGAACATCAGGACGACCACGACCACCTGCCAGGTTGACAGTCATCCGGGCAGAGTGGGGGGGCTCTGTCAGGATCGGCAGGCGATCCGCCGCGACAAACACTCTGTAACACGCTGTAATCAATGAATTTACGCATTGGCGCCGGTTGGCCCGCCGTTTGCCATTGTTCATGGACCGGCGCCACAAGGCCGTCGGTGCTTTCACACGCCATACCCACCACCGAATTTAATCGGAGATACAGCATGTCGGCAAAGGAACTCGCATTCGATACAGACGCTCGGCAGGCCCTGCTTGCCGGCGTTGAGAAGCTCGCCGCCGCGGTGAAATCCACGCTCGGCCCTCGCGGTCGCAACGCGGTCATCGACAAATCCTGGGGCGGCCCCACGGTCACCAAGGACGGCGTCACCGTCGCCGAGGAGATCGAACTCCGCGACAAGGCGGAGAACATGGGCGCCCTGCTCGTGAAGGAAGCCGCCTCCAAGACCAGCGACGACGCCGGCGACGGCACCACCACCGCGACCGTGCTCGCTGAGGCCCTCTTTAAGGAAGGCCTCCGCCACATCGCCTCGGGAGTTGACGCCAACGCCCTCGTCCGCGGCATGAAGCAGGCGGTCACCAAAGTCGTCGAAAACATCGACGAGCAGGCCCGCCCCATCAAAGGGAACAGCGACATCCAGTCCGTCGCAACGATCAGCGCCAACAACGACGCCGAGGTCGGCAAGATTATGGCGGACGCCATGGCCAAGGTCGGCAACGACGGTGTGATCACCATCGAGGACGGCAAGGGCTTCGACACCGAGATCGAGGTCGTCGAGGGCATGCAGTTCGACCGCGGCTACCTGTCGCCCAACTTCGTCACCAACGCCGACGAGATGAGCGTTGAACTCGACAAGTGCCTCGTGCTGATTCACGAGGGCAAGATCGAGAACATCCAGCAGTTCGTCCCGGTCCTGGAGAAGGTCATGCAGGCGAAGAAGCCGCTGCTGATCATCGCCGAGGACATCACCGGTGAGGCGCTCTCGACGCTCGTCATCAACAAGCTCCGCGGCACCCTCCAGGTCTGCGCCGTCAAGGCCCCCGGCTACGGCGACCGTCGCAAGGCGATGCTCGAAGACATCGCGGTCCTCACCGGCGCCAAGCCGGTCATGAAGGACACGGGCGATCAGCTCGACGACGTCACCCTCGCCGACATGGGTGTGGCGAAGAAGGTCGAGGTCACCAGCGACAACACGATCATCCTCGAAGGCGCCGGCGCGGTGAAGGACATCAAGAACCGCATCGAGCAGATCCGCCGCGAGATCGATTCCGCTTCGAGCGATTACGACAAAGAGAAGATGCAGGAGCGTCTCGCGAAGCTCACCGGTGGCGTTGCCAAGATCAACGTCGGCGCTGCTTCTGAGGCGGAACTCAAGGAGAAGAAGGCCCGCGTCGAGGACGCGCTCCACGCGACCCGCGCCGCGGTTGAAGAGGGTGTCGTCGCCGGTGGCGGGACGTCCTTCGTCAACGCGGTCGCCGCGGTCGAGAACCTCCGCGAGTGGAAGTCGGTCTACGGCAAGAAGAACGAGGTCACCGCGGATGACATCGGTCACGCGAAGTACGACATCGCCGCAGGAATGGAAGTCGTCCGCAAGGCGCTGACCGTCCCCCTGGCGACGATCGCTGAGAACGCCGGCGAGAAGGGCGGCGTCGTCGTTGCCAAGGTCGCGGAGAACGACTCGACGACGTTCGGCTTCAACGCGATCACCCTCGAGTACGGCGACCTCATCAAGGACGGCGTGCTCACCCCGGCGAAGGTTGACAAGACCGCGCTGATCAACGCGGCGAGCGTCGCGACGATCCTGCTCACCGCGGATTGCATCGTCACCGAAGCGCCTTCTGACGAAGACGCCGCCCCCGCCGGCGCTCCCGGCATGGACCCGATGGCGGGTATGGGAGGCATGGGCGGAATGGGTGGCATGGGCGGTATGGGAATGGGTGGCATGGGTGGTATGGGCGGCGGGATGGGGTTTTAAGCCATGAACGACCAGCAACTTAGTGAACTGAGATCGAGAGCAGAGGCTTTTATTGACTCGATCGACGCAATGCCAAAGGGTTTACAAGGTGAATTTATCCCAAGTCATTTGCAGTCCAATTTTAATGCTCTTGTGTGTGATACAAAGAAGCTGTTTGAGGGGCGTGATGTTTTTCTCCCATCAGAAATCGGTGTCGCGACAAGTGGTGAGCAGGAGATGTGTAGGTATGTCGATCTTGACATCTACGCTCGCCAGCTGAAGGGCTTAATCTCAAATGAGCAGGATTATCGATTTACTTCGTCCGTCCAAAATAGAGGGCTAGGAATCGGGTGGTGATATTCGTTGTTGATGAGTCGTGTTTTGCAAGCGATATTTGAAATGGAATTAGGCGTTGAGTAATCAAAAAACATCTTCAATGGATTCTCTTGCGATCGAAGTAAAGAAAGATCGAGCTTTACGAGATCGGGCGCTGGTTTGGCTGTATGAGCAGTCTGACGGGAAGACTTATCCGGCGCAGCGGGTTCGCCCAGACGAAGTATCAATCGCTCTTGGTGTGTCTGAGAATAAGATTCAGACGGCGCTGCAGCATCTTGCCGAATGCGGTGTAGTGAATGCAAAACAGAGTGCTGCCGCATATGGCATTGCTATATGTGGGATTACTACTACTGGTTTGGCGGCGGCAGAAGATCTGATATCGCCTGTGCTAGTTGCGTCCGATTTTCCTCAGGCACAAAATGTCATCGTATTCGGCAGTGCGACCGGGTGTCACATTGTTCAAGGATCAGAAGATGTGAAAATTAGTAATTCACAGCTCCATGATTTTGATGAGTTGGCTAAGAATATCAGAGAACTAATCGAGCAAAATCTTGTTGGTGATGATGCGGACATCGCACGAATCAATCTCGAAACCGCTGAAACGCAGATGAAATCAAAGCGGCCTATGCCAACGGTCATTGCGGCGCCTCTAAATATGATAATGCAGATTCTTGTTCAAGCTGGCGCGGCTTCTGCTGTGGCCATATTGAGAACTAAATTTCCTGAATTTTTCGGAATTTAATCAAATTCCAATTGGAGATAGAAAATGGCAGTCAAACCCCTCGAAGATCGCGTCCTTATCAAGCCCGTCGAAGCCGCGACGATGACCGAAGCCGGGATTTACCTCCCCGAGTCCACGAAAG
>JAJDDA010000149.1 GCA_029260535.1 Phycisphaerales bacterium | reverse complement strand
GCCGACATCTACGGCCGCTACACCGGCGGGCCGGAGTGGTGAGCGCCGACGACAACGATACCCCGCTAGTCGTCGGCATACGAAAGCCACGGTGGATCAGGCGGGTCGTCGTGCTCGCAATCTTTGGCATTGTTTTGTATTTGCCTTTGCTCGAGCTCTACATCCGCGCCACTTCTTACTCTTCCGATGGTGCCACCGCGATTCTTTGGCGACAGCGAGCCAGTCTCTACAACAACGCGTATCAGACTATCCCGTTGTTCTCTGTGGAGATTCCCGGCGCCAGGTCAAAGGAGTATTGCTATATCAACCAAAATGGCACGGTGGTGATCAACGGCCCATTCAAGTGGGCGATGGATTTTTCAGAGGGACTCGCAGCGGTTGCGGTCATCGCGCACGGCGAGGAGCGGTGGGGATTCATTGATACTTCTGGCGTCGAAGTAATCAAGCCAAAGTTTCGCCGGAAGACCGGAGACTTTCAGGAAGGGCTTGCGTTCGCCGTTTCAGATTCAGGACGTTGGGGCTACATCAACAAAGCAGGGACATGGGTGATACGCCCCCGATTCCAATTTACATACGCATTTGTCGGCGGCAAAGCACAGGTTAATGTCTCGCCTCCGTCGCATTGGCTCTACGCCATCCTGTGTGGCGATTGTGGCTTGCCGCCGAGACTCCGATTCATCGACAAGACAGGGCAATATCAAAGAGCGTCAGATCTCCGTGATTTCGACATCAACAAGTCGCCGCCAATCCCGGTGGCCATCGGGCAGTACCTCAACAACATTCATGTCGAGTATCAGAACGGTGACGGAATCAATGTCTTCGGCCGAACCTATGAATCAGGTCTCAGGTTCAACAAAGGACTGGCGCCTGCCAAAGAAAACGGATTATGGGGATACATCGACACAGCCGGCGCCTTTGTGATACCGCCGAAATATCATGAAGCGCAGGGATTCAGAAACGGATTTGCCGCGGTCAGACTTCAGAAAGCAGGCAAGTTCGGCATGATCAACACACAGGGCAGCCTCGTGATCCCCGCGCAATACAATTGGATCACCGAGTATCGCGACGGCCTGATTGAAGTGACAGCAGAGAAAGACGGCATCGCGTATTGGGCGTATATCAATCTCAATAATCAGCAGATCTGGCCACCGAATACAGAATAGCCCATCCCGAATAGCAACCCATGACAACCCTCACCATCTCCACCGACCTCCTCTTCGCCTCCAAAATCGGCGCCGAAGCCCGCGCCATCGACGCGCCCATCCGCTTCGCCAGAACCCCGGAAAAACTCACCGAGATCCTCACCGACTCCAATGAAATCCTCCTCGCCCTCGTCGACATGGCGATAGAAGCAATCGACCCCGCGCAAGCCATCACAGACATCAAACAAGCCCACCCAACCGCTCGCATCGTCGCCTTCTTCTCCCACGTCGACATCGACAAGAAGACAGCCGCCCAATCCGCCGGCGCCGAAACAATGCCCCGCTCCCAGTTCGTCCAGCAACTCCCCGCCCTCCTCGCCAGCGCGGTAGAGCAATCGCCACACCCGGGATGAGGTCGTCGAAGATCCGCCGTGGCGGAAATCCCGGGATCCGACCGCCAGCATCCACAAATAACCCTTCAATCCAGCGCCAATCCAAGGTATCCTCTCCTGAGCAACCCGATCAATCAGGAGGCCACCCCATGAACACGCGCCCGATCGCAACCGCACTCGCCGCCGCAGCACTCACTGCCGCGTTCATGCATTCGCCACAACAAACCAACGCCGCCGATTGCGGCGTCGTCGCAGGCCCCGACATCATCGTCGGAGACATCGCCGCGATCCGGAACTGGGGCGCCGACAGCGGGACCTCCGCATACTCCTACGGACCGACCCTTTGCAACATCGGAACCGCGCAGGCGGTCTTCCAGGCCAATTCAACACAGCACCCCGTCACCGCGCACAACCTCTACCGCTGGACGCCGCACACCCCCGGCGCCGCGCACGGCTCCCTCGAACAGATCGGCATGTCCTGGGCCTCCCACCACGTCTTCGCGCTCTCGAGCAACCACTGCTGCACCGATTGCGAACCGACCGACGGCACAACACTCGGCGTCAAATGCTCCAGCGCCGAAGGCGCCGCGATCATGGGGAGCGCCTCCCTGCTCGGACCACGCTCGGAAGTAAACCCCGTCACCGGCGCGTTCATCGCGTTCCACGCAACGCCCACCGGCCCCGTAACCCTCGCCGGCAGAGTGCAAGTCGCGAACACCGATCTCGATCAATCCGACCCCATCAACGCCGATTCCAAGTACTACGCCGAGAACCACACGATCTCCCCCGATGACGCCGCCAACGGCGCCGGGAACAACAACGTCTCGCAACGCTCCGCGCTGGTCAACACCATCGGGCCAAACCACAGCCTCGCGCTCGTCGGTGCTACCGTAGAAGCCCCCGCGATCTTCGCATGGGGCGACAACGAGCCCGGCGTGCTCTTCTCGATCGTTGATATCCCGGGTGATGGTCGATTCATCATCGCGTCCAACGCCAGCAACGACGACGGCGACGGAACCTGGCGCTACGACTACGCCGTCTACAACATGAACTCCGCCGAGGCGACAGCGCAATTCACGGTCCCCGCATCGATCAGCGCCGCCGTCAGCAGCATCGCCTCGCGCAACATCGCACACCATTCCGGCGAGATCTACGACACCGCCAACTGGTCAGGCGCCCACGCCGATCAAGCCGTCCGCTGGAACGCACAGCCAATCACCCCCGCATCCAACGCCAACGCGATCCACTGGGGAACCCTGCACAGCTTCAGTTTCAACGCCGACGCGCCGCCCGCAACCCGCAGCGTCCGCCTCACCCTACACAACTCAGGCGCCTTCTCGCCGCTATTCGATATCAAATCGCCAGTCGTCGCGTGCCCAAGCGATATCAACGGTGACGGCGTCACCGACACCGCCGACTTGGGCCTGCTCATCGCCGACTTCGGCTCCAGCGAACCCACCCTCGCCGACATCAACGGCGACGGCGCCATCGACACCGCCGACCTCGGCCAACTCATCGCCGACTTCGGCTCGCCCTGCGTGTAAACATCAACCCGCCGGGTAATGCAAAGGCGATCCGGGCCCAACCGGCAGCCCCAGCAAAAACACCCAAACATAAAACAGCACGATCCACCCCAGCAGCATCACGATCGAATAAGGCAGCATCGTGCTCACCATCGTCCCGATCCCGAGGTTCTTCTGGTACCGCTCCGCCACCGCGAGGATCAACCCGAAGTAACTCATCATCGGTGTAATAATGTTCGTCGTGCTGTCCCCGATCCGGTACGCCGCCTGGATCACCTCGGGGCTGTACCCGATCAGCATGAGCATCGGCACAAAGATCGGCGCCGTCGCCGCCCACTGCGCGCTCGCCGACCCCAGCATCAGATTAATAAACGCACAGATCAGAATAAACGGCACAAACACCGCCGGCCCGTCCATCTTCATATCAACGAGGAACTGCGCGCCCTGCATCGCGATGATCTGCCCGAGCCCAGAGTACTTGAAGCACTCAATAAACTGCGCCGCAAAGAACACAAGCACGATGTACAGCCCCATGCTCTTCATCGCGTGCGCCATCGCATCGATCACATCCCGGTCGTTGCGCATCGTCCCCACAACGCGCCCATACACGAACCCCGGGACAACGAAGAACACAAAGATCATCGTCACCACGCTCCGCAGCAGGGGCCGGAACGACTCCGCCCCCGTCACCGCCTGATCCGGGTTCCGCAGCACCCCGTACCCCGGGAGCCACCCCGCAATCCCCGACATCCAAGATGGACCCGCCAGCACCACGATCCCGCACAGCACCAGCACCGCGCTGATCCCCGCGTACATCAACCCGCGCTTCTCGATCGCGTCGAGCTTGTCAAGTTTTGGATTCCGTTCAACCGTCTCGTCCGCCAGCGAATCGTCATACTTCCCAAGCCTCGGCTCAACGATCCGCGCCGTCACGAACCACCCGACGAACGTCACTAAGAACGTGCTCGCCATCATGAAGTACCAGTTCACCGCCGGGTGCACCATGTACTCCGGATCAATGAGCTGCGCCGCCTCCTGCGTGATCCCGCTCAGCAGCGGGTCAACCGTCCCGATCAGCAGGTTCGCGCTGTACCCGCCGGACACCCCCGCAAACGCCGCCGCCATCCCCGCCAGCGGATGCCGGCCGAGTGAATGGAACACCACCATCGCGAGCGGAATCAAAACCACATACCCCATCTCGCTCGCCGTGTTGCTCAGCACACCCGAGAACACAATCACCAGCGTCACCAGACTCGGAGGCGCCCACAGCACCAACCCCCGGATCACCGCGGTGAGCATCCCGGACTTCTCCGCGACGCCAACACCAAGCAGCGCCACCAGCACCGTCCCCAGCGGCGCAAACCCCGTAAAGTTCGTCACCAGATTCTGGCTCAGCCACCGGATCCCGTCCGCCGTCATCAGGCTCGTCACCGTCAGCATCGTCCCCGGCTCAACGCCCGGCCTCGCGTCCGCGACCTGCATACCGAAGTAGGAAGCGATCCCGCTGAAGACGATCACCCCCAGCGCAAAGAGCGCAAAGAGCGTCACCGGGTGGGGGAGCAGGTTCCCCAGCCACTCGACCAACGCGAGGAACTTCGCAAACCACCCGGACCGCTTCCCGCCAACGCTATCTTGCTGCTTGCTCATAGCCCCACAGAATAGTGAACACGCCCATCGCGGGTGCCGTGGTAAAAATCGCGCAGCGATTTTTGCCACGATTCCTCTCCCAACCTCTCCCCTCGGGGGGGAGAGGTCGATCCGCAACGCGGATCGGGTGCGGGGGATCATCAAGCCCGCTGCGCAGCAGCGCCCCTCAGGTATCATGCCCCCATGCGATTCCTACTCAAAATCACGCTTCTCCTCGCCATCGCCCTCACCACCACGCCCGCGCTCGCTCAAGAAACCGCGCCACCGCAGCCGGCGCCGGAGCAGCAAGCCGTCAGCGTCCCCAAACGCTTCGAGAGCCCCCGCACAACGATGTTCGCTTTCCTCGAAGCGATGGGGACAGGCGATCAGGGCCGCGCCATCGACTGCTTCGACATCCCCCAATCCTCGCGCGAATCAGGCGTCGAGATCAGCGCCCGTCTCTACAACGTCATCAACCGCATCGGCGAGATCGCCCCGTACCAACTCCCCAATGCGGACAACGCCGAGGGCCTCGACGCCTTCAGCTACTTCCCCTCCGACGACCACCGGCAGGACGAACTCCTCGAACTGGCGCCCAACGCAAGGATCGAATTCGTAAGAACCGACGACGGCGCCTGGAAACTCTCACGCCGAACCTACGAGGGCGCCTCGGACTTCTTCCGCAGAGTCGAACACCTCCCGGTCCGATTCGGCAACGAATCCCTCACCATCCCCATGCGCATCCGCAGCGCCTTCCCCAGCGCGCTCCGCCGAGGCGAATTCTTAGGAGTCGAGCACTGGCAGTGGGTCGGGCTGCTCGGGTTGCTCGTCCTGAGTGTCATCCTCGACTTTATGATCCGGCTCATCATCGCAACGATCGCCCGCGCCGTGATCGCACGACGCCAGGGCCACGTCGAGCCGAAATCCATCAAGGCCTTCGTCCGCCCCTTCGGTCTGCTCGCAGGCTCCGCGTTCGCGCTGCTGCTCATCTGGACACTTGGATTGCCACCGGTCGCGATGCTCGTCCTCATGCCAGCGCTCCGGCTTATCCTCGCCGTCGCCGGTGTCTGGTCCGCGATGCGGCTGACCGACCTCGTCGCCGAGCACCTCCAATCGAAAGCCCTCGACACACAGACCAAAATCGACGACCTGCTCATCCCGCTCCTGCGCAAGTCCGTCAAAATCTTCATCTTCGCCGTCGGCCTGATCTACATCGCCAACAGCCTCAGCATCGAGATCCTCCCGCTCCTGACAGGCCTCGGCATCGGTGGCTTAGCCGTCGCCTTCGCCGCGAAAGACACGATCGAAAACTTCTTCGGATCGATCGCGGTCATCGTCGACCACCCCTTCGAGGTCGGCGACTGGATCCTCGTCGATGGCGCCGAGGGCACCGTCGAAGAGATCGGCTTCCGATCCACACGCATCCGCACCTTCTACAACTCCGTCATCACCGTCCCCAACGCAACGCTCGTGCGCGCCAAGGTC
>JAJDDA010000148.1 GCA_029260535.1 Phycisphaerales bacterium | reverse complement strand
GGCGACCGCGGGGGTCGCGGCGATGGTGGTGATGACGAGGTCGCTGGCGTCGAAGGCCTTGCGCGCGATGACACCGATGACGCCGACCTCGATGCAGGCGAGGGCGAGGGGTGAGGCGAGGGCGCTGCGGAGTTCCCAGACGTAGGCGCGGCGCGACATCCTGGGCATGGACGCGGGGCTGAGGAAGGAGTTGAGGGCGTTGAGTGGTTGCACGTTGCTTCTAGAGAATAGCGCGGTGGGCGCAAAGAAAAACCCAGCCATTGGGATGACTGGGCTTCGTGGTTGAATTCAGATTTGTGTGAGCGTGGTTTGCTCAGTGCGGGATCGCCATGGGGGAGAGCCTGCTGGGGCGGTCGGTGTAGAAGGCCCTGTCGAGATCGTCGATGATCTGTCGGATGTTCTCGTCGGAAGCGATGGTGTAGGTCCTGGCGAGTTCGGAGTCGCTGCGCCCGAGGGAGGTCATGCTCGGTGAGGGATCGGTCGCGGCGCAGCCTGAGGCGAGCGCGGTGAGGGCGCCAAGGGCGGCGATGCTGATTGACTTGGCGATTGTTGACTTGCGCATTGGTGTCGCTCCTCGGGTGAGATCGGATTGAAGTGCCAGGGATCGTAGGCGCTGGCTCGGGGCCAAGGGTGAGGGGCCGGTGTACCGGACCGATGGGGGCTGGTCAAGGAAAATCCGCTGGTTGTGGCGGCTTTCGTGGGGTCGTGGGGGTGTTCAATTCATCGGCGAGGCGGTGAATCTGCGATGAATTGTTCGCAAGATCCTCGACCGGGGTTCCGCTGGAATGTATGTTGAATTTGGAGGCTCGCCTGGACGCATTGCCGCTGGCCGTTTACGTGCTCGAACCTTTCAGAACCCCGAGGGAGCCCTCGATTCAACGCCGATAGCCAGGCCGTCACCGAGCGGAAGGCTGGGAGCGAGGAACAGGCGCCCACTTGATCTCGGGGTTCGAGCACCTGCGGCTCGTGGCGACTGGTGCTGAAGGGCGGGCTTTCTCTTTGCGCTAAAAACACGTGATGGGCCTTGCGGGGCTGTTTTTTTGATGGGGCGCCGGCATCGCGTAGGATGTCGGCATGAGCGGTGACGAAGCAAGCAACAACAATGCCGGGATGGCCGGGTCGGGGTCCGAGCAGGGTGTGATCGTTGACCGGTTGGTCGCGATGATCCTGGCGGAGCCGAGGGCGCGGCACCTGGGTGACGCGAGACTCCCGAGCCCTGAGGCGATCGGCTCGCTGGTTGAGATGATCCGGGAGATTATTTTCCCGGGGTTCTTCGGCGAGCGTGGATTGCGCGCCGAGACGCTCCACTCGCACATCGAGTCGCTGGTTGACCGGGTGCGGGTCGTGGCGGCGGAGCAGATCCGCGGGGCGCTGCGGTACCACCCTGATGTCAGCACCGAGAGCGGTGAGTGCAAAGAGGTGCAGCTGAACGAATTGGTGGCGGATGATTGCGATCGCGCGGCGCTCGAGATGGCCGACGCGTTTGTTGCGAGGCTGCCGTTGATCCGCTGGGCGCTCGTTGAGGATGTGCAGGCGGCGTACGACGGTGATCCGGCGGCGACGCATGTGGACGAGATTATCTTTTGCTACCCGGGGATCGAAGCGATCTTTGCGCACCGTGTGGCGCACGCGATTGATGCGTTGGGGGTCCCGATGCTGCCACGGCTTATTCAAGAGCGGGCGCACCGGCGGACGGGGATCGATATCCATCCCGGCGCGACGATCGGGCGGCGGTTCTTTATCGATCACGGCGCCGGCGTGGTGATCGGTGAGACGACGGTCATCGGCGATGATGTGAAGATCTATCAGGGTGTGACGCTCGGCGCGAAGAGTTTCCCGAAGGATGAGCGGGGTCGGCTCATCCGCGATCAGAAGCGGCACCCGACGATCGGTAATCGCGTGACGATCTATGCGGGCGCAGTGATTTTGGGCGGCGATACGTTCATCCGCGATGACTGCGAGATCGGCGGCGGGGTGTTCCTAACGAAGTCGGTCTCTGAGGGATCGAGCGTGCGGCAGAAGTCGCCCGAGCTGGTGCACCGCGAGCAGCGGAAATGATCGCGGCGGCTGGCGCCACATCCGGGGGTGGGTTTTTCGAAGCGGTGTCGCCGGTGCTGGTGTCGTTCGTTGTGCTTGTTGCGGTGGTGGCGGCGCTGCTCGGGATCGACCGGTTGCTGCGGCGCCGGGTTCGTCGGGATGATTCGTGGCGGATCCGCAGGCAGGCGACGATGCTTGGGTTGACGCTGCTCGGTGTGATCGTGGTGGTGCTGACGCTGCCTGTTCGGGAAACAACGGAGGGGCAGCTGCTGGGCTTGCTGGGTCTCGCGGTGACCGCGGCGCTGACGCTATCGTCGACGACGTTCGTGGCGAACATGATGGCGGGGTTGATGCTCCGGGCGGTGGAGAACATCAGCGTCGGGTGCTTCATCAAGGTCGGGGACCACTTCGGGCGCGTGACCGAGCGCGGGCTGTTCCACGTCGAGATCCAGACGGAGGATCGGGACCTGTGCACGCTACCCAACTTGTATGTCGTGACGAACCCGGTGAAGGTGGTGTCAACCACGGGGACGATCGTCAGCGCGACGGTGTCGCTCGGTTACGACGCGCACCACACGCTGGTGGAATCGCTGTTGCTTGAAGCGGCGGAGACCGCGGGGCTAAGCGATGGGTTCGTGCAGATGGTGGAGCTGGGTGATTATTCGGTGACGTACCGGGCGGCGGGCTTTCTCCCGAAGGTGAAGCACCTGCTGACGGCGCGGTCGAACCTGCGCAAGGCGATGGTTGATGCGCTGCACGGCGGCGGGATCGAGATTGTTTCGCCGACGTTTATGAATCAGCGGCGGCTGGCGGAGGATTCGAGGGTGGCGCCGAGCGGTCCGTGGCGGGCGGATGTCGGCGGGGCGTCCGCCGAGGCCAAGGATGGGGCTGGGGCGCCTGAGGATCTGATGTTCGAGAAGGCGGATGAGGCGGAGGCGATCGAGTCGCTGCGCGAGCGGCGGGCTGAGGCGATGGCTTCGATCGAGGCGATCAGGGCGGGCCTGAAAGAATCGAAGGATGACGCGGCGGAGGCAGAGCGGCTGACGACGCGGCTTGGGCAGATGGAGCGGCTGCTTTCTGCGGTGGAGAAGCGGATCGAAGAGCGCGAGGGTGGCGGGGAATCGGGGAAGAAGGCGTAAGCGAGTCTCGCGTCGCGAAGTGGCGGCGCAAGAAAACACCCCGACCGGGTCTCCTTGTTAGGCGGTCGGGGGGCTTTGGGTGATTAACTAACTAACGAACGCCGCTGCGCGGCGGTTTGCTTTGCCCCTCATCCGATCCGCCTCTGGCGGATCGACTTCTCCCTCAATGGGAGATGTTGGGAGCGCGACCTAGCAGAGCCTAGGTCGTGGCACGGGGGTTCTAAGATCAGTCTTCGTCTTCGTGGGGTTTGAAGGCGGCGACTACTTCTTGTTGGACGTTGGGCGGGGTGCGTTCGTCATGGGAGTAGTCCATCGTGAAGGCGCCGGCGCCGGCGGTGATGGATTTGAGTTGGGGTGCGTAGGTGAGCAGCTCGGAGAGCGGCGCGACCGCGGAGATCAGGCACATCTCGCCCGGGAGCATGTCGGTGCCCGAGACGCGGCCCCGCTTGCCCGCGATATCACCGGTGAGGTCACCCATGAACTTCTGCGGCGCGGTGATCTCGAGCTCGACGAAGGGCTCCATGAGGACGGGCTTGGCCTTCTGGACGGCGTCGATGAATGCTCGCTTGCCGGCGGTGATGAAGGCGACCTCTTTGGAATCGACCGGGTGGAACTTGCCGTCGGTGACGGAGACGCGGATGCCATTCATCGGGTAACCAGCGATGGCGCCGTGCCCGAGGACCTGCTTGACGCCCTTCTCGATCGCGGGGAGGAACTGCCTGGGGACAGAGCCGCCGACGGTTTCGTCGGTGAACTCGAAGCCCTCTTCGTGGTCGTCGGCGAGGGGTTCGACGGTGAGGTAGACCTCGCCGAACTGGCCGGCGCCGCCGGTTTGCTTCTTGTGGCGGTGGTGGCCGTCGGCTTTGGCGGAGATCGTTTCCTTGTAGGCGACCTTCTGCGGCTCGGTGTCGACCTCGACTCCGAAGTGGCCCTTGAGTTTTTCGAGGACGATGCGGAGGTGGAGTTCGCCCATGCCTTTGGCGACGGTCTGCTTGGTCGCCATGATGCGCTCGACGATGAAGGTCGGGTCCTCGGCCTGCAGCTTGGTGAGCGCGGCGCCGAGCTTGGTTTCATCGCCCCTGCTCTTGGGGGTGATGCCGAACCCGAACATGGGCTTGGGCAGCGCCGGCGGGCGGAGGTGGACGCCGTCGTGGGAATGATCGGCGTGGATGGTGTCGTCGCGGTGGATGTCGTCGAGCTTGGCGACGGCACAGATGTCGCCGGGGATGGCGCTGTCGACGTCCTTGTGGTCTTTGCCCTGGAGTTTGAAGAGGTGCCCGATGCGGATTGCTTTTTTGTTGTCGTTGAGGAACGCCTGCGAGTTGTGCTCGATGGTTCCCTGGTGGACGCGGAAGTAGGAGAGCTTGCCGACGAAGGGGTCGGAGGTGACCTTGAAGACGTGCGCGATGGTCGGCTTGGCGGGGTCGGGCTCGTAGGTAAAGTCTTGCTCGTTGCCCTCGGCGTCGATGGTGTAGAAGGGTCGGGGGTTGCCTTCGAGCGGGTTGGGGCAGAGGTCGACGAGGAAGTTCATCAGCTCGTCGAGACCGGCGCCGCTCTTGGCGGAGGTGAAGAGGATGGGGGTGAGGTGGGCCTCGCGGAGTGCTTTCTCGAAGCAGCGGTGGAGGTCGTCCTTGCTCGGCTGTTCGCCGCCTAAGTATTTCTCCATGACGGCGTCGTCGACCTCGACGACCTGATCGACGATTGCGGTGTGCGCCTGGGCAACGGAGGAGAAATCGGCTTCGCCGGATTCGTGATCGAAGACATCAACGACTTCGGTGGCGCCTTTCGCCGGGAGGTTGATGGGGAGGCACTGCTCGCCGAAGGACTGCTGGATATTCTCGACGACGGCGGGGAGGTCGACCTCGTCGTGATCGATCTTGTTGATGATGATGAAGTGGGGGAGCTTGCGGCGCGAGGTCTGCGTCATCATGCGGCGCGTGATGTTCTGGACGCCCTTGGTGGCGTCAACGACGATCGCGGCGGTTTCAACTGCGGGGAGCGTGATGATTGCCTGACCGATGAAGTCGGGCATGCCCGGGGTGTCGATCAGGTTGACGTGCTTGCCGTCTCTGTCGAAGTGGACGATGGCGCAGGAGAGGGAGTGGCCGTGGTGGTGCTCTTCATCTTCGAAGTCGCAGACGGTGTTTTTTGCTTCGACGGTCCCGGCCTTCTGGATGACGCCGGCTTTTTCGAGGAGGTGCTCGACGAGCGTGGTCTTTCCTGCGCCACCGTGTCCGAGGAAGGTGATGTTGCGGATGTCGGCGGTGGTGTAGGCGGGCATGTTGATGCAGTCTCCTTCGTTGCGGCGGGCGAAAAACCCCTCGCCGGCGCCGGTTTTGAGCCGGGGCGTCGGTAATGAAATGAACTCTCAACGCGACGTGTTGTCGCGGCGTCGGTCGGGCGTTGTCGGTCCCACCAAAGAAGCGAGGGCGTGACCGCTCGCGTGCCCTTCCGGCGACAGGGGCATTGTAGAGCGCCGGGGGGCTTTGCGCACCCTTCAGGGGTCAAGGATTTGTGGTCTTTTGACCTCTTCCGGGGGAGTGGGCGCCCCTCCTGGTGGGGTTGGTCGCTAGGGTGGTGGCGTGGCGAAGAAACGAGCAAAGACCAGTGCGGTTCAGGCGGGCCTGGATGCTTCCATGCGGATCGTGGTCCTGCACGGGAAGGAGTCGTTCCTGCGCTCGCTCGAGACGGACCGGTTGCGTGACGCGCTGGCGGAGGCGTACGGCGAGATCGATGTGGTGCGGTTCGACGGGAAGGAGACGCTCCCGGTTGATGCGTTGGATGAGTGCCGGAGCTTCGGGCTGATGCAGCAGCACAAGCTGGTGATCGTCGATCAGGCGGACGAGTTTGTGAAGGAAGGGAACCGGGCGATCGTCGAGCGGTACGCGGCGGCGCCGAGCGAATCGGCGACGCTGGCGCTGCGGTGCGAGAAGTGGAACCGGGGGAAGCTGGACAAGATCATCACCGCCGGCGGTGGGCTGGTCCGCAAGTGCGACGAGGTGTCACCGGCGATGGCGACCAAGTGGGTCGTTGGCCGGGCGAGCAAGCGGTACGGCGTGACGATCTCGCCCGATGCCGCGGAGGCGCTGGTGGACCGCGCGGGTGTTGGGCTCGGTCGGCTTGATACCGAGGCGAAGAAACTGTCGGCGGCGGCTGGCGATGGCGGCGCGGTGACGGTTGATCTGGTGCGTGAGCTGGTGGGGATGACTCGCGAGGAGGAGGCGTGGCTGTTGCAGGCGGCGCTGCTCTCCGGGAGAGCGGAGGATCGGTTCAAAGCGATGCGCGAGGCGATGGATGTCTCTCGGCACGATCCGGTGTTCCTGTCGTTCGTGGTGACGGACCTGCTGCGGAAGATCCACACGGTTTCGCGGTTGATGGATGGGGGCCTCAACGGGTTCCAGGCGGCGAAGCAGGCGAAGCTCTGGGGGGCGTCGACGGAGCCGATCGTTGCGGCGGCGAAGCGGACCCCGGCGAGGGTGTGGGGGGCGCTGTTTGTCGATGCGGTGGAGAACGACGCGAGGATGAAGTCCGGCCGGTGCGATGCGAGGCGGTCGCTGGAGCGGCTGGTCGCTCGATTTGCAAGCGTGGCCTGAGAATCAGCCGAAGAAGCAGGGAGCGCGTGCCTGGCGCCGACGGAGGTTCGGCGGGCGCGGTGCAGTGCGGCTGTGAATGCGAAGGCGGAGCCCTCGTGATGCGTCGAGCGAAACTTACATATTTAAACGGTTGTGCCGTTGTCGGAATCGCGGCGTTGCTGTTGTGTGGTTGCGAGTCGGGCGCCGGGAGCCGGGCTTCGGCTCCGATTGAGGCTGGTCATGGCCCGATGCCTCTGACTGGTGGTGCAACATCGGTGGATCCGGGCGACGCGGAAATGCCTCCTGATATCGAGGCGATCATGGCGGCCAACGCGGCGGCGCTGCTGGAGATGGATTCGCTGTCGATCGAGCGGCGTCGTTCTGGGGAATCGGTGGATTCTGTTGATGAGCAGCCTGCAACGGAGGCGCCGGCGGAGGTTGCTCCGCGGGAGACGGTTGCTGCGGCGCTCGTCGATGAGCCGGAGCCTGTTGTGGCGCACGAGATCGAGCGTGCGCCTGAATTGACGAGGGCGGAGCAGATCACGAAGGCGACGCGGGAGCTCGCGGCGCTGCTGCAGGAGCAGGCGGACCGATCGGATTCGCCGGTGTCGTCGATGGCGGCGCTGAGCGCGTTGGAGATGATCGAGCGTGGCGTGGCGCCGGATCCGGCGTCGATGCCCTGGCTTTCGGAGCGCGAGCGGGAGTTGCTCTCGGCGTTCCGGGATTTGTTCAGCGAGGCGGGGGCGCGGCTGGCGAGCGATCCGAATGATCTATTGAGTGTGCGGGGCGTGATCGAGGGCTTGCCTGGTCGTTTGGAGTCGTGGAAGCGGTTGTCGATCCCGGTGGCGACGCTCTGCGTGCGGGTGGATGGGTTCGGGCAGTACGAGGAGTTCGGATCGAACACGATCGTTGCGGGGCGCGCGCACCGGATGATCGTGTACACGGAGCTGGCGGAGTTCCGGTCGGAAGCTGCGAGGGGGCCGAACGGCGAATCGGGGCGGCGGGTTCGGCTGAAACAGGACCTGAGCCTGTACCACGATGCGGACGGGCTTCTGGCGTGGCGCGAGGCGGATCAGAAGATCGATGAGTTCTCGCGCAACGAGCGGCGGGACTTTTTCCTGGTGCAATTGATCGAATTGCCTCGGACGCTGACGGTTGGGAAGTACCGGCTGAAGGTGACTTTGGTGGATGAGGTTGCCGGGTCGACGGCGGAAGCGGTGATCCCGATCGATGTGGTGGCGGATGCGGGGTTGGCGGGGTGAGGCGGGGGGCCTGCCCTCGTATGATGCGCAGGTGATGACAATCGACAGCACGAACAATCTGCTCGGGTTGCAAGGGATGGACGCGGGGTCGATCCGCGCTCTGCTTGCGCCGGCTGCTCGGTTGATGGAGAACCGCAGGGCGTTCGGCCGGCCTTTGGCTGGTCGGACGGTGGTGAACCTGTTCTTTGAGGATTCGACGCGGACTCGGGTGAGTTTCACGGTCGCGGCGCAGGCGCTCGGCGCTGGGGTCGTGCAGTTCGGCGCTGGCGGGTCGTCGGTGAGCAAGGGCGAGACGCTGCTCGATACGGCGCGGACGGTTGAGGCGATGGGGGTTGATGCGCTGGTGGTTCGGCATTCGTCCGCCGGGGCGGCGGGGCTGATCGCGGAGCATGTCGGGGCGCCGGTGATTAACGCGGGGGATGGGGCGCACGAGCATCCGACGCAGGGGTTGCTGGACATCCTGTCTCTGGCGCAGTCGCACGATCGGCTGGGCGGGTTTGATCTTTCGGGCCTGACGGTGGCGATTGTTGGGGACATCCTGCATTCGAGGGTGGCTCGCAGCGCGATCGCGGGGCTGACGACGTTGGGGGCGGCGGTTGTTTGCGTCGGCCCTGCGGCGCTGTGCCCTGATGGGATCGCCTCGCTGGGTTGCTCGGTGGAGCGGGATCTGGACGCGGTGATCGGGTCGGTGGATGCGGTGATGGCGCTGCGGGTGCAGTTTGAGCGTGGGGCAGAACTGGGCGATGGGGCGGATGGTGACCCTGGGGATGCCGGGGCGTACGCGATGCGTTACGGGATCACGTCGGAGCGGGCGGATCGCATGAAGGCGGGGGCGGTGGTGATGCACCCGGGGCCCATGAACCGGGGGCTGGAGATCGAATCGGCGGTCGCGGACGGGCCTCGGTGCGTGGCGCTCAAGCAGGTGGCGGCGGGGGTTCCGGTGCGGATGGCGGTGCTGCTGCACAGCATCGGGGGCGACGTCGGGGCTGGGGTCGCGGTGACCTGAGGGCGCGCGCCGGATCGGGAAAATCTGGTACATTCACTCGTCAAGGAGGAGCGGCTGAACTCGCGATGGGATCGCGATGACAGCCCTGAGCACCCCATGGCAAGAATGTCCGGAACCGGTTTGGCTGATTCAACTGATATGCCCAGCGACGTCACCGATCATCCTGAGCGCAGCGATGGATCGGGCGGGATGCTGCTCGTGATCTCGGGGCCTAGCGGCGTCGGGAAGACGACGATCCGGGACGTGATCCTGGAGTCGGCGCCCGGCTCGTTCTTCTCGGTGTCGGCAACGACGCGGGAGAAGACACCGGCGGATCGTGACGGGATTGATTATCACTTCATGACCGACGCGGAGTTTGACGCGTGCGTTGAGCGCGATGAGTTTCTTGAGCACGCGACGTTCGCCGGCAACCGGTACGGGACGCTGCGGGCGCCGGTGGAAGAGGCGCTGGCGCAGGGTCGGTTGGCGCTGCTCGATGTCGATGTCGTTGGCGCTCGGAACATCAAGCGGATGGCGCCCGGTGCGTTCTTCCTGTTCTTCATGCCTCCGAGCAAGGATGAGTTGCTCCGGCGGCTGCGTGCTCGCAAGCGTGAATCAGAGGAGGCGATCCAGCGGCGGTTTGCGGTGGCCTCGAAGGAGATCGACGAGGCGGAGTCTTCGGGGATCTACGACGAGGTGGTGATCAACGATGATCTGGTGAGCGCGATCGCCAACACGCTGGAGATTGTTGAGCGCGAGCGGGCGAAGCGCGGGTCGGCGCCCGGTTGATTCGCTCTGAAACGGGCTTGTTCAGAAATTCCATGCCAATTTGAAGGTGTAATAGAAGTCGCTTTCTTCGTCGCCGGCGTCTGGATCGGAATCGAAGACCTCTTCGATGCCTGCTTTGAGCGACCACGATTCGGAGAGGCTGTACTTGATCTCGGCGTTGCCCAGGAATCGGTATTCGCCGGTGTCGTTGAGGTTCGGGAGGTACTCGGCGTTCGCGAGGAAGCTGAGTTTTTCTGTGAATTGGTGGCGGAGCGTGGCGCCGATGATGCCTTCCGGGTCGATCTTGTCGTCGAACTCGCTGCCGATAGTCCAAACGCCGCCGATGCCTGCGCGCCCTTCGAAGAACGTCTTCGTGTCGTCGATGATGCGGTAGGAAAGTCCGGCGTGGCCGGTGAAGCGCTGGTCCCACGCCTTGAACCGGTCGATGTCTGCGGAGGACTGCGTAAAGATGCCCCACTTTGAATCGGTGAAGAGCCAGGTCCGTCGTCCTGTGAGGTAGAGGCGGTTGTCGGTTTCTTCGCCATCGTCGGTGGAGAGTCGGTAGGTAGCGACGAAATCGTAGGTGCTCTTTGGTGTGATTTTGTGCGCGCTGAACGCGAGGTTGATGTCCTGCTCGACGGTGTTGCCGGTCGATCCGGACAGGCCGAAATCAAGGGAGCGGTTCCACTTGGGGGGCTCGGGGATCTCGACCTCCGTTGCGGATTCGTTGTTGCTGTTGCTGTCTTGCGCAATTGCGGCCAGCGTTGATGTTGCTGTTGCAGCGAAGACGATCGCGGCCAATGGTGCAATGGGTCTGTGTGAGATAAATCGGTGTTGCGTCAAGTCTCTTGCTCCGTGATTTCATAGAGATCGATGTGCTTTGTTGAAAAACATACTTGTCGATCCGTTGTTGCCATTTTCATATTCCAGCTCATATACAGGATAGTTCGCCGGTGCAACCGTGTTGCGCAGGCGTGCGCGCCTCGGCAGGCATGCCGAGAATTTCATTGTTGCAAATTTTCAATTTATGGTATGATCGGAATTGGTGTGCTCAGATAAAAAATCGGGCGCTGGATTTTTCAACGCTTAGGGGTAATCAGTATGAATTTTAGAAAAGTGTCGATACTCGCCGTGTTGGCGATGGCTTGCGTCTCGATGAGCGCACAGGCGCAGGACAAGCCCAATATTTTGGTCATCTTCGGTGATGACATTGGGTGGAACAACTTCAGTTGTTACCACCGCGGGATGATGGGTGGGGCAACGCCGAATATCGATCGCGTCGCGAACGAAGGGGCGCTTTTTACGGATTACTACGCGCAGCAGAGCTGCACCGCTGGTCGCGCCGCGTTTATCACTGGGCAGCACCCGTTCCGGGTTGGCTTGCTCAAGGTCGGGATGCCCGGCGCGAAGCAGGGACTGCAATTCAAGGATCCGACGATCGCGAATTTGCTCAAGGAGCACGGCTACGCGACCGCGCAGATCGGTAAGAATCACCTCGGTGATCGGAACGAGTACCTCCCGACTGTGCACGGGTTCGATCGGTTCTATGGGAACCTGTACCACTTGAACGCGGAGGAAGAACCCGAGGATCCTGATTACCCGAAGGATCCGGCGTTCAGGGCCAGATTCGGGCCGCGCGGTGTTCTCGATTGCAGGGCCTCAGGGGAGGATGACTCGACCGTCGACCCGAGATTCGGTCGAATCGGGAAACAGACCATTGTCGATACAGGTCCTCTGACCCGAGATCGGATGAGGAATGTTGAGAAGGATCTGCTGAAGCATTCGGTGGATTTCATGAACGAGGCTCATGAAGAGGGCAAGCCGTTCTTTATCTGGCACAACCTGACCAGGATGCACGTATTCACGCACCTCTCTGAAGAATGGAAAGACAAGAGCGGGTACGGGCTGTACGCGGACGGGATGGCGGAATTTGATTGGGTTGTCGGCGAGCTGCTCAGCGAGCTTGAGGAACTGGGCATCGCGGATAACACCATCGTGGTCGTGACTACGGACAACGGCGCCGAGGTGATGACTTGGCCGGACGGTGGTTGCACCCCGTTCCATGGTGAGAAGGGCACGACCTGGGAGGGCGGGATGCGCGTGCCTTGCGTGGTCCGCTGGCCTGGCGTGATCGATCCGGGGACGGTTGTGAACGACGTGATGTCGCACGAGGACTGGGCTCCCACATTCGTTGCCGCTGCCGGCGATCCGGACATCAAGGAGAAGCTCCTTGAGGGGCATCGTATTGGTGATGATTCGTTTAAGGTCCACCTCGATGGGGACAACTTCATGCCGTTCTTTAGCGGGCATGTTGAGGACGGGCCTCGTCGTGATATTTTCTACTTTGACGACAACGCCAACTTGAACGCTGTTCGTGTGAATGATTGGAAGATTCACTTTGCGGTGCAGGAAGGGAATCTTCAGGATTCGATCCTTCGCTCGGTCAATATGCCGTACGTGATCAACCTGCGGCAGGACCCGTTCGAGCGGTTCATGCGCGAATCGCACATGTATTTCCGTTGGTACGCCGACAAGATGTGGACATTCGTTCCCGCGCAGAGTGTTGTTGCGGAGTTCATCGGCACATTCCAGGAATTCCCTCCGAGCCAGGAGAGCGGGACCTTCGGGCCTTCGCAGGCTCTTGAGAGGCTTTCTTCGCCGGGCAGAGGAAACTGATCGCCGCTTTGATTTTACGACCGCACGGATTGAAAAATCGGTGCGGTTTTTTACTCCTGGAGAATACAGATGCAATCGAGGTTGATTCACGCGATGGCAGTGCTTTTTATGATCGCGTTTTCTTTTGGCGGATCCGGTTGTGCCTCAGCACATCGCGATCCGCTCGCTTCGTGGAACGCTGGTCCCGTGAAAACTGAGATTGTCGCGTTTGTTGAGGATGTGACGGATCCGGGCAGCGTGAACTTTGTCCCTGCGGCGGAGCGGATCGCGACATTCGATAACGATGGGTGTTTGTGGGCGGAGCAGCCGGCGTATTTCCAGCTGCTCTTTGCGATCGATCGGGTCAAGGCGATGGCGCCTTATCACCCGGAGTGGCAATCGCAGCAGCCGTTCAAGGCGGCTCTTGACGGCGATATGCGCGCGCTGGCGAAGAGCGGGGAGCGTGGGCTGCTTGAGCTGATCATGGCGACGCACGCGGAGATGACGACGGATGAATTCGCGGAGACCGTTCGGCTCTGGACGGAAACGGCGCGGCATCCGGTCAGCGGTTTGCGGTACACGGAGATGGTGTACCAACCGATGCTGGAACTGCTTGAATACCTGCGGGACAACGGGTTCAAGACGTTCATCGTTTCGGGAGGTGGGATCGATTTGATGCGGGTCTTCAGCGAGGAGGTGTACGGGGTCCCTCCTGAGCAGGTGGTCGGTTCGAGCATCAAGACCGCGTTTGTGATGACCGACGGCGGGCCGGTGATCCGGCGGCTCGCGGAGATTGATTTTATCGATGACAAGGCGGGCAAGCCGGTGGGGATTCACCGGTTCATCGGTCGTCGGCCTATCGCGTCGTTCGGCAATTCCGATGGGGATCTGCAGATGCTCCAGTGGACGGCGGCGGGAGAGGGCCGGTCGCTTTGTCTGCTTGTGCATCACACCGATGGTGATCGCGAGTGGGCGTACGACAAAGAATCGCACATCGGTCGGCTGGATCAGGCGCTCGACGAGGCGGCGCGGCGCGGCTGGACTGTTGTGGACATGAAGAAGGACTGGGCGGTTGTGTTTGGCGGCGCTCCGGACCTGGTGGTGTCTCGATGAGGTTTGGGCATTCGGCGCTCGGGACTGTTGCTCTTGTTGGGTTCATCGCATCCGCATGCGCTGGCGAACCGGGCGACATGGATCCCCCGCGAGGCATGGTCTTGATTCCTGCAGGCGAATTCACCATGGGGTGGGATGGTCCAGAGGGGCGGTTCGACGAGCGCCCTTCGCACCGGGTCCGTGTCGATGCGTTCTGGATCGATGCGACGGAGGTGACCAACGCGCAGTTCGCGTTGTTTGTCGAGGCGACGGGGTATGTCACAACCGCAGAGCGGGAGATCGACTGGGACTTGATGCGGTTGCAGGTCCCGCCTGGCACAGCAAAACCTGCGGCGGAGAGCCTGGCGCCCGGGTCGCTCGTGTTCACGCCCCCTGATGTTGCGGTGTCGCTGGATGATTACACGCAATGGTGGACGTGGACGCTCGGCGCGGATTGGCGCCATCCCGAGGGACCGGGCTCGTCGATCGATGGCAAGGGGGCGTACCCGGTGGTGCACGTTTCCTGGGATGATGCGAACGCGTATTGCGATTGGGCCGGCAAGCGGTTGCCTACGGAGGCGGAGTGGGAGCGTGCCGCGCGGATTGGTCATGATGGGGAACGGTTTGCGTGGGGCGATGCGTTGACGCCCGGCGGTGTTCATATGGCGAACATCTGGCAGGGGACGTTCCCGTATGAGAATACGAATGAGGACGGCTTTGTTTGGGTAGCGCCGGTGCGGTCGTTCGCTCCGAATAGCGCCGGGCTCTTTGATATGGCTGGGAATGTCTGGGAATGGACGGCGGATCAGTTTTTGCCGGTTGCGTATGCGGAGCGTGTGGCGTTGATTGCTCCGGGCGGTTGTTGTTCCAACCCGACCGGTCCTGACCGAACCGCGGACCCGCGGCATCCTTACGCGCAGGATTCGAGGGTGCAGAAGGGCGGGTCGTTTCTCTGTCATGCGGCCTACTGCGAGAGTTACCGGCCCAGCGCGAAGATGGCTTCGCCTCCGGATAACGGGATGGGGCATCTTGGGTTCCGGTGTGTGCGGGATGTTGAGTTGGTCGAGAAGGCGCCCTGAGGCTGTGCGCGAATGGCGGGCGGCTGCCGAATCGGCAGATGCGGGGCTGTAAAATCGTTGATTTCGGCGTTTAAACGAGAGGCGGCGTGGCGCGCGGTTTGTTTATTGTTCTGTGGTGATCTGTGATTATGGACATCGGGAAGGACTTTGAACTATGCGATTTGATCGATTGACGACACTGGCGCAGCAGGCGGTTTCTGATGCGCAGACCGAGGCGACCGGGCGCGGGCACGGTGAGGTTTCGCCCTCGCACCTGCTCTTTGCGCTGCTCTCGACTGAAAACGGGTCGGCGGCGAGCATTCTGTCGAGGCTGGGTGTTGATCCGGCGCGGACGCTGCAGTTGGTGTCGAGCGAGCTCACGAGCAAGCCGACGGTGAGCGGCGCCGGAGGGCCTCAGGCGGGTCGGTCGCTTGGCGAGGTGCTGACGAGATCGGAACTCGAGGCGAAAGAGCTTGGTGATTCGTACACGTCGAGCGAGCATCTGTTGCTTGCGCTGAGCGAGGTTTCATCCCCGGCGAAGGAGGCATTGCTCACGGTTGGCGTGACGAAACCGGCGCTGCTTGAGACGATCAAATCGATCCGCGCCGAGAGCGGTGTGTCATCGATCAATGACGCGGGGGCGGAGTCGAACTTCGAGGCATTGAAAAAATACGCGATCGATCTGACCGCCAAGGCGAGTGAAGGGAAGCTCGATCCGGTGAT
>JAJDDA010000147.1 GCA_029260535.1 Phycisphaerales bacterium | reverse complement strand
CGAATCCGGCTGGACGATCCGTTCGTGGTCAGTCGAACTCGCTCCAAATCTCCCCGAGACCGGCGAGATCCCGCAACTGCGATTCAAGGCGGTGCGGATCGCCGACGACCGGATCGCGATCGAGCGGACCGAACCCATCTCGGTGGTGGTCGAGTCGCTGCTCGAATCGGCGCCGCAGGATTGGGACCCGACGGCGCTGCGTCCGCCGCTCGAGCCGATCCCGGAGACTGAACAATCGAGCGCGGCGCTGCTCGTCTCCGCCGGCGCGCTCGCGGTGCTGATCGCTGGCGCTGCTGTGCTGACGCTGGTCGGGAGAAGGCGCCACGATCCGGAGCGCCTTCGTGCACGCCGCTTCAGGGCGTACATCGCACACGTCCGGGCGATCGACCCCGCCGCACCGATCGACGCCGTCTCACAGGAATCGCACCAGGTCGTCCGCCAGGCGATGGCGGAGATCGCCGGTCCCCGTGCGCTCGCGGCCAGCGGCGCCGACCTGCCGTTATTGCTCCGAAAAGAAGTCGGGCTCTCCCCGACCGACGCCGCGATGGTCTGCGATTTCTTCGCGCGAGTTGACGCCGCGATGTTCGCCGGTGAGCCGGCAACGCCCGAGGATGCGTCGCAGATGATCGCCGATGCGCAGCGATCGATCGAGAGCGTTCGGCTCGCCTCGCAAGCGGGGGTGTACGCATGAACGTCGACCGTTTCGCGCTGCCCTTCGCGCTCACGTTGCTGATCCTGATCCCGTTGATCGCGCTGCTGATCCGCCGCGCCGGGCGACGTGGCTCGGTCGCGTACGCGCCGGCGAGCAGGCTCGGTTCCGCAGGCAGGAGCGTCCGGACACGGCTCTCGATGCTCCCGGCGCTGCTGCGGCTCGTTACTCTTGCAGCGCTGGTCGTCGCGATCGCGAGACCGCAATCGGTCAGCGGCGAATCGCACACGACAACCAAGGGCATCGCGATGGAGCTTGTGATCGACCGGTCCGGCTCGATGGAAGAGCCGATGCGCGTCGGCGGGACGACCATGACCAAGCTCCAAGGCGTCAAGATGGTCGTCCGCGACTTCGTGCTCGGCAGCGCCGAGAGCGGCACAGAGATGCGCGGTCGCGAGGGCGACCTCATCGGTGTGATCGAGTTCGGGTCGTACGCCGACACCATCTGCCCGCTCGTGCGCGATCCGAACGCCGTGGCTGAATTGATCAACGGCATCGAGATCCCCAGGCGCAACAACGAGCGGGGCACCGCGATCGGTGAAGCCCTGGCGCTCGCGGCTGCGAGGCTCCGCGACGCCGAGGCGGAGATCGCCAACCGCGACGGCGGCGACAAGCAAACCGCGGACTTTGTTCTGAAAGGCAAGGTCGTCATCCTCCTGACCGATGGTGTTAATAGCGCCGGGCAGATCGAGCCGATGGCCGCGGCGACGCTCGCGGCGGAGTGGGGCATCCGCGTGTACACGATCGGTGTCGGCGGCGAGAGCCCCCGGGGGAGGAACCGTTCGTTCTTCCAGAGCCTCCGCGCGGGCGCCGGTCTCGATGAGCGCACGCTCACCGCGATCGCAGAGACCACCGGTGGCAAGTTCTTCCGCGCCAACGACGCCGACTCGCTCCGCGCGATCTACAGCGCGATCGACGAGTTGGAGCGCACCGAGATTGAAACCGTTGAGTTCACCAACGCCGACGAACTGTTCTCCCCGCTGGCGATGCTCGCTGGCGTGCTGCTTTTTTCCGAATTGCTGCTCGCGATGACCCTGTTCAGGAGGCTCCCCTGATGCGTCTGGGCGATCCATCCTGGCTGGTGTGGCTCTGGGCGATGCCGGTGCTGCTGGTGCTCTTCGTGCTCGCGTCGCGACGCCGGCGCAGGGCGGTGGCGCGCTTCGCGCAAACGAATCTCGCCGATCGGATCGGTCTCAGTTCATCGCCGATCCGCAACGCGCTCCGTGCGGGCGCCGCGATTCTGGCGTTCGGGTGCATCGCGGTGGCGCTCGCGCGCCCTCAATGGAACCCGGAGCCGACGCCGGTGGTGCGCAAGGGCAGGGATGTGGTGTTCCTGATCGACGTCTCGCGATCGATGCTGGCGCAGGACCTGTCGCCGAACCGGCTCGACCGCTCCAAGCTCTGGATCAACGACCTCGCGCAGAGCCTCAGGGGCGACCGCGTCGGGATCGTCGCGTTTGCCGGCGCTGCATCGATCCGCTGCCCGCTGACTACGGATTACGCGTTCTTCAGGCTGACGCTCGAGGAACTCAACACCCGCTCGGCGCCTCGGGGTGGGACGAACATCGGTGACGCGATCCGCAAGACGATCAACGATGTCTTCAAGGCGGACCCCGATTCGCCTACGAACTACCGCGATATCGTGCTCATCACCGACGGCGAAGACCAGGACAGCCTCCCGGTCGAGGCGGCGCAGCACGCGCGCGACCTCGGGATCCGCATCATCGCCCTCGGCATCGGCAGCGACACCGCAGGCGCCATGATCCCGATCGAAGACCGCCGGGGCAATCAACAGACGCTCAACTATGATGGACAGGAAGTCCGCACGGCGCAGGACTCGCAGACGCTCCGGCAGATCGCGACCGCATCAGCAGGGGGGGTGTACCTCAACGTGGGAACCGGGACGATCGACCTTGAGCAGGTCTACGCCGACCTGATCAGGGGCGCATCACAGATCGAGATCGAAGAAGTCGAAACCATCCGATACCGCGAGGGGTTCCAGTACCTGCTCGCGCTGGCGCTGGGGCTGCTTTGTCTGGAGGTGCTGATCCGTGACCGCGCGTAACCTCATCATCGCGATGCTGCTCGTGTTTACGTGCGCAGCTCTAGCACAGGACGAAACACCGGACCCGCGTCAGGAATTGGCTCGTGCGACGGCGCTGGCGAGCGAAGGCGATCTGAACGAGGCGAGGATGGTTCTCGAATCCATCGTTGAGAGCGCCGGCGCCGACGACCCGGCGATGCTCGGGCGTGCCTCGTATAACCTGGGTGCGATCCAGCTCAAGCAGGCGCTCACACCGATCGAGCCGGTCGATGGGGAGGAATCGGCGGGGATCGATGCGCAGCGCGCGATGGCGTTCCTCGCCGACGCCGAGCGGAACTTCCTCGCGTGCGCCGCGATGGACCCGACCGACGCCGACGCGGTGCGCAGCGTCGAGTACATCCGGAGCATCCTCCAGCAGATCGAAGAGCAGCAGGAGCAGCAGCAGCAACAGGAGGATGGGGAGAACGGCGAGCAATCCGAAAAACAGGAGCAATCGGATGATGCGCAGGAATCCGCTGATGAGCTTTCAGAACTCGCCCAGCAGGAGCGGGACGCCGCGGACGACAACGAGGCGCAGTCGCAGGATCAGGAGCAATCCCAGGAGCAGCAGCAATCCATGAGCGACAAGGCCCAGGAGCTTGCTGAGGATCTGCAACAGCAGGCGGCCCAAGTGCAATCCGAGCAGGCGCAGGAGCAGCTCAACGAGGCATCGAGGAATCTCGAGCAGGCGATGCAGAAGCAGGACGAGGCGATGGAGTCGCTCAAGGAAGGCAACATGGAGCAGGCGGCGCAGCAGCAGCGCGAGGCGGCGGAGATGCTCGAGCAAGCCGCGGACAATGCGCAGCAAGCCGCCGACCAATTGCAGGAAGAGGCGGAGCAGGGGCAGGACGGTGAGGAGGGTGAAGATGGTGAAGACGGCGAGAATGAACCAGGCGAGGACGCAGAGAATGAAGGCGATCAGGGCGATCCGCTCGCGGATCAACTGCTCGACCGCGAGCGCAAGCAGCGCGAACAGCTCAATAAGTCGCGCCCGGTCCGGATTGTCCCGGTTGAGAAGGATTGGTGAGATGAACCGAACGTTACAACTCTTGCTCACGCTCGCGCTGGTCGCGATCGCCCCGTTGACCGCATCGGCGCAGGCGGTCAGGGTGACCGCCTCTGTCAACCCCCAGAAGATCTACATCGGCGACACCGCGACGTACACCATCACGGTGCACAACGCCGAGTCGCAGTCGCAGCCGGTGATCTCGGGGATCCCGGGGCTCGATGTCCAGTTCAGCAATTCCTCGAAGAATTCTTCGATGTCGATCATCAACGGTCGCCGATCCTCGAGCGACACGCAGAACCTGTTGTATCAGGCAACGCCTGGCAGGGAAGGCGCCTTCGTGATTCCCGCGCAGTCCGTCGTGGTCGATGGCAAAGCCTACACAACGAATCAGGTGCATTTTCAGGTGGTCGAACCGCCGGTCTCGGCGCTCTCACCATTGACGATCGAACCAGAAAAGACAACGGCCTACGTCGGCGAGCCCATCCGGTTGAACGCGACATGGACGGTCGGCGAGCGAGGAGTCTCTGCGTTCCGATTTATCTCAGCAGACACACCGGGGATCGAATGGACCAGCGGGCCGCAGCCCCGCAAGACCAACAATGCTCGGGATCTCCAATGGGACACCGATATGCTCGTCGGAGTGCTCGGAGAAACGATGACTAGCGACGGCAGGGTCACGACGCTCAGCGCTGAGCGTTGGTTCATCCCGCTCTCGCCCGGCGCGATCAGCCTTGGGCCCATCACTTGCATTTATGATGTAGAGACCGGCTCGCAGCCGCGGAGCGCCTTCAATCGGAGCCGACCCGAGCGTCGGATGACCCGGTCCAATGCGACTTCGATCAACGTCCTCCCGCTGCCGCTCGCCGGGCGCCCAGATGATTTCGACGGGCTCGTCGGTCGGTACACCGCGCTCGCGAGCGCGACGCCGCTGCGCGTGCACGTTGGCGATCCGATCACGCTGACCTACGAGATCCGCACCGACGGCCCGATGGGGCGCATCGAGCCGCCCGATCTGCTGAACAACCCCGGTATCGCCGAGTCGTTCAAGCTCGACTCGGAAGGGTGGGAGCAGGTCCGGATGAACCAGCCGGGGGTCAGGCGTTACACGACCACGATCCGCGCCATCCGTGATTCGATCGACGGGTTCCCGCCGCTCGGGTTCGCGTATTTCGATACCGGCGAAGGCGAGTACCGCCGGGCGGAATCGAACCGGATCCCGCTCATGGTTGACGCAACGACGGAGGTCACCGCGGCGGACGCGATCAGTGGTGGCGGCGATGTTCCGGCAATTCGCGGTGTCGAGCGCACCGCGCTCGGCGATGGGCCCGGCGGCATCCTGGCCAACGCGACATCCCCCGATGCACTGATCAACCAGCAGACGCTGCTCCTGACCCGGTTCGAGAAGCCGGTCTGGATCGCGGTCTTCACCGCGCCGCCGATCGGATACTTCGCGCTGCTCGGCGTGATCGCGATCAGGCGTTCCACCGACCCGCAAGCCAGACGCAGAGACGGCGCCCGATCCGCCGCATTGACGCAGCTACGAAAGAGCAACGACCCGGAGCGAGCGATCCGGACGTACCTTTCGATGCGCTTTGATCGCAACGCGGAAGCGATCACCGAGGCGGACTGCCGTTCGCTGCTCGGGGATGCCAACGCACCGATCGCAGATGAGCTGGCCAGCGCGATGCTCGACGGTTCCGCCGGCAGATACGGGACCGAACCAGCCGAGCCTCCATCAGCGACCCGCATTGCCGAGTTGCTCAGGTCTATCGACAAGGAGATCCGCCGATGAAACGATTGATCCTCCTTTCGCTGCTGCTCCTCCTGGCGCCGACGCGGTTAGACGCATCGCCCGACACCGCCGCCGCGATCGGCAACCTGTTCGATGAGGCTGGCGCCCTGATGGTCATGGCCGACGAGACGCTCGATGCCGACCCCGATCACGCCCGGTCGCTCTACGCGCAGTGCGCCGCGATGTACCGCTCGTGCATCGAGGATGGCGCCATCGATAGCGCCGACCTGCACGCCAACCTCGGCAATGCTGAGTTTCGCGCTGGCAACACCGGTCTCGCGATCGTCAGTTACCGCCGGGCGGAACGGCTGGACCCGACGAACCCGATCGCTCGCGCAGGGCTGACCGCCGCGCGTGCGCAGGTCGGCGTGCTTGTTGATCCGGATCCGCCGCACTTCGCCGTGGACGCTCTCTTCATCTGGAGGCGCTGGGTCCCGCGCTCAGCGATCTTCGGCTCCGGGCTGATCGCGTGGCTGGCGCTGTGGGGGATGCTCGGATTCCGCACGTTCACCTGTGCGCATATCCCGGGCGGCTGGATCGCCGCCAGCGCCGCGGTGGCGCTGCTGACGCTCGGGGCGCAATACGCCGAGCAGCGGACGCTCTACCACGGCAACAACGCGGTGGTGACGGCGCCGCAGATCCTCGGGATGAACGGCCCCAGCCCGATCGCGTACAAGCCGACCTTCGCCGACCCGCTCGTCGCGGGGGTTGAGTGCGAGATCATCGAGCGGCGCGATGCGTGGCGACGGGTTCGGCTCGTTGACGGCCGGACCACCTGGCTCCCGGCGGACGCGATCGAGACGATCTGACTGTCGTCAGACTTCGAGAGTTGTCACCTCGAAGCGGTCGACATCGACGAGGCCGAAATCGCTGATCTTGAGCGACGGGATCACCGGCAGCGGCAGGAAACTCAAGGGCATGAACGGGTCGTGCAGCGTACACCCGATCCGTGGGAGCGCCGCGAGCAGCGCCGCCTGCTCTTTGATCAAGTCCGCCGCCGGCTTGTCCGACATCAACCCCGCGATTGGCAGCGCGAGCGTCGCGATCGCTTCGCCATCGACGACCACGCACTGACCGCCGCCGATCCGCTCGAGCGTCCTTGCCGCGGCGAGCATGTCTACGTCGTTCGCGCCGACAACAACCAGGTTGTGCGCATCGTGGCCGATCGTTGACGCGATGGCGCCCCGATCGAAGACGAACCCGTTGACGAATCCCAGCCCCATATTCCCGGCGCCGCGGTGCCGTTCGATGACGGCGATCTTCAGGAAATCCCGCGAAAGATCAACCCGGTGCTCGCCGTCAACGATCTTCGATGGCTCGATCAGGTGCGCGGTGAGCAGTTGGTGCGGGTCCATGCCGATGACGCGGATGCTGCTCGCACCAGGTGAGGCGGCGATGCGGAGTGAATCGGCGGTCAGCCCTTGCGGGAGCGTGACGCCGCCGCCCAGCGCCCGTGCCCGCTCGCGCGTGTCGTTCGGTGCAATGTGTCCGATGAAGGCGCCGTCGCGGGCCACGAGCGAGCCTCGGAAAAAGACGCGGTTGGGTTGGATGTCTTCAAGTGATTCAAAGACGATCAGATCAGCGAAGCGTCCGGGCGCGACGCCGCCGATATCGGGTCGCCGGTAATGATCGGCGACGTGCAGCGAGCCCATCGCGATCGCGGTGATGGGGTCCAGACCAAGCCGGACCGCTTTGCGGATGACGTGGTCGATGTGCCCCTCGTCCTGCAGATCGCCGGGGTGGCGGTCGTCCGTGCAGAAGCAGAACCGGTGCGCGTTCTCGGGTGTCACCGCGGCGAGCAGCGCCTCGACGTTCCGCGCCGCCGAGCCCTCGCGGATGTACACCCGCATCCCGGAGCGGATCTTCTCGTGTGCCTCCTCGGCAGTCGTGCATTCGTGATCGGAGCAGACCCCCGCGGCGACGTACGCCTGCAGCGCCGAGCCGACCAGCCCCGGGCAGTGCCCGTCAACGATGCGCTCCTGCAATCCGAGCCGGACTTTCTCGAGCACATCGGGGACCGCGTTGACAACCCCTGGGAAGTTCATCATCTCCGCCAGCGCGACGACACGAGAGTCATCAAACAACGGCGCCAGATCGCTCGCGCTCAGCACCGCGCCCGATGTTTCCAGTGGCGCCGAAGGCACGCACGAAGACGCCGCGAACATCATGTCCATCGGCAGGCCCATCGCGTCGTCCATGAGCAGGCGGATCCCCTCGATCCCGAGCACGTTGGCGATCTCGTGCGGGTCGAGCACGACCCCGGTCGTCCCGTGCGGCGCCGAGACCTGGACGAATTCCGAGGGGAGCATCATGGTCGATTCGACGTGCATGTGCGCATCGATCAGCCCTGGCGCGATGTAGTCGCCGCCAACATCGATCACCTCGGCGGCTGATGAATAGTTACCAACCCCAGCGATCCTGGCGCCCTTGATCGCGACCGACACATTCTCGATCACGCGTCGGTTGAAGACATCAACAACCCGGCCTCCGGTGAGCAGCAGATCCGCCGGGGCGTCACCTCTCGCGACTGCGAGGAACTCCGGATCGGTGCGGTCGGGTTGATTCGAGGGGGTCATGTCGTTCACGTGTTGCTCCGGTTGCGTTGCAGCCAGGATTCCAAGTCTGCGGGGCGGTTGAGATTTGTAACGGTGTCTGGATCATCCGTCGGGACACAGCAAATAGATCTGTCGATCATCTCATCGAGACGGGCTGTCATTGGATCAGGATTGTGGGTAATCAGATAGTGGTCGATCCAACCCCATGCAAGATATACGGGGTGACCTCTCTGATCTTCGTATACAGGTGATGCGCTTCTATGTCCAGAACAACAATCAGCCCAGACTTCCTTCTTGGGTACGGGTATGTCAATCGGAAAGATAAATACGCCCTCTGGAGCAGTTTTAGATAAGGATCGAACACCGGCGAGCACGCTGGCCATCATCGGCGCTTGTGAATCAGCAATGACGCGGCTTGTCGGAGCGTTCGTATCGCGATCCATCTCTGCATCGACCCTCTCTGATACAACCCAGCGAGCAAAAACGCCTATCTCGTTGAGTTTTTGATGCTGCAGTAACCACCACGGTTTTCCATCAACGCTCATCAGCGCTTTGGGCCTGCCCATACGCTTTCCTTCGCCCGCCGCGAGCACGATCGCGATTGTTTCTGACAGTTCAGCCACGCGCGAGTATCTTCGCTTCGAGCAGCACCTGCCCCGCGATCGAGACCGCGACGAGCGTTGGCTCCTTGCCCATATCGCCCAAGCCGATCGGGCAGTGGATCCGCGCGATGTCGTCCTCGCCGATCCCGCGAGCCGTCAGCCTCCCGGCAAATCCGGCGCGCTTGGATGAGCTCCCGATCAATCCGACGAAAGCAGGGGGGTGTTGTTGCAACATCCCGACGAGGATGTCCAGGTCGGTGTCATGTGAGCACGTGAGCACGCACGCGATCGTCGATGCGGCGTTCTCGCATGCGAGCGAAACGCCCTCTTCGTAGCTCATCACCCGCCGCGACTTGGGATAGCGTTCAGCGTTGTTCCATTCAGGACGATGATCGACAACGATCACATCGAGCGACGAGGGCGTCAGCATCGGGACCAGCGCCTCGGCGACGTGCCCGGCGCCGAAGAGCACGCAACGGTGCTCATAACCGTGGCACTCGAAGTAGATCTCCATCACACCGCCGCAGCACTGACCGGCTTCTTCAGAGAGGACAAACTTTTCAACACCGGTGTCGCGCGATTTAATCCGGACCGTCGCGGCTTCTGTTGCGAGGTGCTCGACCCCGCCTCCACCAATCGATCCTTCGATCCGACCATCCGGGAAGACGATCATGCGGGCGCCCATATTCCTTGGCGTCCGCCCCTGTGCGCCCACCACGGTGCACAGCACGAACCGCGCGCCCTCGGAGGCGAGCGATGCGGCGCGCAAAAGGATCTCGCGATCAGCCGGCATCGGTGCTCACCCTGACGTTGCGTTCGCGCAGCGCATGAAAGAGGATCCGGGCGAAGACCGTGCGCCGGTACGCCGCGGTTGAACGGAGGTCATCGATCGGCGTCATGTCGGCATCGACCGCGCCGAGCAGGTCTTCCGGCTTGCGGATCTTTGCATCGCTCGACAGCAGCGCCTCGATCTCCCCGCACCGCATGATCACCGCCGCCATCGCGTTGGAGACGACCCGCCAGCCGGTCTCGTCGCTGTGCGTGACCGCGACGCCGACCTTGGTGATCGCCTGCGCCTTGCGCGAGCCGACCTTCTCGAAAAATTGTGTCGTGAATTGCCGCCTCGGGATGGTGATCCCGGTGACGAGCTGGTCGCTCTGCATTCGCGATTGCTTGTAGCCGGTGTAGAACCGGTCGAGCGGGATCGTTTCGCTTCCTTTGGCGCTGCGCAGTTCGACCTGCGCATCAACTGCCATCAGCGCCGGGACGCCGTCGGCGACCGGTGAGCCGTTGCAGATGTTCCCGGCCCACGTGCCCCGCGTCTGGATCTGCACCGCGCCGACCTGCCGTGCCGCGACGATCAGGATCGGGAACTCTTTCTTGAATCGATCATCGGTGATCGCGTCCCAGTACGTCGTCAGGGGACCCAGCGTGACGCGATCGTCTTCCCAGACGATCCCGCTCTGTGATTCTCGCAGCCTCGAAAGATCGAGGTAATCGCGTTTGCGCGCCTCGAGATTCCCCGGCCAATGGACCAGCAGATCCGTGCCGCCAGCGATCGGTGTCAGCGCGGGCTCTTCGGTGAGCATCGACAGCGCTTCATCCAGATTGGAGGGTGTCAGGATCTTCAAGAGCGATTCCCTTTGCTCGCGCCGGCATCGATCGAGGCGCGCACCCCGTCGATGATCCCGTCATACCCCGTGCATCGGCACAGGTTCCCGGCCATCAGCGATCGGATGCTCCCGTGCTCGAGCGAATCAGGATTGTTGCGGATCCAGTCGGCGGTGATGACCACGCCCGGTGTGCACGCGCCGCACTGGGTCGTGCCGCACTCGTGCAGATGCCCGAGCGATTCCGGGTCGAGCGATTCGACCGTCTCGACGTTGCACCCGTGCGCCTGCGCCGCGAGCACGAGGCACGAGTTCGCCGGGAGCCCGTCGATGCGCACGGTGCAGGCGCCGCACTCGCCCTCGCCGCACCCTTCTTTGGCGCCGGTCAGCCCAAGGTGATCGCGCAGCAGGTCGAGCAGGCGCCACGACGGGTTGACATCCATCGCGACGCGCTCGCCGTTGATCGTGCAGTCGATCGGGATGGTGTTTGTTTCGTGTGCGTCAGGCATTGGTGGTCAGCGTGAAGATGCGTTCGGGGGTGAGCGGGATCCGGTTCGCGTCGATGCCCAGCGCGTTGGTGACCGCGTTGGCGATCGCCGGCGCCGGCCCATCCATGGGGAGCTCGCCGATGCCCTTGGAGCCCTGGGCGCCGAACTCGTAGGGGTTCTCGATGAACCCGACATCGATCGGCGGGACATCATCAGAGGTCGGGATGATGTAGTTGGTGAGTTGGTTGTTCGCCATCGCGCCATCGCGCCAGACGCAATCCTCGGTCAGCGCCCAGCCGATCGCCTGGACGACCCCGCCCTGGATCTGCCCGGTCGCGAGGCGGTTGTTGATCACCTTCCCGATCTCCTGGATCGCGGTGAACGACCGGACACTCGCGGTGTAGGTCCGCAGGTCGACTTCGACGTCGGCGACATACACGCCCCACGCGAACGTCCCGTAGGCGTCGCCCTTGTAGGTTTTTTCGTCCCAGCGGATCCCGGGGGGCGGCGCGTACTTCGCCGATCCGACCGGCTCATTATCGGGGTGTTGTTCCCGCCAGTTCCGGATCGCCTCGTGCAACGGTTCGCCTTGTATATCGGGCGCTTCGATCTTCCGTCGCAGGTCATCGCACGCCTGCTCGAGCAGGCGACCGACCACCATCGTTGTGCGCGAGGCGACCGTCGGGCCGCTGTTGGGTACGTTCGATGAGTCCGGCGTCGCGATCGTCACCATCGACGGGTTGATCCCCATCCAATCCGCTACGATCTGCGTGAAGACTGTTTCTTTTCCCTGCCCCATCTCCGTGCTCGCGGCGCGGACCTCGACCGTGCCGTCGGCCATCCCGGCAACGTGGGCGATCGAACTCAGGAACACCTCGCCTGATCCTGTAAACCCGGCGCCGTGATGGAAGCAGGCAAGGCCCACCCCTCGGCGTTTGTCCGGTGATGTCGCGTTGAACGACTCGTGCGCACGCTCCAGATCGCGGTAGCCGGATCGGGTCAGCGCGGATTCGAGCAACGCGTCGCGGTCGGTCCCGTCGTTGATGGTTTGTCCGGTCGAGGTAGTGTCACCATCGCGGAGCATATTGATCCGCCGGAACTCGACCGGGTTCATCCCGATCGCGTGCGCTACCGCGTCCATGTGCCGCTCATTGGCGAAGTGTGTCTGCGGAGCGCCAAACCCTCGGAAGGCGCCGAATGGTGTCGTGTTCGACAGCACCGCGCGACCCCTGATCCGCACGTTGGGGCAGGTATAAGGTCCGGCGCCGTGGATGATCCCCCGGCTGAGCACCACCGGCGAGAGCGTCATGTACGCGCCAGCGTCCATAACCACGTCCATATCCTGCGCGAGCAGTTTTCCGTCGGCATCGACCGCGGTGCGGAGCTTCATCAGCGCCGGGTGCCTCTTCGTTGTTGCGAGCATGTCCTCGTCGCGGTCGTAAATAATCCGCACGGTGCGTTTCGATTTCATCGCCAGCAGCGCCGCGTGGAGCGCGAGCACGGAGGGGTAATCCTCCTTGCCGCCGAACCCGCCGCCGGTTGGCGTCTGGATCACCCGCACCCGGTCCTCGGGTCGCTCGAGCGCGTGCCGGAGCGCGGCGACGACGTAGTAGGGGCACTGCATCGAGCCCTTGCAGCAGACGACCCCCGCTTCATCGACCCAGGCGATCATGCCGTTGGGCTCGATATAGATATGTTCCTGAGCGCCGGTCTCGTACTCGCCCTCGACGATGTGCGCAGCGCCGGCGAAGGTCGCCTCGACATCGCCCTTGTCGATCCGCAGATCAGAGAA
>JAJDDA010000146.1 GCA_029260535.1 Phycisphaerales bacterium | reverse complement strand
GTCGATACCGCCGATCTCGGCATCCTGATCGGTGCCTTCGGGACCACGACCTGCGACTGAGCAAAGGCCCCCGGCTGATCTTTGATTGTGGATCTGATGAACGGGCGATCGGATCAGGATCTGCGTTGTGGCGACGCCTCGGGGGTTGAGTCCCTAGGATGTCCCTATGCCGATCCACCACTATTGCCGAGTGTCGCTGCTGAAGCCGGTCCTGCTGCTTGCCGTGACGGGTTTGTTGATGGGTGGTTGCAGTGTTCAAGGTGAGGAGCCGAGCCTGACGGCGAGCGACCCGCAGGCCCAGAACAGCTGGATCGCTCATGCGGTCGAGGCTCGGGATATGAGCGCGGCTCCCGGGTTGATCGAATTGCTCGATTCTTCTGATCCCGCTGAGAGATTGGTCGCGATCGGGGCGTTGCGGTCGATCACCGGGGAGAACCACGGGTACCGGATCGCGGATCCGCCGACAGTCCGGGCGGCGGCGGCGGATCGCTGGGAAGCGTGGTGGATTGAGCGAATCGAGAAAGCGGACCAAAGCCAACCCCGCACTGAGGCCGATACTGGATCCTGAGATGAGTCAATCTTCTGCGAAACCAGATGGGATCCACCTGCGGCTGGAGATGCTGAGCCAGCCTCGGTATCTCTCTGGCGCGCGGGAGTTGGTCGCGGCGGTGGCGAAGCGGCTGGGGTTCACCGAGCAGGCGTGCGGGCAGATCGCGCTGGCGATCGACGAGGCGCTGTGCAACGTGATGTGCCACGGCTACGGTCGCGATCCCAACGGTGTGATCTGGCTGAGCATCGAGCCGTTGGGTGGGCATGCTCCGGACAACGGCGCGACCGGGATCAAGGTGGTGATCGAGGACGAGGCGAAGCAGATCGATCCGGCGAAGATCAAGAGCCGGGATCTTGATGACGTCCGGCCTGGGGGCTTGGGGGTGCACATCATCCATGAGGTGATGGACTCGGTTTGTTTTCAGAAAAGAGAAACGAAAGGGATGCGGCTTTCCCTTGAGAAGCGGATCGACGATGATGGCGCGGATTCCGGCGGATGTTGCACAGAGGGGGCTTGCGGGCATGAGCGGTGAACAAATGAAAATTGATGTTGAACAGAACGAGGCCTCGGTGGTGCTGACACCCCATGGCGAGATCGATCTGAGTTCATCGCCCGAGCTTCGCGAGTCGCTGCTGAGCGCGCTGCGCGGGAACCCTTCGAAACTGATCGTGAACCTGTGCAAGACGCCTTACATGGACAGTTCCGGTGTCGCGACGCTCGTTGAGGCGATGCAGAAGGCGATGCGGAGCCAGACGAAGCTGGTCCTGTGCGGGATGGAGGACAAGGTCCGGTCGATCTTCGAGATCGCTCGGCTGGACGCGGTGTTTACGATCGTGGACGATACCGATGCGGCCCAGACGGTGTAACGATTCCCGATTGAACCTGACTCTGCGAAACTCCCCGAACGATGGCTGACACCAATAACTCAGTAATTTCGATTACTTCTCGATTCGTCGAGATGATCGGGAAGAAGACGCTCTTCGTGCTCGAGAGCATCGGTGGTGTGTGGTTGCTGCTGGTCGAGACGTGCCGATGGATATTCGCCGGTGTGTTCGGGCGCCGGATCCGGCTTGGTCGCAACGCGATCATCACGCAGATTGTTCGCAGCGGTGTGCAGTCGATCCTGATTATCTCGCTGGTCTCGGGCGCGGTGGGGTTCATCCTTGGGCTGCAGATGGCGCCGCCATTGGATGATCTGGGTTCGGTTGAGTTGATCCCGAACATCATCGGTGTCGCGGTGATCCGTGAGTTGGGCCCTCTGATCGCGGCGATCGTGCTGACCGGATTTGCCGGCGCTGCGATCGCGGCGGAGATCGGGACGATGGTGGTCGGCGAGGAGATCGAGGCGCTCGAGGCGAGCGCGCTGAACCCGGTGCGGTTCCTGGTGGTCCCGCGGCTGATCGCGGCGGTGATCTCGATGACGCTGCTCGCGGTGATCGCGGATGCGGTTGCGGTCTTTGCCGGCTTGCTGATGGGGACGATGGTGCTTGGGTTGACGTACACGACCTACATGGAAAACACGTTGGCGCAGGTGCAGACGGTTGATTTCGTGACCGGGCTGATCAAGGCGGCGGTCTTTGGCGGGTTGATCGGGATCATCGCGTGCTACAACGGTCTCAAGGTGACCGGCGGCGCTGCGGGTGTCGGCAAAGCGACGACGAACACGGTGGTGCAATCGATCCTGGCGATTATTTTCGCGGATCTTATTTTTACGACTATTTTTTACGCGACAGGGTTGGCGTAAAGCCGTTTACCTGCGGTACCCCAGCGGTTGCTCGATGACGCCGTAGATTTCGCGGAGGGCGGTCATGCCGGCGAGGCCGGCGATCGCGAGGACACCGAGGATGATCGCTTCGCGCTGCAATCCTGCGCCGGCGAGCCAGGCGGTGTTGTAGAGGGCGAGCCAGAGGGAGCCGTATCGGGAGAGGCGTTCGCTTGCTCGGCGCGCGTTGGATGAGGTCTTGATCTTCCAGAGCGCGAACGCGATAAAGGCGAGGACGAGGAGCCCGACCCAGAGCGCGGCGCGGGGATCGACCCAGTCCGGCCACCAGGCGCCGGTGCGGTGCTCGCCGAGCGTGAGCAGGACGGCGGACCAGAAGATCCATCCGGTGACGGCGAGGACGATCGCTCGGCGCGAGAGCAGGGGGCGACGACCCCCGAGTTTGTGCGTGATCGCGCCGACGACCAGCGCGTGCGTCATGACGACCCAGACGGGCCACATGAAGGCGAGGTCGGGGTTGGGGATGAGCATGTGTGCGGCGTAGATCAATCCCAGCGCGACGAGGCCGACCGCCGGGACGAACCGGGCGCCGACGTTGAAGAGGAGCGCGGCTCCGGCGGTGAGGGACGCCATGAGTACGGCGGGGACCCCGAGCGCGGCGGCGCCGACGACGGAGATGATGAGTGTGCAGGCGACGAGAGCGACGGCGGATTCGACGGAGAGTCGGCCTGAGACGAGGGGGCGCTCTGGATGGAGGGCTCGGTCTCGGCGGACGTCGAGGATGTCGTTGAGCGCGACGGCGTAGGCGTAGAGCCCGACGCCTACGACGGCGCCTCCGACGAGCAGGGCCCACTCGGGGAGATTGAGCAGGGCGGTCGGGGGTGCTTCGCCGCTACCGGCCATCGCGCGGGACCAGAGGATCACGAACCAGATGTTCGAGACCGCGGCGAAGGCGGTGGTCACCCTGGTCAGGTGCAGGACGGGGGCGGCCTTGGCGAGCAGTCGGGGCATACTGGGCATGGCGCGATCCTAGCCCTCCGCTTTGATGGCGGAAACATTGGACGGGCAATACGCCTGCCCTACGATGCGGCCCATGAGCAGTGAACGCCCTCAGCATGACTTGGACGCCTCCGCGCAGGGCTTGCGCATCGCGGTTGTTGTCAGCAAGTACAACTGGGAGATCACCGGGGCGCTCCTCGATGGCGCCGAATCGGCGTTCGAATCGATGGGCGGGTCGGCTTCGGATCTGACGGTCATTCATGTCCCCGGCGCGTTCGAATTGCCCGCGCTGGTGGGGGTGTGCGTCCGGTCTGGCAGGTACGACGGCGTGGTAGCGCTGGGGTGCCTGGTCAGGGGCGAGACGGTGCACGACCGGGTGATCGCGGATTCCGCGGCGCACGCGCTGGCGTCGCTGAGCGCGACGACCGGGATCCCGGTGGGGTTCGGTTTGCTGACGACTGATACGTTCGAGCAGGCGAAAGCGCGGTGTGGCGGTGCGAAGGGGAACAAGGGCGATGACGCGATGCGCGCCTGTATCGAGACCCGCGCCGCGATCGGCTCGGTTGTTCCGCGCGGTGGTTTCGGGTTTAACAAGTAAGGACGGCGACCGATGGCCAATGAAAACCGGATCGTCCGACGCCTTGCGCTCCAGGCGCTCTATCAATTGGATGCGCGGAGCACGCTCGATGTTGAGGAGATCAGGTCGAGCCTGATCGATGAACAAACGGGTGAGGATGAATCAACTGCGCAGGGCCGGATCGATCGCGCGATGACGCTCGCGGAAGAGGCGTTCAAGGTTCGCGAGAGCGCCGACGAATTGGTGCGGGAGCTGGCCCCTACTTGGCCACCTGAACGGCAGCCCGCGATTGATCGGGCAATCATGCGTTTGGCGCACTACGAGATGACCAGTGGTGTGACGCCTCCGAAGGTCGCGGTGAACGAGGCGATCGAGCTGGCCAAGCGGTTCAGCACGGAGAACTCGCCGGCGTTTTTGAACGGGCTCTTGGATAAGGCGCTCAAGCGGGTGCTGGCCAACGAGACCAGCGCCGCGGACCACAGCGAATCTGTTTGAACTGGATCGGTCAGTTGGTTTCGTATTGAGCGGCCATCAGCCGGCCCATGCGCATCGCGAGGTCGACGAAGACCGTCGCGGCGTCGGTCGGCATGTGCTCGTTGACGACCTCGCTCCAGAGATCGATCCATCTGCGGTAGTGGATTGGGCCTGCGCCGGGCAATCCCATGTGCGCTTCGAGGGGGCGCCCTGAATAACGACCGGTTCGCAGGACGGCGGAGGACCAGAAGTCGTACATCCTGGGCATGTGCGCCTCCCAGTCGGTGATGAGCTCGTTGAAAATCGGGCCCAGCAGATCGTCGGCGCGGACCTCGACATAGAACGCATCGACCATGGCTTTGATCGAGGCTTCGTCGACATTGGCGAGGGCCTCGGGGTTGTGTGCCGCTTGGGTCAGCGGGAGTTGGTGGCCGCAGGCGCAGGTCTTGGGTTCCATTGGTGACATTGGTGGCGGTGTCCTTTTCGATAATGGATGCTTCGATCCTAAACCTGAAGCGGGATAGTATCCAGCCATGGCAATCCTTCGATCTGTTGTTTCCCGTGTTTCTCAGGCGCTCTCTCGCACGCGCGAGACGTTCGCCGGTGGTTTGCGCTCGGTGCTTGCAGGGCGCAAGCTCGACGCGGCGCTGATCGCTGAACTGGAAGAGCGTCTGATCAAGGCGGACGTGGGGGTGACCACGACCGGGCGTCTGATCGAGGGGATCCGCGCGGATTATAAGGCGGGCAAGCTCGCGACCGGCGACGATGTGATCGGCTATCTCAAACGCGAGTTGGTGGCGCTGTGGCCGGAATCGGACCGGGCGTTGATCGAGGCGGAGCAGAGCGGCGATGGGACGAAAATTCCTACGGTGATCTTCGTCGCCGGTGTCAACGGCGCGGGGAAGACGACGAGTGTCGCGAAGATCGCTTACGCGCTGCGAGCGCAGGGGAAGACGGTGCTGCTCGCGGCGTGCGATACGTTCCGCGCTGGAGCGGTGCATCAGCTCGAGATCTGGTCGGATCGGATCGGCGTCGAGATGGTCAAGGGGCAGCAGGGGGGCGACCCGGCGGCGGTGGCGTTCGATGCGTGCGAGGCGGCGCTGTCTCGGGGTGTTGATGTGCTGCTGATTGATACGGCGGGGCGGCTGCACACGCAGGACCCGCTGATGCGGCAGCTGACCAAGATCCACTCGGTGGTCGGGAAGAAGATCCCGGGGGCGCCGCACGAGACGCTGCTGATCGTCGATGCGACGGCTGGGCAGAACGCGATCCGGCAGGCGGAGGAGTTCACCAGGGCGATCGGGATTACCGGGCTGTTTTTGTCGAAACTGGACGGGACGGCTCGCGGGGGCGTGGCGATCGCGATCCGGGAGGCGATCGACATCCCGGTGAAACTCATCGGGGTTGGGGAACGGCCTGAGGACGTGGAGACGTTCGATCCGGAGACGTACGTCGAGGCCCTGTTTGCGGTCTGAATCGGAGTAATTCCCGGACGTTCCGGTCATCGGATTTTGAGTGTTCATGCCGAAAACGGCGCTGAATCTCTAGAATAAACGACCCGATTCAGTTTCGGCTGGACTAGGATTCTCTGGGCCCTTGGGCGGCGGATTCCTCGCATACTCCAAGGGTAATTCCCAGAGGCCATCCGAAGTGGCCTGAATTCGATTATCGCTGGTGCGGGGGGCAACCGCGCCGATGTCAGGAGCAAGAGAAACCGATGCTGATTCAATCTACGCGAAGCAGGCTTGGCGCCTGTGTGAAACTTTCTGTACTTGGCGCGGCACTGGGGTTTCCCTTGGGTGCTGCGGCAGATGTGCTGCCTTTGACGTTCCGGGTTGAAGACTCCGCGCAGACGTTTGCGGCGTTGCATTCCGCGGTTCATGGTGAACACGGTGGTGATCTGCTGTTCTTCGGCGGGCTCGAGAACATGGGCCTGCACGGGATCAACGGCCACAACCCGGACGGTGGTTTCGATGCCTTCCCGCTCAATCGATACAACCAGGATGTCATCGTCTTCAACCCGGACACCGGGGTGATGACGACCGGCACGCTCATGGGGCTCAGCAACACGATCCGCCAGGCGATGCTTGTCAGCAACGCGGTGGCGCATCAGGACGGCTCCACGCTCTATCTCTACGGCGGGTTCGGTCCGGTGCTTGATGTTGTCGAGCCTGACTGGACAACGCGGGACACGATCGTTGCGATCGATCTCGACGCGGTTCGCACGGCGGTGCTTGGGGCGATGCCGATCCCGGGGTCGGCCTTCACGGTGACGACCAACGCGCAGGTGCAGGTCGCCGGGGCGAAGATCATCGACATGGGGGACAAGTTCGCGCTGATCGGCGGCGCTGATTTCTACTTTGATTATGGCCTCAACGGGATTTTTTACGGCGAGAAGATGGAGATCTTCGACGAGGCAATGAGCTACACAACGCAGGAAACGACCATCCCTGACATCGTCAACCTGCACCGGCGGGACATGAACGCGCACCCTTGCGTGCTGCCTGACGGCATCGGCGGTTCGGTCTTCGGATTCGCGATCACGGGTGGTGTTTTCAACAACATCTTCCCGTACACCAACCCGATCACGTACCGCAAGGGCGACGCGGCGGTAGTTGATCACGCTCCGGTGGAGCAGAAGATGAACATCTACGAGTGCCCCTCGGTGAGCTTCTACCGCGCCAGCGATGACCGGAACCGGTTCGTGATGTTCTCGGGGATCTCGGCGAACCATTACGATCGCGATCTGGATACGTTCACGTTCGACTTCCTCGGTCCCTGGTCACGCGAGATCACCGAGATCCGCATGGAAGCCGGCTCGTTTGTTGCCGAGGTGATCATGGACGACATGGATGACCCGACGACCAACACGGAGGTGATCCTCGAGGACAACATCCCGGTGGGCGCGAACGGGCAGGTGCTGCTCGATTCGATGCCGGCGGCGGAGGTGCTGCTCGGTCGGATCTACGGCGGTCTCAAATCTTCAGCGGAAGGGCACTCGCCCCCGTTCGGCGGGACCGCGACGACGTGGGCATCGACCACCATCCATGACGTGTACGTCGTGGTGGGGGTCCGGGGCGATATCAACCGGGACGGCGTCACCGATACGGCTGACCTTGGGCTGATGATTGCCCAGTTCGGAGGGCCTGGTCTCGCGGACCTGAATCTGGACGGTGTTGTCGATACAGCTGATCTTGGGACGCTGATCGCAAACTTCGGGGCGAACACGCCTGGCTGAGTTTTTCACAGCCGGTCCGATAGCGAATCGAAATTATTGAACGCCACCGCAGACGACGCGGTGGCGTTTTTTTTCGGAACCTTGAGGGGTTCTCGGATGTTCGATCCGCGGTGTGTGTGATAACTCTAAATTACTGCAAACATTGGATTTACCTCGAATCTGAGAACCCATTCTGATACGGTGGGGACACGTCAGAGAGGGCGTGCGCACGTTCCTCGCTTTGGCGTATCGATCAACAACGCCCCGAAAGGGGCACGGATTTGGGGAGGATTTGAGATGTTTGGTAGAAAAGCAATGGTGGCATTGACTGCCGCAGCGACGCTTGCCTGTGCAGGGGCCACTTTCGGTGGGGCTGAGCACACTGAAGGGCCTTTCATGGCTTCGTTCGGTGAGACGACGGATTGGGGAGTGCCGAACCCGGTGAACCTGACCGTGCCGCAGTTTGATGACATGGGCGGGCTCCGCATGCTCGTCAAGGCCACCATCGAGTGGAACGCTGGTGTTGCGGGGAACGCCCGCGTCGAGAGCCTTGATGTTGCTCCGAGCATGATCACCGCGACGCTCGCGGCGAACATTACGATCGACGGCCCTTCGGGGTTCAGCGAGAACCCGATGCCGAGCGATGATCGCATGTTCCCGGCAACGGCTCATGATGGCAGCATCGATTTTGGTGGAACGTCCGGCGTCACCTTCGACGAGATCGAAGCTGGCGCCATGGGCATGGTGATGTTCACCAATGCCGGCGACCTCGCTCCCTTTGTCGGTACGGGTGATGTTGATTTCCCCGCCTCCGCGACGGCGACATCCTCAGCGTCCGGTCCGGGCAACGTGGTGCAGCAGTTCATGACCGACGCGAGCGCCGGCATCGCGGTTACTTATGTGTACGTCGAGGTCCCCCAGCTCTGCAACTACCCTGCGGACGTGGAGCCCAACGATTACTGCAATGCGAATGACATCGCGGGCTCCTGCTCGACGGTTGATATCGGCCTGTGCGGGAAGTTCATCGATGGCAAGCTCGAGAAGCGCATCGCGCAGGGCTGCGAGCCGGACACCTACCTCGTCCTGTTCGACAAGCTGAACAACATCCTTGATAAGGACGACAACGGCTCTGACAAGGGCAACGGCTGGGGCTCGGGGATCTTCGGGATCGCCGACGGCACCGGCATCATCGACAACGGCGACGGGACGCGGAGCATCCGCATCGGCGTCACCGGTCGCGCTGATGGCCTGGACCTTGTGTTCAACGGTCTCTTCCAGAACGCGGCTCACGGGCAGATCGGCAAGTTCCGCCTGGACGTCCGTTTCCTCGATGCCGAGCACATGGAGATGGTCAGCCCGATCCTGCCGCAGGGTGGCGGCCCGATCAACGGGACGGTTTCGTACTACGACGAGTTCGTGACTGGCGCCGAGGCGTTCTACATCAACTACACGCTGCCGCAGGGCGCGGCGTACGTTGACGTGTGCATCGACAACCAGATCGCGTGCGAGGAGATCCGCGAGGACGTCGACTTCTTCTGCCTCGAGAACCTCGTCCCGCTGTGCGATTACTGCATCACGCAGGTCGGTGGTCTGGACTGCGAGTGCATCCCGACGGCGACCGCCATCGGCTGGTTCGACAAGTCGTGCGAGCTGATCCTCAAGGAACAGGGCAACCTGCCGGTTCCCGGCTACACACAGCTGTGCGTGGTCGCTGACGCGAACGGTCGCGTGGTTTTCGCGATCTCCGGCGCCAACGATTGCAACTTCAATGGCTACCACGACGAGCACGAAGTGGAGATCCCCTTTGATCGCGCTCCGGTCGAGTGCGAGTTCATTGACTGGGGCCACGGCGTTGCCGGTTGCTACACACTGTGCGTCGAGGCGTTCGGTGTGCACGCTGATGGTGCGGGACGCCCGACCATGGGCAACGGCGAAGGGGCTGCGGATGTTGAAGCGGCCGCGATGCAGTTCTCGTTGGATCACGGTGACCTGAACCGTGACAACCGGACCGACACGGCGGACCTGGGTGTCCTGCTGGGCAACTTCGGCTGGTCGAGCAACTGACCCGAACGAGGTTGAATGACCTCACTGAATCCTGATCGAGACACGGCACGCGAGAGCGTGCCGTGTTTTTTAGCATCAGGTCGGTGTTATCGGACGTGCCCTGGCGCTGACGATGGTCGTGGCGTGTCCCGGTAACTCCCCCGATAATCCCTAGATTCCGGGAAAATCGCTTGCGGGGAGTGCGTAGGGGTGGGTATTCTTCTGGTACTCCGATAAGAGCAGGAACTGCGCTTGTCACGGGGAACACCGGTCCGGGCTGTGATGCCCAATTTATTCCAACCGGTGTTTGATCAGGTGTTTGCCCTCACGGGGGGCATTGATTCGGGAGGATCAAAAAATGATGAGTATTCGTAAATCACTGCTTGCTTGTGCAGGCGTTGGCGCGCTGACGTGCGCCGGGGCGACCTTTGGCGCTGGGGCGTTTACTGAAGGTCCGTTCAATGACAGCTTCGCCGAGCGGACCAACTGGGGTGTTGCTCCGTTTGATCCGATTGAGTTGACGCTTCCGCAATTCGATGAGATGGGCGGGGCGCGAACGCTTACCTGCGTCATCATCGACTGGAATGCCGGCGTTGCTGGTTCTGCCGAGGTCGAGAGCCTCGATAACGCACCGAGCACGATCACCGCGACGCTCGCCGCTGATATCACGCTCGATGGGCCCTCCGGGTTCAGCGAGAACCCGATGCCGATGGACGATGATACATTTGATGCCACGGCATTCGATGGCACGATTGATAACGGTGGCACCTCGGGCACCGTGTTCCCCGCGCTTGCTGGTAACCAGGGTGGCCAGACTACGTTTACTATTCAGGCGGATATGAATCCGTTCATCGGCAACGGAAATGTCACGTTCTTAGCTGGCGCGATGGCGATGTCGACGGCATCCGGTCCTGGCAACGTTGTGCAGCTGTTCCTGACGGACGCCAGTGTTTCGGTGACGATCACCTATGAGTACGACTCCGACGATACGCAAATCTGCGAGTACCCGACCGACGTTGAGCCCAACGACGAATGCGATCCGCTGAACCTCGAGGCTTCGTGCTCGCTCCACGATTTCAACGAGTGCGGCAAGTACATCGATGGCAAGCTTGAGAAGCGCATCGAGCAGGGCTGCCTCCCTGACACGTACCTTGTCCTCTTTGACAAGGACAACGGCTTCATCAACAAGGATGACAACGGCTCTGACAAGGGCAACGGCTGGGCTTCCGGGCTCTTCAATGTCGGCATCCACGATGCTGGTGACCCGCTCCCCTTCGGCAACGATGGCGATGGCCTGATCGACAACGGCGATGGCACCTTCAGCCTCCGCATCGGTGTCACCGGCCGCGCTGATGGCCTGGACACGACCTTCAACGGTCTGTTCATGAACGCCGGCCACGGCCAGCTCGGCAAATTCAAGCTGTACGTGACGTACCTCGATGGCGAGGGCATGCCCCTCGTCAACCCGATCATCCCCAACGGCGGCGGGATCAGCGAAAACCCGGTCTGCTACGAGGATGAGTTCAACACCGGCGCTGAGGCGTTCCACATCAACTACATCGTCCCGCTGGGCACCGCTGCGGTTGATATCTGCATCGACAACGAGATCGCTTGCGAGGAACTCCGCAACGATGTTGACTTCTTCTGCATCGAGAACCTCGTCCCGCTGTGCGATTACTGCATCACGCAGGTCGGCGGACTTGACTGCGAATGCATCCCGACGGCGACCGCCATCGGCTGGTTCGACAAGTCGTGCGAGCTGATCCTTAAGGAGCAGGGCAACCTGGAGATCCCGGGTTACACCGAGCTTTGCCTTGTTGCGGACATCAACGGTCGTGCGATCATCGCCGTCTCCGGCGCTGGCGACTGTGACTTTGACGGTCTCGACGATCTCCTCCAGCCTGCCGAGGGCGAGGGCGAGCCGCGGGCGCTGATCGATTGCCCCGAGCCCACCCCCGGGCACGGCATCGCTGGCTGCTACACGCTCTGCATCGAGGTCACTGGTGCTCACGACAACACGCCTCCCGATGGTGGCGGCACCGGTGGTGAGGCCGCGATGATCGAGGCGCTCAACAAGGGTGATCTGAACATGGACGGCTTTACGAACACGGCCGACCTTGGCATCCTGATCTCCAACTTTGGCTGGGTCGCGGGGCTGTAAGCCTCTCCGGTCAACGATCAACACCTGATCCGAGCGCGGCGTGCGAAAGCACGCCGCGTTTTTTATTGATGCGGTGGCAGGCGGTGGCGTCGGGGTGGGCGCACTAAAAAAACCGACCGGGATTGGAATCCCGATCGGCTCGGTTCACAGGAGTAGTGGTCTGCTCAGCGGCGGCGACGGATCGCGGCGATGCCACCCATGGCGAGCAGGGCGCCGGCGCCAGGCGTCGGGACGATGTTCAGGTTGGGGACAGCGCCCGAGCCCTTGAGGCGGACAATGAAGCTGTCGAACTCGAAGCCATCGATGCTGAGGGTCTGGACCGAGCCATTGCCGAGCGCGGGGATCGCGAGGTTGGGCAGGCCGCGGACGAGATTGTTGTTGCTGAAGAACTCGATGAATCCACCGTTCTCTTCGATATCGAGAATCGTGATCTCAAGACCAGTCGCGATGAAGTTCAGATCGAAGAAGATCGAGCCGCCGACGTTGTCGTTGGGATCCTCGACGCGACCGTCCTTGTCAAGCGAGAAGTCTTCCTCGTTGATGATCAGGACGTTGCCCAGGGGCGTCGTGTTGCTGGCGTGCAGCCCTGGGTTGGGCGTGGCGAGGTCAGGGTCGTTGCCGGTGGGGTTGGCGCTGTCAAAGATGACGGCCATGCCCGAGCCGCCGGACGCGGAGATGTTGACTCCGGGGGCGAACTGGTCGGTGATGATGTCGCCGGCGACGAGGGGGTTGCCCATCCCGTCCTGCGAGAAGTCGATGAATGCGGCGTTGGCGCCCGAGGCGGCAACGATCGCGGCGCCCGCAACGGCGAGCGTCAGCTTCGAAAAGTACATGTTGTGTTTCCTCCCAGAAACCTGCGTTGACGTGAATCTATGCCTGCAAAGAGCAAGCGGTCATCACCAGTATGTCGTACCGTATATGCGGAATGAAACGGTTGTTTCGGATTTAACGGCGGTTTCTTTGCGTTGTGGGATAGGGAACAGTATCGGGTTGTTTTTTCGGACAACGCACGAAAAAAAACGTTCACGGGGTGAATGCCGGTTCCGATAAATGGTGTGATTAAGGTGTTCTCGGACCGGCGTGCGCGCAGTCAACAACGCAGTGCGATTGATCGCGAAATCAATGTCGAACTGGCGTTGGGAATTCGTGCGAATCGGTCGGCTTGATCAACCAGGGTGGGTCATCTTCGCGGGGTCGAGCAGGCGGTTGAGCTCGTCCTCCGGGAGCACGCCTTGTTCGATCGCAACCTGCCGAACCGTTTTGCCCTCGGCGAAGGCCTGCTTGGCGAGCGCCGCGGATTTGTCGTACCCGATCGCGGGGACGAGCGAGGTGCACATCGCGAGGGAGCCTTCGATGAGTTCGTTGCAGCGTTCGACGTCGGCCTCGATCCCTTTGAGGAGTTTCTCGTCGAGGATGTTGCAGGCGCCGGTGAGGAGCGTGACCGATGAGAGCAGGTTGTCCGCGATCATGGGCATCGCGACATTGAGATCGAGCAGGGAGCCGACGCCACCGAAGGCGCCGAGCGTGATCGCCTGATCGTTCCCGACGACCTGGCAGGCGACCATGACAACAGCCTCGCAGATCACCGGGTTGACCTTGCCCGGCATGATGGAGGAGCCTGGCTGGACGGCGGGGAGCTTGAGTTCACCGATCCCGCAGCGCGGGCCGCACCCCATGAGGCGGATATCGCCGGCGATTTTGGAGAGGGAGACGGCGACTGTTTTGAGGACACCTGAGGCGAGGACAAAGGCGTCCTTCGCGTGCTGGGCCTCGAAGTGGTTGGCTGCTTCATGGAAGTGG
>JAJDDA010000145.1 GCA_029260535.1 Phycisphaerales bacterium | reverse complement strand
GTCGCTCCTCTTGATCACGATGTCCGCGGTGAAGTTGTCGCCGATCATCTCGCCGTTGAAAGCAGTGGCGCCGGTGAAGTTACCCAGCGCCTTGAGGAAGGCGTCGTGGTCCATGTCCTGGAAGAGGGTGACGGTGACCGCGGCTTCGCCGGGGCCGGCGAGCTCGTGCTGCTGCGCCCAGTTGGCGTTCAGAGCGGGGTCGAGCTTCCACTCGCTCTGGAAGGCGCCGTGCCAGGTGATGAAGCCGAGCTGTGCGACGGCCTGCTTGTCGGCGTTGGTCGCGTCAATCACGAAGGCGTTGGTGGGGAGGTACCCACCGATGCGCAGCCCGGCGTTTTCGAGCTGCGCCCGGCGGGCCTTGGTCATGGGGCTGTCGAGCTGGATGATGTGCCGGCGGCCGTTGGCTTTGATGTCGTCGATGCTGTCGGCGAGCGGCGCCCGGACGGCGGCGGTGCTGATGACACCGCTTCGCAGGTGGAGGGCCTGCTTCGAGGCGCCCTGTGTTGGGTCGCCCTCAAAGAGCGGGCGGGCGGCAACGATGTCGTTATTGCTGTCATTGAGACCGGTGTCGTCGAACGCGAGTTGCGCGCTGGCGGTTGACCCTGCGATCGAGGCGAGCAGGGCGAAGGAACAGCTGCCGACGATGTGTTGGCGGACGATCATTGAACGATGGCGCATACGGATCTCTCTTCCAAGGAGCGTGGTAGGCCCGGGCGGGTCCGGGCGAGGGGGCGGGTGGTGTGCCGACAGGCCTCTAAGGAGAGGGCTTGTCGGCGCCTTTGAAGTAAACCTGACAAACGGATGTTCAGCAAGGATTTTTGTTCATGCTGGATTGAATCAGAGCTTTCGGACGTTTGAAGTACGCGAGGGGCCGCATACGCGTTCGAACGTCCGAATAAAATAGAGCGGAGCGAGCGCACGGACATCTTGCTGATCACCGATCGGCGACCATGCGCGGGGACATCGTGTTGGGATTGGGGCCGCCCGTTCATACACAAAATAAGGCGAGAACCGCGCGCTGCACGGGTCAGGCCGATGAACGGTTGTTTGCGTGTCTCGGTTGGCGAACGCTTACGGTCAGGTCAGGCTGACGGGCATGACGACGTAGAGGAAATCCTGGCCCGACTTGAGCACGCCCGGTTTGTTGCCGGCTTTGAGCTCGAAGACGACCTGGGAATCCTCGATGACCTTGAGAGCGTCGGTGATGAAGACCGGGTTGAATCCGACTTCCATCGATTCGCCGTCGTAGGACTCCATCTCGACCTTGACCTCGGCTTCACCCATCTCTGGGGCTCGGCTGGTCAGGCAGAGCTGGCCACCCTTTTCGCCTGAAAAGGCGAGGCGGACGCCCCGGGATTCCTCGTTGGTGAGGAGGGCGGCCCTGCGGACGCCGCTGGCGAGGGTTTCGCGGTCGAAGGTGGCCTTTTTGTCCTGATCCTTGGGAACGACGTCTTCGTAGGGCGGGAAGGCGCCTTCGACGAGGGTGGTCGAGAGGATGGCGGACGATCCGGTGGCTTCGTCACCAAAGGCGAAGATGGCCTGATTGTCGGTGATGGCGACGCGGACATTCTCGTCGGGGCTCGCAGCGAGCTTGCCGACGAGGTTGAGCGCCTTGGAAGGGATGATGGCGATGGCTTCGACACCGGAGGCGCCAGAGCCTGCGCTGGCCTTGGCGATCGCGAGGCGTCGGCCGTCGGTGGCGACCATCTGGATGGTCTTGCCATCGCATTTGAGCAGGACGCCGTTGATCGCGTAACGTGAGTTCTCACGGGCAGTTGCAAAGATTGTCCGGGCGATCAGGGCGCCGAGATCGCTCGCGGGGACCTCGAAGGCGTTCTTGCCGGTGACGTCGGATTCTTTGGGGAGTTTGGGGAAATCAGCGGCGGGGTAGCCGAACACCTTGAATTTGGCGTCTTTGCCCCGGATCTCGAGTTCGTCGTCCTTGGTGATCAGGGTGAGGGTCTGCTCGCGGTCCTCGGCGGCGATGATCTGGCGGAGTTTTTCTGCCGGAATCAGGGCCTCTCCCGGCTCGTCCACCTGGACATTGGCGGTGGTCAGCCGGATGGCGATCTCGGCATCGGTGGCGCCGAGGGTGAGCATGCTGTCGCCGTCGTTGGTGGCGACGAGCTTGACGCAGGTGAGTTGGGGCTTGGGCGTGCGGCTTGCGACGACCCCAGCGGTGAGATTGATCGCGTCCAGAAGGACCGCGCGGTCGCAGATGACTTTCATCGCAGAACGCCTCGGAGTGTCGCAAAATCAGCGACGAGCAGGTGCAGGGACAGACGGAATATCTTGACGTTCAAGAAGGACTGCCCACAGCGTATTGTATCCGGGTGGTGGAAATCAGGCGACTTTGGGGAGGTTGAAATGAGACACGCTGTGGGCGAGCGGTGGACGGTGTTTGGGCGGATTTGGGGGTCCAGGGCGGTTGCCAGCGAGGGCCGGGGGGCTGATACTGTCTATAGAGAAATTCAACACATCTTCGATGTCCACCGACACCTGCCCTCGTGTAGCGTTCTCCGGTCGATGGGATCGGGGCTGTGGTTTAGCAGTAACCACCGCAGGCGCCGACGAGGACACACGACCGGGAAGACCCGCCGACTGACCGAGCCGCGCCGCCATTGAGCGAAGGGGTCTCGCAATGTCCTTTGAAGCCGCCGTCCATGCCCAGGCGATCGAGTTGGATCGTCTCAGTCTTGAAATGTGCGCCGAAGCAGGGAGCGGTCATCCCAGCACCGCGATGAGCCTCGGTCACATCGTGACGATGCTGATGTTCCACACCATGCGGTGGAGCCCCGAGTACCCCAACTACCCGACTTCGGATCGGTTGGTCCTCAGCGCCGGTCACGCGGTGCCGATCGTGTACGCGGCGTACGCACGGCTCGGCGGGACGATCCCTGGCGAGAGCGGGCAGAGCCGTCCTTTGACGCTCGAAGATCTGAACTCGCTGCGTGCGCTCGACTCGGTTCTCGACGGTCATCCGAACCCGATGGAAGGGTTCCCGTTCTTTGATTCCGCGACCGGTTCGCTCGGGCAGGGGCTCTCGACCGCGGTCGGTTTGGCGCTCGCGGCGCAGCTCGACGGTTTGGACCGCAGGTTCTTCTGCATCATCGGTGATGGTGAATCGCGCGAGGGTCAGGTCGCCGAGGCGCTGGACATGCTCGCCGAAAGGAAGCTGAGCGCGGTGCTCCCGATCTTCAACTGCAACGGGTTCGGTCAGAACGGCCGGGTCAGCGATATGCAATCCCCCGAGGTGATCGAGCGGAAGCTCGGCGCGATCGGGATCACGGTTCACAACATCGACGGGCACGACCCGGTGCAGATCAAGACGGCGCTGGATGCGTTCGTCGAGAACGCCGGCGCCGAGGACGCAACGCCGATGGCGATCGTTGCTCGCACCGTCAAGGGTTGGGGTTCGCCGACGCTGCAGTCGGGCAACTGGCACGGCAAGCCCCCGGTCGGTGAGACGCTGACGACGGCGCTCGCGGAACTGGATGAGCGGCGGCTCGAGCTGACGTCTTCATTGGTGCAGAGCGACGCGTTCACGATCCAGCCCCCGGCGGAAGCGCCGGAGCGGCCTGTTGATACGGGTGATGCGCCGACCTTCAACGAGATGATGCGCCGCTGCGACATGGAATCGGTGCTGCACACCGGTCGTCTCGCGACGCGCAAGGCGTTCGGCCTGGCGCTGCGGGCGCTGGGGCAGGTGAACTCGAACGTCGTGTCGATCGACGGCGATGTGAGCAACTCGACGTTCGCCGAGACGTTCGCGAAGGACGCTGACCTCTCGGATCGCTTCTTCGAGGCTCGGATCGCGGAACAGAACATGGTGTCGATGGGTGTTGGTTTCAGCGCCGCCGGCAAGATCCCGTACATCACGACGTTCGCGAAGTTTATGAACCGCGCGTACGACCAGATCGAGATGGCGATCAACAGCGGCGCGAACCTGAAGCTGGTCGGCTCGCACGCGGGGGTTTCGCTCGCGGCGGATGGCCCGAGCCAGATGTCGCTCCCTGATATCTCGTGGTTCCGTTCGTTCTCGACGGTCCGCGATCATCGCGGCAACCCGGCGTGCTACGTCCTCCAACCCTCGGACGCGTACGCGGCGTACGGCCTGACGATGGCGATGGCGGAGTACGAGGGCGTCTGCTACATGCGGACGCTGCGCCCCGAAACAGAATTCCTGTACTCCGACAACGACGTCTTCAACCTCGGCGGGTTCCAGGTGCTTAACGAGGGCCGGGACGTGCTGCTCGTCGCGTCGGGTTACATGGTGCACGAGGCGAACAAGGCGCTCGATAAGCTCGATGCCCAGGGCATCAGCGCGACGCTCGTCGATCTGTACTCGCTGCCCTTCGATGGCGATTCGCTGCTCGACCTGGCACAGGCCAACGGCGGGTACGTAATCTCGCTCGAGGACAACTACGGCGCCTCGATCGGCTCGGCGGTCGCGGATGTGATGACCGAGTCCGGCGACGCGTTCAGCCTCAAGCAGATGTACGTCAACCGGATCCCGAAATCGGCCCGCACGCCGGAAGAGGTGCTCGGGTACTGCGGTTTGACCGCCGACGACATCACGGCGTCGTGCATGCAGCTGCTTGAAGTCGGCGCTGTGTGAGCGAGACCGCTCAGTCGCAGGACTGCCCGAACCCCGCGATGAGTTGACCGAGGTCGGCGGTGTCGACGACGCCGTCGCCGTTGAGGTCGGATGCGGGGTTGGCGGTCTGGAACTGGTCGATCATCATGCCCAGGTCGGCGGAGTCAACGGCGCCGTCGGCGTTGATGTCGCCGAGCACGGATGTGGTGAAGGCGCAGAACTCCCAGTTGGCGGCGAGCCGGGTGAAGCCGAAGTCGCCGTACCGCACAAACCAGTAGTAGGTTGTGCACGGTTCGAGCGCACCGGCGGGGATCGTGTGGCTCAACGAATCGATTCCGTCCGCGGTGTAATCGAAGGGCGACAGGAAACGGAAATCGGTTGAAACCCAAACGTTTCTGTGGAACGTCGATGGGAAATCTTCCCACTCGAGAACCACATGGTGCGGGGGGACATTGACGGCGCCACATGCCGGAGCGAGCATCAGGAAATCATCGCCGGGGAGTCTGCTGGTCGCCAGGTTGTAGGCGTTGAAAATATTGACAACACCGGTTGCGGCGATATTTCGACCGAACTCCCCGTTGGGTCCTTCGCCGCTGAGGAAGAGCTGACCGCCGAGCGATTCGGCGCCGTCGAGGCCGCCGCCCTCTCCGAATTCAACCTCGGACGAGATGGTGAACTGCCCGAGGCAGAGGAGGTTGTCTTCGTCGGGGACCGCCTCCGTGAATCCCGCGGCTGCGTTCGGGTTCCAGACGCCGACGATATTGCTCGGGTCTGACGTTTTGAAATGCTGGACAGAGATCTGTGAGGGCGAAGCGGCTCCGTCGAGGTTGCCGAGAGCGAGGTGGGTGTCGTAGAACAGGTCGGGGAAGAGGTCGAGCAGGAATTGATCGCGGGCAAGATGGGTTCCGACCGGATGCTCGAAGATTGATTGGTTCGTGCTGAGTCCGCTGTTCGGTCCTGCGATTCCGAAATCGGCTGCGGTGACGACGTCGCCCTCTTCGAGCTGTACGAAGAGCAGATGGGTTCGGAGTCCCGAGAGGTCGGTCGGGTCATCAGGATGATCGATGGTTGGGATCTCAACCCAGAAGGCGCCTTGGGGCACGGCTCGGACGATCCCTGGCATCGCGAGCAGTATCGTGGCGATGCTGATGACGATCACCGAACGGGTCGCGTGTCGGCGGTTGGCGTACATGGTTGCCATTGGCGTACTCCTCTTGGATGCCCCGGCCTTGGAAACTGATCTTGTCGCCCGATTTGTATCCAGGATATCACCGATAAAAGGTGGAACAAGCAAAAAAGACACCGCCCGATCCAGAGGATCGGGCGGTGGAGAGTGTCGCGTTGGTGTTGGGTTTCCGAAGAAACTCAACTCAAGCGATTAGCGGCGGCGACGAGTCGCGGCCGCACCGGCGAGACCGAAGAGCGCGATGGCGCTTGGAGTAGGAATAAGGAAAGCGTTGGGGACATCAACAATTCCATTGGCAGCGATCTCGCGACCGAAGGTGCCGTTGGTGCCCTCTCCGGACAGGAAGAGCTGGCCGCCAAGGAATTCCGTGTCTGCGGTTGCATCACCGAAGAGACCGGCAGAGCTGACGGTAAACCGACCAAGCCACATGTTGTTCATGGCATCAGGCCGCGCCAGCATAAAATCCTTGGGGAGGCCGAGCGAAGGGTTCCACTCTGCGGTTATTGAATTGGGATCCGAAAGATTTAATGGACTAACAAATCCGATCTGACTCGGATTGGCGGATCCGTCCAGGTCACCTAATGCTACGAATGTATCCCATTCAACGTTTTCAAAGTTCTCAATGGGAGTGGTTTGGGTATCGCCGCCCACAGGATGGTCATAGATGCTTTGCGTGGTAGAAAGGCCTGAGTCAATTCCCAAGCCGGAGGAGGCAAGCGAGACGGTATCACCAGTCTCTAGCCTGACGAAGAGATCGAATGTTCTAAACCCGGTCAGGTTGGTGAGCGGGCCTAAAATATCGTCGGTGAATCCGGCGCTGTTATCGACCTCGGTCCAGAACATGTGCTGCGGTCTCGCAGAAGCAGCATTTGTCATCGACAGCATCGGGATCACTGCGATCGGAATAGAGCAATAGCCTTGGCTCTTGGTGAACATTTGATATCCCCTCTTCTGGTGTGTTTCCTCGCTTTGATCAGTGACAAAGATGTCACCCTCCGGTTTGATGTTACCGGGTGTTGATTTTAGAACAAGCAAAAAAGACACCGCCCGATCCAGAGGATCGGGCGGTGGAGAGTGTCGCGTTGGTGTTGGGTTTCCGGAGAAACTCAACGCAAGCGATTAGCGGCGGCGACGAGTCGCGGCCGCACCGGCGAGACCGAAGAGCGCCATGGCGCCCGGGGTCGGAACCGGGGGGAAAGCGTTGGGGACATCGACAACACCGTTGGCAGCGATTTCGCGACCGAAGGTGCCGTTGGGGCCCTCACCAGACAGGAACAGCTGACCGCCAAGGGTCTCACCGAGGCCGCCGTCACCAGTCGCATCGCCGAGCAGACCGGCAGACGTCACGGAGAAACGGGCGAGGTGCATGACATTGCCGCCATCGGGGAGGGCTTCGGTGAAGCCGCCCGGAGCGTTGGGGTTCCACACCGCAACGATAGCGCTGAGGTCGCTGATATCAAAGCTTTGGACACTGATCTGGCCGGCGGTGCCGTCCAGGTTGCCCATGGCGAGGAACGTATCAAAGACGACGTTGGCGTTGAAGCCAAGAACACCAGTCGCGGCATCGCCACCAGCGGGGTGGTTGTAAACCGACTGGTTGGTGCTCAGACCAGAGTTGGGGCCGGCGATGCCGAAGTCGGCAGCGGTGACCACGTCGCCAGCTTCGAGCTGGACGAAGAGGTCAAACGTACGGAAGCCGGTGAGGCTTGACGTCGGGCCGGTGAGATCGGGGGCAAAGCCGGCACTGTTGTCGACCTCTGTCCAGAAAGCGCCCTGGGGCACTGCGAGTGCGCTACCAGCAATAGTGAGTGCTGCAGCGGCTGTAAGCATACGAACCATAAGAGTAATCTCCTCTCTTTCGTTGACTCCTCGGTGAAACTGCTAGTTGCGAAGCGGTTTCACCACCTCCCGAAAATCGGGTACACACGGATGCGATCCAACAGCAATATATCAGGGCGCAGTCGTGTGTCCAGAGTCTTCCAAACGATTTGACAGGTTTTTTTCACCGGTCAGGCGGGATAATCCGCGTGACCCGACCCGCTGGGGTGGAACCTATCGGACACCGGGCGCGCAAATCTTGCCGCTGTCAGGACCTGAGCATGGCTCAAGGGCTTGAACGGGTGTACGGCGTTGGTTTGTAAGGGGAGCCAACGCGGGGACCAATAATTTTGGTCGGATTCCCGTCCGATAGCGAATCCCGGCTCTTTGGAATGAAATTGAACCTGCTTTGGGGAGTTAGCGGTCCACGCCGGCGGTGGGGAGGCCGGCCTTGGCCCGGACCTCGGCCTCGGCCCAGGAACGCTGGAGTTCGAGGTATTCGCGCCATTTGGGGTCCCGCTCGAGGAAGATGGCGGTGCGGATCCGCTCGACCAGGCTGGGGCTGGAGTTGCCGAGCCTGGTTTCGGCCTTGATCGCTCCGCGGAGGGCGGGGAGGTAGCGGTCGTCGAGGTTGAGTGCGGCGCCGTAGTACTCGAGGGCCTCTTCGAGGTAGCCCGCTCGGTCCCAGGTCAGCGCCAGATTGAAATAGGGGCGAGGATCGTTTGGTGTGCGTTCGGTCGCGGATCCGAACGCGTCGGCGGCCTCCATGAGTCGGCCTTCTCCCAAGAGGAGGACACCCATGTTGTTCCATGCGGCGGGGAGGTCCGGATAAATTTCGACGGCTCTTTTATAGAGGTCGATCGATTTCGCGGGGTCTTCGGTTTCCTGGGCACGGAGGGCGAGTTGCCTGGCTTCGGCGATCTGCTGGCCCTCGTTGGGGAGGGTGATCACTGTCGAGGAGCCTTTCCGGGATGAACCACCGCTGGAGGCACAGCCAGCGCTGCAAACGAATGCGACGATCAGGCCGAGGCCGATCGCGGAACAGATGGTGCGGGCTGAAGAGTTGGTATCGAAGCGGTTCATGGCTGCACGACCTCCCATCGTGCGTATCGGACCTCGATCTGCCAGCCGCCGGGGGTTGGGCTGAACTCGACTCCGGTGACAAAGAGTCCATCGATGTTTTTGGTGGCGCTGTTGATCCATTCGAGTACTGGCTTGAGTTCGGCGTCCGAGATCTGGGTGGTCACAATCTGTCGTTGCAGAGGGTAATCGAGGCCTGCGCGCTCGGTTCGTTGGGAAATCGTGGGGCGGTCGAGTCCATAATTGTCGGCGGACGCTTCTAGTGTCGAACGAATACGGGTATTGACAGGAAATCTTGTGCCGAGCCCGCCGCCTTCGGAGCCGCCCTGGGTCAGGGTGTTGTATCGGTCGATCAGGCTTTCGATCTCAATGGCGCTGGCGGATCGCCGTTGGGCCTTCTTCCTCGCGTCGGTTGAGGCGCCGAAACTGGAGAAGGCAAAGAACCCGGCGATGAGGATCAGGAGAACCCCGAGCATGGTCAGCATCTTGGGCTGATTCCTGCGTTGCGAGGCTCCTGAAAGGGCCTGCAGTTCGAGTTCCTGGGTGGGTGTGAGGCTCACAGGCGATCACCTTCGAGGGTCCAGGCGCCGTTGAGGACGAGGCGGCCGGTCTGGATGCCGGTGTTGGATTCGATCCATCGGATCGAGCCGGTGGAGGTCCGGAGATTCTCGATAATCTGCTCTCCGGTGACGGTATCGGGGATACTGAGCCTGAGCACGGAACGGGTTTCGGTGATTTCGAGGCGTTCGATCTTCACATCTTCGGTGTCTTCGAGCGCGGCGCCGACCCTGAGGAGTTCGCTCAGAATGGGTAAGGGGAGGTCGGGTTCGACGAATCCCTCTGATCCAGCAGCGAGTTCGTTGATTTTGTTTTCGAGCGCTCGTTTGGGGCGCGGATCCCTGGCCATGCGTTGATCGATCGGGGTCAGTTTCGCGGCGATGTTGGTCGCGATGGCCTGTTCCTGCTCGTTGTAGACCGATGATTGCTTCCGGAATTGCCATCCGAGACCTGCGATGGTGAGCGCCACTGCGAGAAGGAGGACGCCGGCCCATTGGTTGAGGCGGCGGTGGGCCTTGCTCGGGCGGTTGGTCAGGGATGCGACGCAGGTGCGGGCGTCGGATTCCGGCTTGATCGGATCGGCGGTGATCAGTTGATTGAGCGTTGCGGCGATGGGATCGATCTCGGGGATCTGGCGCTGTCTGGCCGTCGGCCACAGGCGCGCGCACTGCTTCGCAATTTCGCTCGCGTCGGGGCTGACGATGATCAGGCGCTCCGGGGATTGACCGAGTTGGGCGCTCCAGGTCAGCCAGTCGAGGGCGATGCGTCCGCAGGCGCTGCTGTAATCGGGAATGCTGGGGCCGACAGTTTCGATCGAATCGCTGGTGTTGCTGAGCGCGACGAAGTTGCGTCCACCGGTGAGGAGTCGGCGTCCTTTGGACCACGCCCAAACGACGGCGTTGTCTTCGGTGGTGATCAAGATCGCTGTAATCGGCGACGAGGCAGCGGCTTGAGTATTTCCGTTATCGGACCCTTTGCCGAGGTCTTCCATCGCTCGCTCTGTGGGGAGCGATTCATCCCATGCTCGGCACATCGCGTGCCAGATGGTGAGTACGGAGCCGACCCTGATCCCTCTGGTGTCGAGCTCGTCGAGCAGGACTCGGTAGGAGGCGTCGTGGATTGAGATCGCGGGGAAATGGGACTCGGCGCCATGCACGGCGGTCGTTCGCTGGTGAGACTTCCGGTGCGGCGCGGTCAGGGGCTCGGTCGTGCCGATTGCTGCGACGGATCCCCATTCCTCGCCCTTGCCTCTGGCGACTGCGGCGACGACATTGGGCTCGGTGCTGGGGGCGGTCATCCACCGGCACAGCGCGTCTGAAACACCGAGACAGACGAGATCGAGGCGTTTTTTCTGGCTCAGGGACGCGACAATCCAGTCTGCGGCGCTGGAAAGGCGGTTGCGGTGCGCAAAGGCGTCGTCATCACCGATGTCCTTGCCGGGGGACCACTTCGCGTCGCCATCGGGCTTGAGGAGCCGGATGGTCTGGGCGTTGTCATCTATATAGGAGGCGATCGAACTCACGTGGGCGACCCCCCGTCTTCATTCGGCGGGGTTGGTCTGCGTGGCTCGGAATCCGCGTCGTTGGGGCGGCCGAGCAGGTCCGGCCTGGTTTTGCCGAGCTGGTTGGTGTTGCGACCACCGGAGATGGTGGGGTTCGGCGGGGCGGTGGCGAGGGTGGAGCCGGCGAGGGGGTAGGTGTATTCCCGGAAGCCGTCGGTGACGGTGATCTCGTCCTCGCTGATCTCGGTGATCTCGAACTCGTCCTCGAATTCCTGACCTACGCGGAGGAGGCGCTGCTTGCCGGCGAAGTCGATGAGGGCGGCGAAGCCCTTGCTGTCTTCGAGGGCGCCGAAGTATTGGATCGGGGGTCGATCGTTGGGTCCGATGCCATTGCCCGGTCTGTCGCTTTCTGGATCTGAGACCGGCGGTGTTGGATCGACGGGATCTGCTGTGGCGACCTTGGTTGCCGGATCGCGGAACTTGCTGATGGCGGCGAGTGCGACGGACCAGTCTTCCTCTTTGACCTCGAATCGGCCTTCTCCGGCGTTGGCGGCGAGTGGGTTGTTGGGATCACCGGCGCCTCGGCGCGGGGTGGTGTCGATTTTCTTTGCCGGGATCGGGATGAGGAACGCGGCGACAGCGACGACGACGATCACGATCGCCGCGATCTGTGTGATCCGGGCCAGCCTTGCCGCGTTGTCCTGGTGGGTGGTCATCTGTGGGGAATCAGTTATCGGGTCTTGTCGTCTTTATCGTCATCTTCGTCGTTGTCGCTGTTGCGGTTGTCCTGGTCGTCGTCGTTGAGATCGGCGGTTTCGTCGTCGTCGCGGTTGGTTTTTTGAGGTTTTTCGGCGAATGGGTCGTTGGGATCAACCCCGATGCGTTCTTCCCATGAAGTGATCGCGAGCGAGCCCGCTGTGATATCGGCCTGCATGACGAAATACCGGTTGGCTTTGTTTTTTCGGTCCTCGCTGAGCACGTTGACCTTCCAGAGGACAGGATCAAACGTGGTTATGGCGACGACTCTGGCGATCTCTTCGTCGGCCATCCCCGCTCTGCGGAGCTGGTTCATCATCTCGTCGCGATCGAGGGGCTTGCGTTCGCGGGCTCGGATTATTCGGTTGGCGATCCGTTGGCCGTCCTCTTCGTCCTTGACGAGCGACCTGAGGACGTGCTCGGGAGCGGTGGGGATGCTGATAAATGAAGGGCCCTTGGCGCGGAGGGAGCCTGGTCTGGTCTTCTCGATCCTCGCGGTGACCAGCTTGTAGAAATCGAGATTGGCGGGGCCGATGTCGATCGGTTCTTTGACGGGGATGCCTTGTCCATCCTCGATCCAGATGCTGACGTAGAGCTCACCCGGGAGGATGAATCGGAAGGAAACCTCGTCCTCAGAGGCGAACTCGCTGAGCTCGGAGCTGTTGCTCTGGAGCCACTTGCGGATGATCGCCCGGACGCCGAAGCCGGCGTGGTGGGTGTGGTAGTCGTTGATCATTTCCTGCACGAGGCGGGTCTGCGCGGTCTGCCTCTGCATGATGACGACGATGGTCATGCTGGAGACGAGCATGAGCAGGATGACGAGCGGGAGCGCGAAGCCCCGGCGGGATTGCGACATGATCTTGCGGATCATTATTCGTCCCCCACGGTGACGCCTGGTTCGAAGATCCAGTCCATCCTGGTGTTGTCCCAGGTGATGACGATCAGGAAGATGGACATGGGGTAGTCCTTGGCTTCCTGCGCTTCGTACAGACCGAACATGCGGTTGCCGGACTCGCTCTCGTCGGCGTGACCGAGGACGTTCCAGTCGATCAGCGCGGCGTCTTCGATGAGGCGGATGGGTTCACCGGCGGGATCGATGGGGACGTAGTCGAGCGCCCAGTGTGTGAAATCACCGGCGCCTGAGACCCAGACGGGTTCGAAGGCGCCTCGGACGGGGAGCCCGTTGTTGTCGGGCGCGAGTGCGACGGGTTGGCGCTCCATCACGAGTTCGAGGCGGCGCGGGGCGCGGTCGTCGGCGACAACTCCCAGTTGGGCGGCTTCGGTGGAGTGCTGGAGGATGAAGTGGTACTTGGGGAGGTCCTCTTCTTCGACGCCGAGGCGTTCGCGGATGGAGCTTGCGCTGGGGCGGTTTGAATCGGCGTCGGGATCGTCCGGATCGGCATCGTCGTCTTCGAGCAGGTCAGAGATCGGCTGTCCGGAGACGAGGCTTTTCATGGCGCGCTGGATAGTGCCGTGCGCGCGGGAGAGCTCGCCGAGGTCCTCGTAACGGGCGCCGAGATCGGCGTTGGCGCGGGCCATCATGGCGAAGATGGACATGACGGTGGTGAGGATCATCGTGGAGATCAGCAGGGTGAGCGTGACCTCGATGAGCGTGAACGCTCGGCGTGGTGTTGATCGGCGCGCGCGGTTCATTGATCGTCTCCGGCGAGCAGCCTGCGGACGATGTCCATCAGCGTGTCGGAATCGTTGACGTCGAAGGGATCGTAGATTCTGGAGACGGTGGCGAGCGGGACGTCGGGGTTGAACTGGAGGCCGGTCTGGTTGGGCGCGGGGAAGACCTTGACGGTGAGGTAGACGATCCCTGAAGAGAGTCGGTCGTTGGCGGTGACGACGCCGTAGGGTTTGGCGATGCGGGTTGAGATGTTCTCGGTGTCGTCGATGTCCTCTTCGAGGATCTGTTCGGAGAGGGCGTAGGTGTACCAGCCGGCGCCTTGCGCTCGGGGCTCGTTCTGGAGCGGGAGGCTTTCGGGTCCGACGTGGATGTAGGTGAGCAGGAGGCGGTGCGCGTACTCGGCGGCGTTGAGGCGCTCGGTGTCGAGGGTGCTTTTCTTCTGCGCGAGCGTGATCGAGGCGATGACGGTGACGGCGATCGAGCCGAGGATCGCCGTCGCGAGGATTACCTCGATGAAGGTCATGCCTCGGCGCGTGCGTGTCATGGGGTGTTCTGATCGACGAACCAGATGTCGATGTCGTCCTCGGTGTCGGGGATGCCGTCGGGGCCGTCGCTGATGAGGTCGTAGGGGCGCGCGGGGTCGTTGGTCGGCGCGTAGTAGGCGAAGGGGTGTCCCCATTCGTCTCTGAGCATGGATTCCTGGACACCGGCGGCGTTGACGAGGACCCCGAGGCCGTCACCGGTTGTGGGGAAGATGCCGTGGTCGAAGTTGTAGCTCTGGAGTTCGGACTGGAGCGTGCGCATTTTGGTGACGGTGAGCTTGATGCGCGCCTGCTCGGCTTTCCCGATGAAGTTGATGGCGACGACGATCGCGGTGAGACCGCCGATGAGGAGCATGACGAGCATCATCTCGAGGAGCGTGAAGCCCCTGCGGTTGCGTCGTCTTGTGTTGTTGGTGTTGTTGTTCATCGTGCTTGCTCTTCGGTGTTACCGGACAAGGGCGGGAGCGGTTCGTTTGGTCCCGAACATTCTTGTCGGCGTTGCCTGTGCTTGATCCTTTGTATCGACGCCTGAGGGCGTTGGATGTTCTCTTGATTCACTGACTCGGTGGAAATTAAGGATAGGCGTTGCGTGGTTATTGGATGTCGCCGGTCGAGGTGAGCAGCGGGATCATGATCGATGCGATGAGTCCCCCGACGAGGACGAAGATGAGCACGATCAGCAACGGCTCGAGGATGGCGAGGAGGCGGTCGGATTGCTTGTTGACCTCGTTGGAGAGGTCTTCGGAGAGGCCGCCGAAGGCGGATTCGAGATCGCCTGCTTTATCGGCGGCGATGAGCAGGCGGCGGGTCGCGAGCGGGAAGGCCTCAACACGGTCGATGATTGTGGTGAAGACACCGCCATCGACGAGGTTGGTTTGCAGCGTGTGGAGTTGCTCGTTGAGTTTGGGGTGGGTGACGACATCGGAGGCGACGCTGAGCGCGTCGGCGATGGTGACACCGGATCTGGTCATCGCGGCCATGACGGAGAAGAAGCGGGCGCTCTCGCTGGCGAGGATGAGGGGTCCGAAGAGCGGGAGCTTGCGGACGACGGCGTTGATAACGCTCGCGACCTGTCGGCGCCCGACGATCCCGATGATGGTGAGCAGGACCAGCACGATGATGATCGGGAGCCACTGGGCGCGGAGGACATCGCCGACCCAGAGGACGGTGACGGTGTACCAGGGGAGTTCGGCGCCGAACGATTTGATCGCGGTCCCGATTTGTGGGATGACGAAGATGAGCATGATGACGCCGACGATGAGGCCGATGGCGAGGACCATGACGGGGTAGACGAGGAGGGTGCCGACCTTGCCGGCGATGGCCATCTTGCGGCGCGCTGATTGTGCGAGGCCGCCGGCTGCGATAGCGAGGTCGCCGGATTTTTCCGCGGCACGGTAGACGGTGACGGTGACCTCGTCGAAGCCGCCGACTTGTGCGCAGGCGTCGGCGAAAGAGGCGCCGCTGGCGACGGCGGAGCGCATTTTTTCGATGCGTTGCTTGGTCGAGGTGGTGACGAGCGAGGCGGCGACGTCGAGGGCGTCGGTGAGCGGGACGCCCCGGTTGAGGAGGCTCTCGAGCTGCTCGTTGAGGGCGAGTTGGTCCTTGGTGGGGATCGTGCCCTTGGCGCTGATCCAGCTGGGCATGGGCCAGGCGTTGAGCAGCAGCAGGCGGTCGTTGGAGAGATCACCCAGGAGGTCGGCTTCGGTCGGGGCGGCGCGCAAACCCATTTTCTTGGCGCCGGCAGCGTTGACGGCGACATAGAAGAACTGGGTGGATTTGGCGGTTGTCTGGCTCACCTTGTGTTATTGCTCGTCGTTGTCGGTTCTGCTTGCCTGGTGGTGTTTAGACGTTGCCTGCATCGTGGAGCACGCGACCCAGTTCTTCCTTGGTGGTCAGGCCTAATTCGACCTTTTCTCTGCCGTCGAAGATCATCGGTCGCATGCCCTCCTTGACGGCTTCGGCCATCAGCGCGACGGCGTCTGCGGACTTCATTGCGAGCGCGCGGAGGTCGTCGGTCATGGTCATGATCTCGTAGATCGCGACGCGACCGGAGTAGCCGGTGCCGTAGCATTTTTCGCAACGGTGGTTGTCGTGCTGACCGGTGTTGTGGCAGACGGGGCAGATTTTGCGGAGCAGGCGCTGGCCCATGACCGCGAGGAGCGCGGAGCTGATGAGGTAGGGCTCGATGCCGATGTCCTGGAGCCGGGAGATCGCGCTGGGCGCATCGTTCGTGTGGAGCGTCGCGAGCACAAGGTGACCGGTGAGGGAGGCCTGGATCGCGAGCTGCGCGGTTTCGGCGTCGCGGATCTCACCGACGAGGATAACGTCGGGGTCTTGACGCAGGAGCGAGCGGAGACCTGCGGCGAAGGTGACGCCCCGCTTGGGGTTCACCTGCACCTGACCGATGTGGTCCATGTGGTACTCGACGGGGTCTTCGATGGTCATCACGTTGCGCGTGAAGCGATCGATGCGGTCGAGCGCGGCATAGAGCGTTGTCGTTTTACCCGAGCCGGTGGGTCCGGTGACGAGGATCATCCCGGTGGGTCGATCGACGAGTCGCATGAGCTCGCCCTGCATCGGCTTGGTCATTCCGAGCGCGTCGAGGTCGAGCTGGTTCTGGCTCTGATCAAGGAGGCGCAGGACGATGCGCTCACCGAAGATGGTCGGGACGGTGGAGATACGGATATCGATCTTGCGCGGGCCGATGCGGACGGTGGTCTGCCCGTCCTGCGGGCTGTGGCGGTTGGCGATGTCGAGTTCCGCCATGACCTTGATACGCGAGGAGATCGCCGGCGCGAGCGAGAGCGGCGGGGTGAAGGCGTCGACGAGCATGCCGTCGGTGCGGTAGCGGATCGCGAGTGTGTCTTCGAGCGGGTGGATGTGGATATCCGAGGCCTTGCGCCGGAGCGCTTCGAAGAGGATCATGTTCACGAGGCGGATGACGGGGGTCTGCCTGGCGAGTTGCAACAGATCGGAGCCCTTGCTGACGGCGCCGGCGGCGGATTCGATCGCGGATTCATCGAGCGGGAGGTCTTCAACGATCTCGGTGACGAGGTCCTGCTGGTGCTCGTAGCCCCGGTTGATGAGGTTGCCGACTTGGGCGCGGGGGCTGAGGACGATGCGGATGGGCATGTTCAGGTTGCGCTCGAGCATCGCGTAGACGTCGGGCTGCAGGGGTTTGGCGCAGGCGACGGTCATCGCGGAGCCGTCGTTCATCAGGCCTGCGACGTGGTGCTGCCTTGCCGCCGCTGCCGGGATTCGCTCCCAGAATCGCTCGGCGGAATCGTGCGATTTGGGTTCCGAGTTGAATTCGACTCCCACGCGGTCGGCGAGGGTTTTGAGCGCGGTGTGCTCTTCGATCCCGAGCGTTGCGAGCAGGACGTCCCACGGTTCGTCGTCAGCGCCGGGCATGTCGGCGAAGCCGGCGAGCTGCTCGGGGCGCACCGGCAACGGCGCGAACAGTTGCGTGAGGCTCTTGAGGCGTTCGGCGTCAGCGGCGGAGTCGCCGGTCGGGATGGGAACAGCGTGGCGTTTGCTCATTACAGCGGTGCGCCTCGCTGGCTGGTGATCGCGTGGGTGAGTTCGGTGTCCTCGTCGGATTCGCGCACTGGCTTGGGCTCGGGCTTGTTGACCCTGGAGGGCGCGGGCCTGAACGAGGGGATGATCGCGGGGAGCACGCTCGCGGTTGAATCGGTGGGTTGCTCCGGCTCGGGCTCGGGCATGGTTGTCTGTGTGGGCGCGGGGATCGGCTGCAACTGGGGCGTTACGCGGGCGCTCGCGGCGCTCGAGAAGAAAATGGGGATCATCTGCGGCTCGAGTGGGGGGAGGTCTTCGTCAAGCTCGACGCCCTGCCTGGGGCCTGCGGTGAGCAGGCGGAGGTCCTGGAAGGTCGGGTCGCGGAGGATCTTCGGTGTGATGAAGACGTAGATCATCCTCGACTGCTCGGTCTCGGTGCGGTCCTGGAAGAGGAGCCCGATGAGCGGGATGTCCCCGATGAACGGGATCTTGGAGACGGCGACGGATTCGCTCTTCTGGATGAACCCGCCAACGACCACTGTGGAACCGCTCGGCACGTTGACCTGACTGGTGAACGTGTTGGTCTGGGTGTCGGAGGGCAGGTTCGCGGAGCGGGTTCCCGGGACGAAGGTGGAGAGCTCGATGGTGTATTCGAGCTTGATGTAGCCACCGGCGGAGATCTGCGGCCTGACGGTGAGCGTGGTGCCTGCCGAGACGTTGCCACCGACGCTGGTCTGGACGGGGTTGCCCGAGGACTGCGTGGTCTGGGAGAAGGCCTGGTTCGTCGTGCTGCTGAGATCCGCCTCTTCGTTGTCGTTGATGAGGATGTGGGGGTTGGATTCGGTGCGACCGTCGGAGTCGTTGGCGATGGCGTTGATGATGATGGGGATGTAGTTGCTCTTGACGAGCGCGGCGGTGATGCCCTGCAGGGCGGTGTTGACGGTGGTGGTGCCGTACTCGGCGAGTCCGAAGTTGGTGAAGACGGGGACGTCGAGGTCGGGGTCGGTCAGTGCGGTGTCAACGGTGATGGTGAAGTCTTCGTTGGCGCTGACGGAGATGATGTGCGCCTCGATGTAGACCATCGGCCTGCGCTGGTCGAGGCGGTTGATGATGCGCTGGATATCGGCCTGCTGCTTGAGCGAGGCGCGGACGATGAGCTGGTTGTTGGGCTCGTCGGCGGTGATGCCGATGCCTTCGGTGTCACCGAGTGTTGCGGCGCCGGATTCGTCCGCGGCGGCCTGTTGCGCGGCGCGGGTGGCCTCGTCGCCTTCGGTGACGCCTTGGGTCTGGTTCGAGAGCCGGTTGATGCCGCGCTGGTTGCCGACAGCGCCGGGGAGGAACGGGGAGTCGCTGTTCGCGCTGGTGTTGGTGATGTCGAGGAGACCGGAGAGGACGTCGGCGACTTCCGGCGCGGTGGCGTGCTTGAGCTTGTAGAACTCGACGACGATGAGGTCGGGGGTGACCTGTCCGGCGAATTTCTTGATGAGCGCGTCGACCGCGAGGTGCTGGGAGAGGGTGCCGTAGTAGAGGAAGATGCCGGACTCGGCATTCTCGACGACGAATCGTGAACCAGCGGATTCGTTGCTTGAGGCGGCGCCTGCGGATGCGGCGCGACCGGCATTGAAGGCCTGGCCGGTTGAGGCGCTGCCTCCACTTCCAACGACAGGGCCAAGGCCCTGGCTGGAACCGATAGCGGTCACTGTCGAGACCATTTCTCCGGCGGCGTATCGGCGGACCTCAAGCGTGTTGGGGACATCGACAATGGCGAGGTAGAGGGCGAATTCTTCGGCCTCACCGGGGGTGCCCTTGTAGATCAGCTGGTTGCCCCACTGGGGGATGATGAGGCGCTGTTCGAGGTTGCTGAAGGCGCCGCCGGCTGAGGTCGTGCCGCCGGTGGCTGCTGCGCCGCTGGCTGGTCTTCCGCCTCTGCCGCCTTGCTGGCTGCCTCCGCCGGTGATGCTGAGCAGGCGGTCGCGCGCTTCCTCGGCGGCGATGTGCTCAAGCGGGAACATGTTGAGGGTCTGCAGCTTGAGGTTGTCGAGGAGTTGATCGACGATCAGGTGGAGCTGGCGGTTGGCTCTCGGAGAGCCGGTGGAGAGGATCACTCCAAGCTCATCGATGTAGGAAACTCTGGAGGCGCCCACCTCTCCGAGTGCGGCGTCGACAGCGGGCTTGAGCGCGCTCGGCGAGACCATGGGGGTGGGGATGAGCACGGTGGTGGCGAGTTCGCCCTGGAGTTTGAGCGGGACGTTGCCACCGGCTCGGATGTTGTAGGTGTCGAGGTCGGGCTCGTGCGTGACGACGAAGCCGGTGGGTTCGAGGATGAGTTGGAGGAACTGGAAGAGCTTGCTCTTGGGGATCTCCATGTCGCCGCTGATGGCGACGGATTGCCCGGAGAGGCTGGGGTCGATGAGGATGTTGACGTTGAGCGAGTCGCTGATGTAATCGATCAGGACGCGCAGGTCGACGGGCTCGGCGAAGCGGGAGAGCTTGACGGTCTCCTCACCGGTTGCGTTGGCCGGCGGCGGTGCGTTCACGACGGGTTGCTGCGCCCATGAGGGGACCGGCGTCATGGCGCCGACGAGCGTCAGCGCGGTGATGGACAGCACGGTCAGCAGCCGGCGCGTGCGCGCAGCGCCGACCACTTTAGGTTCTTGCATCGTCATCGGTTGTGGCTCCACCAGACCTCCTCGGCGTTCCTCTCGGGCGCCAGGTTCCCCATGTGTTGGGTATTGTCGACGATCGTCGTCCTTCGGGCAAGGGCGTCACCCCGTAGGATGGGCGCCATGCGAGTTGTCAGCCTCCTGCCTGCCGCCACTGAGACGCTCTGCTGCATCGACGGTTCCTCGCTGTTGATCGGCCGATCGCATCTGTGCGATTTCCCGGCTTCGATCAAGGATCGGCCGGTTTTGACTGCGCAGACAGTCGAAAACAAGGATTCCATAGGGGTGGATCGTTGTTCTAGGACGCTGGGGGAGCTTGATATCGGACGTTTGCGTTCGCTTGCGCCGGATGTCGTCTTATCGGGATCGCGCGGGATTGTTGATCGGACGGTGCTCGATGCGGCGCTCGACGGGATGTCGGTTCGACCAGCGGTTGTTGAGTTCGCACCAACGACGGTTGAGGATGTTTACGAGGATGCGCTGCGTCTTGGTCGTGTTATCGGACGTGAAGAGGCGGCGTTAGCGGCTGTTGTTGATCTACGTGAGCGTTTTTATCGGGCGTGCGAGTTCGTGACGCCGTTCGAGGAGGGGCCCCGGGTTGTTGTTCTGGAGAGTTTGGAGCCTTTGGTTGTGGGTGGTTGGTGGATCCCGCAGCTGGTGGAGCGAGCCGGGGGTTCTTTCCTGCTGAATCCGACGGTGGCGAAGGAGGATGCGGGGGCTGCGGCGGGGTTTGCGCAGACGGAACGGCTGGCGGGGGCGGCGCGTGCAGTAACGGTGGATGAGTTGTTGGCGGTCGGTGCGGAGGCGGTGAGTGTTTGTTTGCCGGGAATGGGTGTTGAAGCCACGCGCGCGGTGGTTGGGCGGATTTCCGGGGAGCACTGGTGGGGGTCGATCCCGGCGGTGCGTGAAGGGCGGGTGGC